>JAAUOZ010000152.1 GCA_012034655.1 Leptolyngbyaceae cyanobacterium CSU_1_3 | reverse complement strand
TAAGACCTCGGCGTATAATGCGCCCCCCAACTTACTCCGCTCCTGCTTATCCAGCGCCCGCTCCACCAGCGTGCCAAAAATTGCAGGCTCCACCGCACTCCAATCCTTCACCGCCGCCGCGTGCAAAATCTTGAGCTGCTCCTTCGGCAACTCAAACGCCGTCGCCTCCGCAAAAAAGCTGCCATTGAATTGCAGCACTCGATAAGAGTTCCAGGCATCCACAGTCCACTCACCACCCTCATTCATGATTCGCCATAGCTTCTCAATCTCTGGCACGAATCGTTCTGGATGATCAATCCAGCGGTCCTTGAGAGCATTGGTAAAAACTTCCTCTCGTAGCAGCTCCACATCTTCCGCAAACATCGTAAAAATACACCGCATCAAAAACTGCGCCGCATCATGGGAATCATGGCCCTGGTCATCCAGCCACCGCGCCAGCTTCGCCAACTCATCCGCCACCTCCCGCGTCACCCGCGCCCGATACTTCTCCGGGTTCAACGCCTGGGGGTCATTAAAAATCGTCACCCAACGATCAAAAACCGCCGCCTCCCGAAACGCCGACAGCTCCACCCGCTGCCGCGCCCCCAACCCGCCATAATCCCCACTCCAGCCCTCCCACAGCTCAAAGTGCGAACCAATATCGCAAGTCATCACAAACGGCGGCTTACTCGGCAAAACGGCGTATAGCTCAAAGCCTGATAAAACGCCTTCTCCATTGCCGTGTCATACGTCTTTGTTCCTCGCTTCGCCGTTCCCCGCTTTGAGGAGTTGCCCCCCTGCTTTGCCTCGATCAAAAAATGCCCTGCCTTATAAAAATCCGCAAAGTTGGTACTAATCCCATCCTTGTGAATCACCCGAATATCCTTATCGAAGCAGTAAGGATCGTCTAGAACATTCCCCTTTGGCGGCGGGCGATCGACCCCCAGCGCATCACACAAGTCGAGAAAAAACCCTTGGTAGTTCGCCCGCTCATTCCCCTGCGAACCTTTCCAATTATTCAAAAAGTTCTGAACTCGCTGCCTGTCGTCTTCGTTCATCTCAATCTCGATCGCGGATTTGCTTGTCCAGAAATATAGCCCAACGCTAGCAAAGATTTCGCCAATGGTAAATCTTGCCAATAAAAACTCCTTAGATTTTCAATTAAACCCTTTAATCCTTTAATCCTTCAAACCTTAAACCCTTCAACTGTTTATCCTTTAATCCTTCAACTGTTTACCCTTAAACCCTTTAACTGTTTAACAGTTCATCAGTTTTACGGTTGTACAGTTAAACTGTCAGCAGGTCTGTTGAGGAAGAAATATGTCAGTGATCTCCTTCGTAAATCAAAAGGGAGGCTGCGGGAAATCATCTTTGTCCTGCCACCTTGCTTGGTGGTTAGCGAACCAGGGCAAATCTGTTGCTGTTGTCGATAGCGATGGACAACAATCAGCATCCCGTTGGCTCTCAAAAATCGAGCTGCCCATTCAAACCTACGTGATCAGCGAAGGCTCAGAGTTGTTAGAGAAAATCCCTGGCATCGCTGCCTCCTTTGATCATGTAATTGTGGACGGCGGCGGTATGTTGTCGGATATTACCCTAAATATTCTCCTTCGTTCCGACCTAGCGATAATTCCAGCCCAGCCTACAGGTCTGGATCTCTCCAGCACTACCGAAGCCCTTAAGCTGGCTCAACAAGTTCAATCTGTACGAGAGAGTGGTAAGCCAAAAGCCTGTCTCGTGCTGAATCGTGCAGTGAAAGGAACACGCTTGCTTACTGAGTCTCAATCTCTGCTCCAAAATAAGGGGCTCTTGAAAACAGTAATTCACCAGCGGCAAGCGATCGCCGACTGCTATGGACAACGCCAAGTTGTTTGGACAATGCCAGGAGGAAAAGATGTGAAAGATGCACGTCAAGAATTTGAGTCTTTGTGCAAGGAAATTATGGGGGCACTGAAGTAATGGCTCAAAAACGCAAACCTTTGACTGAAGCATCTATCCAAGAAGACTTCGATCCGCAAGCTGTGGAACAGTTACGAGAACAGTTAAACCTACCAACTGTTAAACCTAATAACCCTTTAACCGTTAATACTGAATCTGTGCCGGAGAGTCAGTCTGAGCGATCGTCATTGGCTCAAGACAAAACTAAAACTGATCGACCTAAGAAAATTAATATTGATATTGGGGAGAGCCGTCACAATCGCTTGAATGAGTTAGCGGCTCGAATTAGAGCCAACAATACTGACCCCGTAGCCCCGTCAGAGAGAATGTACCCGATTCATCTGATTCAAATTGCGATCGATTTTCTGCTGGATGGGGTTGAAATTGACTGGGATAAAATTCAAAAGCCTGATGACTTGCGAAAAGTGTTAAACGGTTTAAGGGTTGAACAGTTGAATTGTTAAACGATGAGTAGAACTGGAAATCAAAACCTTTAAGGATGAAGGCTATCAGGTCACGCCATAGCCAGTAAGCGGACGTTTGTACTGAGGATGTAAGCCAAGGACAATATCATTCTTAGGTATGCCCATCTCGACTAATTCTTGAGCTAAGTCTGATTCAGTCATATTTCGTTGAATCCAGATCTTGCCGTCTTTAATATCGAGATGGATGAAACAGGCATAAACACGTTTGAGACCATCCCAACCCAGATCTAAGAGTTGATAGTGATCATGTTCAGAATCAAAGAGGATTTGGGACTCAATCTCAGATTGAGAGAGAGCAGGCTCAGACGAAGCATGAGCAGAAAGTAAGTTGCGGATAGCTTGGCGGTAGCAATCTAATCTTTCCATAGGGTAATGACCTCTTCGACTGGATTATAGATAACTAATTTAACTTCATATAGGTTTACTGCTTGTTGGACAAAGGGTTCTTGAAAAAAAGAGTCAAAGGTATCGAGCGGGACAGCTAAGTAGAGTGAGCGGTCAGGATCACGGATTTGGAGAGCTAAACGATAGTTAAGAAATTGACCCAGAGCAGCATGGAAGTCGGTAATGGTAGAAGGATTGAGAAAACTTTTAATTTCGACTGCGATTTTGCGACCTGCTTTTTCAGCGGCGACCATTTTTTCTGCTGCCAGATCAATTTCTAGTTTCACACCCCCAATCTTGATGATCAGCGGGTCTGCCGTAATGACCCACTGTTCTTTGAGAAGAGCTTGCTTGACGGCATCGTGAAACAGGTCTTTAGCCATAGCTTGATTTTACTACCCCCTATTGACTGATCAATTCTGGTTGAAAAAGCGATCGCTGATGATGTCGATTAACAATCAGTCTCCCATTTCAAATCCTCGACTCTGACTCTTTTTATTTATTGAGCGGTTTGATTGGATGCGTTCAGCGGCTTGATGATTGAGCTTGCGATCGAAAATCTCGATCGCCTTGAGATCCTGCGGCGAGAGATTGGACTGGACAATATAGCCCTGCGATTGTTTAAGAATCGTCCCGCGCCCATCTTTAGCAGTGAGGGTTAAGGAGTGGTTCTGTCTATCCTGGTGGAGGGAGTAGCGATCGCCCTCAATTACCGAAGTGTTTGAGTCTCTAAGCAAGCGCTCCAACACACCCACAACCCATTTTCCTTGCTGGCACTGTTGGGGAGATAGAGTCCGTTCTTGCGCTACTCCAACAACTTCGTGAACATGGTCTTGCCAGCGAGAATTTCCAGCTTTAAGAAGAGCCTGAGTATGAGGACTACGACAAAGCAATCGAGAAGTCTCTCCTATTCCCAACTGTGGGATGGCTCGTTGGGCGATCTGAACATCCCGTTCCACCCCCTTTAGTTGGGCAGGTAACTCCTCATTAAAACGGTGCCAAAGATTTTCGTAGTGTTGTTGCTTTTGCTCAATCGTCCATTCAGGCTGAGGCGAATTCACTTGAGCTTTTTCTCGATGCGCTGAAGACGAATCTCGACGTTGTTGATGTGTTGATAGATCTGTTTGTGAATGCCTGGTAGGAGTTGTTGGGCGACTTGGACTGTCACGGCGGTGGAGGTCATGAAGATTATTGCGATCGCCATCAATCCCCGATAGGTGACTGTCTCCCCGCTGATGAAAAGTTTCATTGGGAACTGGAGCGGATAGGGAAGCTTGCGATCCATCGACTTCAGGAGATTCTGACTGAAGCCATGCTGGTTTTCGACGGTTGTGAGCCTCTCGTTGAAGTTCTTCAGTGAACTGAGCAAGCTGGAGAGCGATGATTGGATCTCCAACTGCTGACTGTTCTGATCGCGTTGGATCTGTTGTCTGAGGGTGCTGTTCTCCGATTTGAGATCGTTCACCTCCTGCTTCAATGCTTTGATCTCCGTCATCATTGGCTGCAAGGCGGCAAACAACGCGTCCTCCAATACCTGTCCCATCGAGTTGTTGGAAGGATTGCTCATGAATCAGTACTCGTCGTTGAGTGTGTTGTTCAATTGATCGAGAAAGGTCTGCAACACGGTCGTTAAGCTGGTGGGTAATGCTTTCAAAGTCAAGTTCATAGTCTGTGTCGTCTGTTCTAGAGATTTGAGTCTGTGATTCAACTGAGAGACTTGGGCTTCGATCTGATTGAGGCGATCGCTCAACGGCTGTTGAGATTCGAGATTCGCTAATTGTTGGCTGACCGCTTGGATCTGATGGGGTAGCTGGGCGATCGGCTGCAACTGTTCTAACAAAATGGGTAACTGCTGCATGAGTTCGCTCTGTTGCTGCAACCAAAGCGAGACTTGCTGCTTCTGTTCGAGTTGCTGCTGAATCTGTTGGTTGATCGTCTTGAGTTGAGTGTGAAACTCCTGTTCCATTTCCATCAAAAATTTCCTCCAGTCGTTGGCGGCGGTGATCGTAATACTGTTGCAAGCGAGGATCAATGATTCCAGAGCGATCGGCTTGCAGTTCCAACTGAGCAATGATTTCGCGCGGCAATCGAAACTTGGGTTCTGCTTCAACCTCCGCTGCTGTTTCCTGAGTTGTGACAATCACTAATCCCAACTCTTGCTCGATTTCCCGGCAAGCCTGTTGAGCGCGATTGTGATCCCACTTGCAGTAGCAAACTTCCCCTGAATCTAAGACGCGATTGAGCACGAGATGAATATGAGGATGGTTGCGATCGCCATGTGCCACTGCGACAAATTGATTTTCTTCTGGACTAATGCCTTTCTCATCTTCGCCTGCCTGTTCTCCAACTTTGCGAACGAAGCAGTCAACGACTTCAGCCCATTGTTTTTGCGAGATGAATTCATCGGGACGGGCTGCCAGCGAGACATGCCAGACGGGAACAGTAGAGCGTTGATTGAGTTGACGAATCATTTCAAATTCGATCGCCAGTTCAGCCGGGGACTGACCGATCATATTAGTTGCCACAATCAGAGGCAGTTTCTCTTTCTGAAAGAGATAATCGAGACAGCCGCGAAAATCAGCACCTCGAACAACATTAGGAATCATGAGTAGTTGTCCTCTGGTGCAACCGAGCGTTTGAGCAGGGCGGAACAAGCACTGCGAAGCTGAAAGATTTCTTGTTTAATCAAATTAGTCAGTGTTGGTGGGGTTGAGATCGCCTCGCCTTGGATGACCTCCAGTACTTGGAGTAAGCGATCGAGATGTCCCAGATGCAGCCCAACTTCTTTCCAAGCAGACAAATTTAACGGCGCGACTTTGGGCATTGTTCCCAGTGTTGCTAAACGAGCAAAAACCGCGAGGGGGATAGCCGATATCCTTTGCCCATTCAATGATCTGCTCATACTCTGTTGGAGTCAGAGCAATACTTAATGTCATGATTTCTTTTGTTTTCAGGAGATTTCTTTTTCGAGTCATCGCCATAGATTGAGTCGATCGCTCAATCGAGTGAGTCAATTTTCAGGTTCTTTACAGCCAACTCCCCACTCCCTGAACCCTAGCACATTCATACTAAACTGTGGGTCTATCTCAGCAACCAAATCAGCCTCATTATCTAGAATAGACGTACCACCCCAACATCTAAATTTATCGACATTGGAGGAAAAATGGCACTAACAAAAAAAGCCCACACAGTGCGGTTGTTGAATTTCGAGGAAGAACTGCTAACACAGCTAAGTGAACAAAAAGGACAAACTGAAGAACAAATGCTGCTGGCTTACATCCGTACTGGACTCAAGCGCGAAAAGCTAGAGGGACTGGAATCTTACAAACAGCGCGAGAAGAAAGCTGTTGCAGATCTGTATACAGAGCGAGTAGAAACATTGTACCGCCCGACAAAAGCTAAAAAGGAGAAGCATCTTTCTCAAAATAATACTGAGGGTGATGATGAAGGCAATACTGATAAATCAACCGATGCAACTCTCAACTCAGTCACCGAAATCCAATCTGGTGAACCTGATTCTTTTGAAGCCGAAGTCTCAAAGCGATCGCATCTGCCCAATGTCGAAACAGATTTAGAGCAGCAATTTATGGAACTGGCAACTCTTTTTGACTTGGCGACTCCTATCTCAGAGCAGGTGATGGTTGAGCAACATTATTTGTTGAAAGGTCAAAAGGAACTACGAATTGTAGTAATTAAGCAGGTGCAGTCTAATGGTACTGTGCAGTTTCAAATCAGCAATGAAGATTCGGATAAATCTCATAGTCTTATTTTCAAGCGATTTGCCGAGAATGCGAAGGGAGCGATCGCTGAGGCGCAGATAGAAGAACTGCAAGCCCGCTTGCTGAATTAGTTTATTGACACAAAGACAAGTGGAGCTGATTCGAATGTATTGAGGATTGGTTGCAGGCGTGAGAGGAGTTCTGGGATATTCGTTTGAGTAATGTCCCAAACGGTTTCCAGATCAACGCGGTCGTATTGGTGTGCCAAAATGTCTCTCAACCCCGCCATTTCACGCCAGGGTACATCTGGATATTGTAATTTCAGTTCTGCCGAGATGCGTTTAGTTGCCTTATCAATGATGATAGAGAAATAGAGGATAGCTGCTTGTTTCTCACGAGTACGCTTAAATTGGTCGAGTGTCACAGACTGTATTGCTGATTAAATTTGCTGTGTGGCATCTGCAATATCGAGAATTGCCTCTGAATCACTATTAGCCGCCATAAATCACCTGAGCTGTGTCTAGAATATTCCGCCTACGAATCCAGTTATGACTTTCCTGAATCGCCGCTTTGTTGACCAGATCGACCTTATGCCCGAACAAGGCAGCAAGTTCGTCTTGCATGGTGATCCATTCGGAAAGTCCTTTGCGTGCCTCTGGACTAAATACGACTAAAACATCAACATCACTCGTATTGGGATGAAAGTCATCTCGCAGAATTGAGCCAAACAAGGCGAATTCAGTAATGTGCCAGCGTTGGCAAAACTGAATGATTTGCGATTGTGTCACCTTGAGGCGTTCGACTAAAAGGGTTTCAGGTTTAAGTGCCATGATCAAAAGTTTCTGTTCTCCAACGATGGTTTTGTTTTTGTAGTGGGAATTGTCAAATCGAGTGAGGGGATAGAAGTTATGGCGATCGCGCCACAGATGTGGTTGCTAGAGAGTGATGGGCAGCATTAGACAGCAGCAGATCAGAGTTTAATCACGTCACTAATGGATCGCCCATTGTGAACGCGGTTATGGCGTTGACCGAGACCGTGATGTCGATGATGCTCATCAATCGTCTCACTTTTGGCTCTAAGGCCTGCTTCAATTTTAGGTTGAGTTGCCTTGCCCAATTGTTTGAGAAGATCCTTCATAACTGGAATACTAATCGCCCACCTTTGCTGATGGGAGGTTGCCTCATACTCGTTGTAATCGAGAATTGTCTGGAGTGCTCTAAGTACATCTGGGTCTAAGTCAGCTTGGTATGAAACAGCAACAGCAACCTTTTGAGGGATAGGTAAAGCCGTGGGTGATGCTGCCTGTTTTTCAATTGCATCTGCTGGAGTGGTGATTGCGATCGCCTCCTCCGTCCTTTTCTCCTGAGTTGTTATCTCGATCGCCCCTCCATTCAAAAAGCGTTGAATCCCTTCGAGCCTGGATTGAGTCTGAAGGAGTTCTGTTTTAAGGCGCTTGTTTTCATCATGCAGTTGGTTGATTTCCTGCTGCGATTGTTCTTCCTTCTCCAGTGATAGATTAGTCGTGATCGCCCCTTGTTTTTCTTGTTGAAGCTGAGCAATTTCGGCTTCCAATGCTTCCACTCTGCCCGTGAGCCAAGCCAGTGTTTTCGCCTGGTCCGCCACAGTTTGAGATGTGGGTGCAGTCGGTTCAATAGCTTGTGGGGGTTCATCCGGCGCGATCGCCTTCTGTTCTAGCAGCAATAAGAGTTCTGCCAAAGCATGGTCATAGCCTTGTCCTTTGCCACTACGGATCTCGATGTCAAAGCGACTTGCCACCGTCTTCAGCAACTCCAGATCCACGGCAACAGGTTTAACTCGTCGAGGCTGCCGCCGTTTGGACACAACTGAATCTTCTGGCTGTTCCTTTTTTTCTATCTCTGGCAACGCTTCTAGAGCTTCATAGACGGACTCAATGACCTGTTTGGAAACCTCCTGGGTTGTATCCATTGCCGTTACCTCCAAATCGTCAGATTGCTGATCTACAAAAGAAGGAGTTACTTCTAGCTGAAATGTGGTGTCTTGACGAGATTTATTAAACACATCAATGACATCCACGCCGCCATAGCCCAACTTAATGCCTTGCCTGCCATCGATATTGCCCGTGCGATCGCCAATCTTGTAATCGTTGTAGTGTCTTGAAGCCGCTAGAGAGCGCTTCAGTTCGCCATCAGTGGTGTCGAGTATCGAATTATTTTTCCTTTCGTATCGAATTATTTTTCCGATTTAAAAGGCTAGAACGGATACTGTGCTTGAGTTTGAGAGTTAAGTAGTACAGGTTGAGGTGAAGAGCGATCGGGTATCAAATTATTTTTCCTAAACTTTTGAGAGAAGGATCTCAAATTAAGTTTCCTAACTTACGGAATATTAGGAGTTATGAAATCGTGTGAAGCGAGATTAGAATTGGCGTTCAATGGGTGTAGAGTAACTGCGTCGAATCTCAGATTAAATTTCTTAAAGCAGTGGAGGATGAGGGATGAGGCAGGAGGAATCGGAACCCGGGGAAGTTGCAGACAGTGCGAGGAGTGGTGTGCGGTCGGCGGGTTTAACGAAGGCGGAGGCGGAGCGGGTGAGGGCGATGGAGCGATTAGGGAATGCCCCGGATCGGGCAACCTATCTGGCGCTCCAGCAAGAGATAGCGGAGCAATTGAAGATGACGGTGCGAAATGTGCGGTATTTGATGGGAGGGTGGCAAGCCGAAGGAGTCAGTGGGGTAATTCGGCAAGGACGCTCGGATCGTGGGGAGCTGCGACTGGATGAAAAGTGGCAGGACTACATATTGCAAACGTATCGAGCGGGGAATCGGGGAGGACGAAGAATGAGCCGAGCGCAGGTGGCGGTGCGAGTGGCGGCAAGGGCGGAGGAGGTTGGGGAGAGCAAGCCACCGAGCCGGATGACAGTGTATCGGGTATTAGGGAGAGAAATCGAGGCTCAGCAACAACGACAAAGAAGTCGCTCAATCGGATGGCAAGGAGAGAGCTTAATCCTGAAAACCCGTGAGGGGTTGGAAGTCGAAGTGCGGGAAAGTAATCAGGTGTGGCAATGTGACCACACGCGAGTTGATTTATTAGTGGTGGATCAAGTGGGTGAGGTATTAGGACGACCGTGGCTAACGACGGTCATCGATACGTATTCGCGGTGCATCGTAGGAATACATTTAGGGATGGAAGCACCGAGTGCAGTCGTGGTGTGTTTAGCGTTGCGTCATGCAATCCTACCGAAGCAATATAGTTCAGCTTATAAGCTAACTCAAGAGTGGGGCACCTATGGAGTGCCGCGATATTTGTACACTGATGGCGGAAAAGACTTTCAGTCGAAGCATCTAGAGCAAGTGGCGAGTGAGCTAAAGATAGTCTTATGTCAGCGGCGGTATCCAGCAGAGGGAGGTATCGTGGAACGCCCGTTTGGGACATTGAACAGTGAGTTGTTTGCGACGTTACCGGGATACACGGGCAACAGTACGAAGCGACGACCGAAGCAAGCAGAAAGCAGTGCGAGTTTGACGTTAATCCAGCTTGAGAAATACATAGTGCGCTACCTGGTGGAGCGCTATAACCCAGGGATCGATGCGCGAATCGGGAATCAGACGCGTCTAGGACGATGGGAGGCAGGCGGCACGGTGCAACTGGCCTTAATGAGCGATCGCGAGTTAGATATTTGTTTAATGCGGCGAGATCGGCGAGTGGTGTATCGAGGCGGGTATATCCAGTTTGCCAACTTGAGCTATCGAGGTGAGTATTTAGAGGGGTACATCGGCAGTTGGGTGGTGTTGCGTTACAATCCTCGCGACATTACGAGCATCCTGATTTACCGGGAAGAGGGCGGCAAAGATATCTTTCTCAGTCGTGCCCATGCGAGTGGATTAGAGACTGAAAGTTTATCGTATGCGGAAGCACAGGCGATGAGTCGGCGGTTGAGGCAAGTAGGGCGATCGTTGAGTAATGCTTCAATCTTAAATGAGGTGCGAGCGCGGGATCAAGAGGTCGAAGAGCAGAGGCGGCGGGGGCGATTGCGCCCAGGGAAGAAGCCGACTGTTGTTGCTGAACCAGTTGTCGAGCCAGTCTTGAGAACAGCAGCAATTGATGTAGAAGAAGAGGAGGAGAATCTGGCGATCGAAGTGCCTGATGTGAGGGTATTTGACTATGACGCTTCGGAGGGAGGAGTTTGAGTTGTGGTGAATTTAACTGAGCAAATACCCGACCCGTTAGCCGTAGATGAAGCTGTAGGTAGTAGCGAACCCACACCGACGATTCAAGTGGAACGAGAAATCCAGCGACTGCAACGACGGTGGGTGGTGGAATTAGAGCAAATGCGCCGATTTCATGAATGGCTAGATGGGAAGCGACTAGCACGGTCGCCCTGTCGAGTGGTCGGGGATTCGCGCACAGGCAAGACGATTGCGTGTGAGAGTTACCGCTTAAAGCATCCTCCGATGTTAATCACAGGTCAAGCGCCGACCGTGCCCGTGATCTCGTGGCAATCGCCGCCTGAAAGTGGCAATCGCGAGATGTTTGAAGGCATTCTGAACACGCTGAGATATCAACTGAGTCGCGGCACGTTATCAGAACTACGCAGCCGAGTTTACCGAACGATGAAAGCGTGTCAGGTGGAGATGTTGATCATTGATGAAGCGCATCGATTGCGTCCCAAAACGTTCTACGACCTTCAAGACCTCCTAGACGCATTGCAAATCTCCGTGGTGTTGGTGGGAACGGATCGTTTGGATGCAGTGATGCGCCGCGATGAGCAAATTTATCAACGGGTGATTATGAGCCACCGCTACGAGCGATTAACGAGTGCGCAACTGGTAGAAACCAGTGTGATTTGGGAGAAGCATGTGTTGCGATTGCCGGAACCATCCCAATTAGGCAGTGCCAAAATGCAGAAGGTATTGGGACCTGCAACGAGTGGCTATATTGGCTTACTCGATCGGATCTTGCGGGAAGCGGGAGTGCGATCGTTGCAACGTGGTGCGAAGCGGATCGAGTTCAGTATTCTGAAAGAAGTTGTTGCAGAATGTCGATGAGCGGCGAGCGCGATGGTCAAGGTTGGCTTTTCCAAGTGGCTCCTGAAGTCGGAGAGAGTTTTGATCATTATCTGGGGCGCTTTCGTCGTGCCAACTGTCTGAGTCGAGCGGGATTAGGGGAAATACTCGGAATCGAGACGCTGACGGTGAGCGGATGGGAGATGCCTTCATTGAATCGTCCGCCGAGGGCTGAGCACTTAAAAAAGGTGTCAGCCCTGGTGGGAGTTTCCGAGGTAGAGCTGTTATCGATGCTGCCAGTGGAGCGATCGGAGCTACATTTAGAAACCCGTCTTTGCCCTTTCTGCTATGGAGAGACTCCGATTCACCAAAATCAGTGGCAGCAGGCAAAAGTTGATCAGTGCGATCGTCATGACTATTCTTTGCTCAATCGCTGTCCTGCTTGTGGTAGTGGGTTTCGCCTTCCGGCTTTATGGGAAAGTGGTTGTTGTGAGCGTTGCTGGCTGCCTTTTCGGGATATGCGGCTTTAGTGAGGTGAGCCAACCAGTTGAGTGAAGAGTAACCTAATGAGCCAAGTCGTATCTCTGCCACCAGAGGGTTCATGGTCTTGTTGAAACTGTTTGCGCAGTTGCTTGAATAAGACTTCTTGGTCGAGGATTTCAGCGGTGTAAGTCCACTGAGCTGGAGTGAGCTTGCGAGAAATGATGGCGCGACTGCGATCAATCTTGGCTTGATTCAGCATGAAGCAGGCTGTGAAAAAGAGAGGTTGCAGCTCTCGAATTTGCTGTTCTAATTGTGCCATCTGAATGCGTAAATCAACCATGTCATCAATGATCCTAAAAGGATCGAGAACGTCTGCTGAGTGAGTTTGAGGAGCCGAAGCAATCAAGTTTAAGTCAGTCATGAGGCTATCTTCCAGAGGTGTAATGAAACACTGGAGGTACTCTACGGTGTGATGCTCCAGTATTTCTGCTAGCTCAACAGAAGTTCACGACCATTTTGAGGCATCATTTTGGGAGTCTCTCTTTGCTGAAGCCGAGTTATAGCCAGGAGGTGCGAGGCTAGAAGACAAATAGCGTGAGAGTTTCTAAAGTTTTCTGATAAAGCTCCATAATCTTTTCACTGCAAGTTCTCTGTCTCTTTTTTGTCCCGATAAATAGGGTGAGATTCCCATCATTTACCGAGAGACGTGACAGCACTGGTTAGAGATGCTGGGATTTAAGCGCTTCCAACAAGCCTAAAGAGGGGTGAAGATGGGATCGGTCATCATCAAATGATGGCTCAATTTGTCTTGCGCTGATACCCTAAAACCCCTGTTTTTAACCCATGCCCATTTTGTCTATTCATAATGCACTGAGGTTCTGGCGCTATCCTAAAACAGTCTAAGAGAAGCAGCGGCGCTATCCTTATTTTAATGACGTTGATATACATCATGAAAATTGAACAACTTCAGGAACTCAAGTTAAAACTCACCCAAGAAAAAGACCTTTCTAAAATCTGGTTATTTTATATGGATCATTTTTAGGACTTACGCATTGACAGGAATGCAGAAATGTGGTGAGTTTAGGTGAGTCCCCTCAGCAGTAGCCGCTTATGAGAGAACGATCAAAACCCTCAACTGCCCAATGTAATTGTCATCTTTACACCTTGTTTCTCTTGGCAGAACCCAAATATGTCAGTTGTGTGCGTCTGTCTGAGATTCTCGAAGAACTGAGTCATGATAGCGTCAACCGCTTCTTATTGCGGGAGCAATACACCCCTAAAGACCTATTTGATGAAGTTAAAGGGGAACTGAACTTGACAGGCGGCACTACGAGTGTCGATGACAGTGTGGTGGATAAACCCTACCGAGATCCAAGTAAGACAGAATTGGTCGGATATTTCTGGTCTGGCAAGCACAAGCGCACGGTTAAGGGCATCAATCTCATCACGTTGTATTATACCGATATTTCCGGCAATTCTTACCCTGTAAACTTCCGGCTATATGATAAACAGGAGAATAAAACCAAGAACGATTATTTCATTGAGATGCTCCAAGAAATTAAAAGTTGGGGTATCGAGACTGATTGGGTCACAGGCGATAGCTGGTATTCCAGTATGGCGAATCTGAAGTTCCTCAGAAACGAGGAAGTAGGTTTCCTATTTGGGGTGGCTAATAATCGCAAAGTTTCTCTTGAACCCGGTCAGGACATTCAAATTCAGACTTTAACCATTCCCGAGTCTGGATTGGTGGTGTATCTCAAAGAGTTTGGCTGGGTCAAGGTGTTTTGCCAGGACTTCAAAAACGAAGCCCGTTATTACATTGTATTCCTGCCCGAATTAGACGCACTAAAGCCCCTGACTCGTGAGACGTTCAAACAAGTCCATGATCGTCACTGGCAAATCGAGAGTTTTCATCGAGTCATCAAGCAGGTTTGTAATATTGAG
>JAAUOZ010000013.1 GCA_012034655.1 Leptolyngbyaceae cyanobacterium CSU_1_3 | reverse complement strand
AACGGGCATTGCGACAGCTCCAACGCAAAGCACAACAACTCGGAGCCACTCTTGTGATTGAGCCAATTGCAACTTCGACCAATTCCCTAAACGAAGCGGCTTCTGGAAGTTAGTTTCTTAGCAGACTTATCTCGGCAGTACGTTACCCAACCCATTAACCAACTTATTAAACTAGTACATCATTAGGCACATCATTAGGCACATCACTAGGCACATCACATAGGACAAAACGATGAAAGGCGATTTCACTCGGTCTACATTTCGGCCTCAAAACCATTACAGTAGCGTCAGAATGCAACAGGGACGCTTGCAGCTTGATGCAGACTGGAATGAACAAATTGATATTCAACGGCATCTGCTTCAAATGCAGGCACGAGATATGCTGGGCACATCAGGCGTACCAATGGCAGACCTGAGTACAGAACGCAGCTTTCAGATCGATGTGATCGAGAATGGCAAAGACTTGGCCATCGCCCCCGGACGCATGTACATTGATGGCATTTTGTGTGAGCTAGAACCTGGCAGCTTTTTGTCTTTCGATCGCAAAGCTACCTCAGAACCCGATCGCACCGAAATTGAAGTATCAACTCTGTTGGTGGATGGTCAAAACCTTGCGCCCCAACAATGGATTGAGATCTTCTCAGCAGATCAAACTGAAGTAGAACCACGTTACCGCGTCAGAATTGCTGGTGTTGACCCAACGCCCCGGCTCTCTGGCTTTACGATTACCCTCGATCGATCCAGCATAGAACTCAAATCTGGTAAATTGCGTCGAATTCTTACGCTCAACACCCAACCCGACTATCCCCAACCCGATGCAGCGATCGATGCTCAAAAATCCTGGGTGGCTCTAACCCAGGGAAAAAGTTACCTCGTTTATATGGATGTTTGGCAACGGCATCTCACGGCGATCGAAGCTCCCAACATTCGAGAATCTGCCCTCAATTTGCCCGATACCACAACTCGCAACAAAACTGTTTGGCAAGTCAAACTATTAGAACTTGAACCAGACAAAGATATCAAAGAACAATGGAATGCATCTCTCAAAGTGCGAAATGCAACCTTGAAAGCCCGTGCCAATCCTACTTTTAGCAATGGTGGTGCAAATTCTAGTCTGCGTCGGCTAGAGAATCAACTTTACCGCATCGAAATTCATACGCCCGGAAAAGCAGGTCAGGCAACTTTCAAGTGGTCGCGAGACAACGGCACGATCGTCAGCGCGATCGAAAATCTCGACGACACCACAAATATAATTACGATCGCCCAACCCAGTCGAGATGTCTCACAACTATTTGCACCCAACCAGTGGGTCGAAATTAGTGACAATGTACGCGACCTGAATGGCCTACCCGGAACCCTAGTACGCCTCACGGCCGACACCTCTGGTACAAAGCTCGTTTTTCAGAAAGCAAAAGATCGCGATATCGTCAATCTAAGTCAGTTTCCCAAAGCCCAAAAGCCCAAAGTACGCCGATGGGATCACACAACCTCAACGGCAGAGATTCCCACAGTTGTCCACAAGTGGCTACCTCTAGACAATGAAGGCATCGAAGTCTGGTTTGATGACAATTCAGATTACCAAACTGGAGACTATTGGTTTATTCCGGCGCGAACTGTAACCAATGACATTGAGTGGTTACAGGACGACTTTCGTAACCCCTTGCCCCAGGCGATCGCAGGAACCTATCACGCCTATGGCTGCCTTGCTGTGCTCAAATATGAGCAAGATCAACTGACCGTAGTAGACGATCGCAATCCCTTCCCAGCCTTGGCCAATTGTCTCCCCAAATCAGGCGGCACTATTACCGGATCGCTGACGATTCAAGACTCCCTCACCGTCAAGCAACGCCTAACAGCGAATCAATTGACTAGCGAAACCTTCACAATTAACTCAGGTAAAATCAACAGTCCTATTAATCTATTTCTACAAACCAGCGATCAAAACCAGCTTTCAATCATTCATGAAACGGGCAACATTGGCATTGGCATCACCGATCCAAAATTAAGCTTCATGTGGCTGCACCAGAGGGGACATCGCCAACACTCCGGCTCAGTGCGGGCGATCGCTATTTAGATATTGGCACTCAAACCGACAATCTCACACACTTTATTACTAATACCAAAGGCTATCAATTTGACGAAGATATCCGGCTTTCTACGGGCAGCATTAGCAGCATCCCGGCTCAAAATCTATTTCTACGCACCGCCCAAACCAATCGGATTACTATCCTCAGTGATACGGGTAATGTAGGGGTGGGTATTGATCAACCGTTGGCTAAATTGCAGGTTGCTGCCTCAGCCGATCAACCCCAAACCCTACGGTTGAGTAATGGCGATCGCTATCTTGCCTTTGGCTCTCAGACCCTCGATCGCGCCACCTTTGAGACCAATTGCCAGCAATATTATTTTGATCGAGCGCTCACAGTTGCGCCTGGCATGATCAACAGCCCCAATGATCTGCATTTGCAAACCGCAGGCAACAGTCAACTTACGGTGGTGCAAAGTAGCGGTCATATTGGGATTGGCACAGATGCCCCAACCGCTAAATTTCATATTGCTACCCCTGAGAGTGATACGGCGGCAATGCGCCTGGGTGTGGGCGATCGCCATCTAGATATTGCCCTTCAAAGTGATGAACAAACTCACTTCCAAACCAATGGTAAAGGCTATCATTTTGACCAATCGATTACGATCGCATCGGGGGTGATCAACAGTCCAGTAGGGTTAAGCTTTCAAACTGCGAATACCGAACAAATCACCATTCTGCAAGCGGGTAACATTGGCATTGGCACAAACACACCCGAAGCAAAGCTACATATTGTTGGAGATATTAGAGTGAACGGCAAAGTAGTTAACAGTGATTCACAAATCACTTCCTCAAAAGTGCATAAAGAGAACATTGTTGATCTCACCAGCCAAGAAGTTGCAACGTTGCTACAAGGCTTAAATCCCGTTAAATTTATTCACAAGGTAGACCCAGAACAACAGCCTCGCGCTGGGTTTATTGCCGAAGAGGTTCCTGATTTAGTAGCCTCTAGCGATCGTCAAGCCGTTCGTCTAATGGAACTCATTGCCATTCTCACCAAAAGCGTCAAAGATCATGAACAAACGATCGCCACTTTGACAGAAGAACTTGCGGATCGGCAATCTCAGACCACCCTTCTGAGCGATCGCATCTTCGCCCTAGAAAATCAGCGCCGTCCTCCCAAAACTCAACGAGCACTACTCAGAAATTTCACATCTTTTCTCAGCCCCCTTAGAAATGCATTCAGGCAGAGAAGATAGAAACTATCAGTTGAAACCCTGGTTCACTTCTCTGAAGAAGACTTTGGCTGTTAGCCCGGAATTTTAATTTCGATCGGGAACTTGGGGCATCGTTGAGATGGGTGCAAAATCTTAGAAAGCGTCATCATTGGGTCGTTACCCATTCCTCATCATGCCCAGACTCGGCTTACGCGCCAGACTGTTCCTCTCGCACATGGTCGTCATGATTGTGGGACTCAGCACCCTGCTAGCGGTAGGTAAATTCTACTCGCCCTGGCTGTTTGTGCTGCATCTAGAAAAGCTGCAAGTGGGCGGCTTAGGCAATCTACGCTATGTGCGGCGGCAGTTGGTTGATGGGTTTGATTCGGCGTGGAGTCGGGGCGCTTTTTGGGCGATGATTGTGAGCGGCACGACCGCCGGAGGCCTCAGCTATCTGGTGTCGAAGCGCATCGTAGAACCCCTGATTCAGATGGAGCGAGTCACCCGTAGACTTTCCTCCGGCAACCTGGAAGAATGGCTTCCTGCAAACGAAATTCCTGAACTCGATCGCTTGGCTGGCAGTTTTAACCGCATGGCCGAAGACCTGCAAGGGGTAGAGCAGCGTCGTCGTGACTTGGTGGGCGACCTGACCCATGAATTGAGAACGCCGCTCACGGTTTTGCAGGGATATCTAGAAGGTTTGGCCGACGGCACGATCGACCCTTCCCATCACATCTACCAGCGTCTCGCCCAAGAAACGGGTCGCCTCAGTCGCCTGGTCAACGATTTGCAAGAACTCTCGCAGGCCGAGGCCGGCTACTTGTCGATCGCTGCTAAACCGTTTAAACTTCGCCCCCTGCTGGTGGCCTTGGTGCAGAGGTTCTCAGATCAACTTCTAGAAGGGGAAACGGTGCTGAGACTAAACTGCCCGCCTGATTTGCCGTTGGCATTGGCTGACCCCGAACGAGTCGAGCAAGTGTTGATCAATTTGATTGGCAATGCGCTGCGGTATACGCCAGAGGGCAGCGTCACGCTACGGGCGTGGCAACACGCGAATCAGATTTGGGTGGCAGTTGTGGATACGGGGCGAGGTATTTCTCAAGAAGACTTGCCCCATGTCTTTGAGCGGTTTTGGAGGGCGGATCGATCGCGCACGCGCACCTCTGGCGGCACAGGAATTGGGCTAGCTATTTCTCGACGGCTGGTGGAGTTGCAGAACGGCACGATCGTGGCAGAGAGCGAACTGGGGCGAGGCAGTACGTTTCGCTTTTCGTTGCCGATCGCCTAAGATAGTCGCCCATCTAAAGCCCAAAACTTTATCACCTTTCACCCCTTCTAAAACGCTCGAATTGATCAGCGATCGTGCCGAGAGTCATTTAGGATAAACGAATTGCCCACAGCGCAGTGGCGCAAAGGCCCAAAATCTCAAATCCAAAATCTCCTATGCTCAGTCGTGTTGCAGATTCGATTTATTGGCTCAGCCGTTATGTAGAGCGGGCAGAAAATATTGCTCGATTTGTTGATGTCAATTTGACGCTGCTATTAGATTCGCCCCTGGGAGTCGCCCAGCAGTGGGAGCCGTTGGTCAGAACGACAGGAGACTTGACCCTGTTTAACGAGCGATATGGCGAAGCAACTCAAGAGAATGTGATTCGATTTTTGACCTTCGATCGAGACTACTCTAATTCGATTTTGTCCTGTTTACAGGCGGCGCGAGACAATGCCCGATCGGTGCGAGAAATCATCTCCTCCGAAATGTGGCAGCAGGTGAATGCATTTTATTTTTTGGTCAAAGAAGCTTCAGAAAACAAAACATTGACCAATCTATCTGACTTTTTTGAGGAAGTGAAATTAGCCAGTCATTTGTTTGTCGGTGTGAGCAATGCTACTATGACCCACAACGAAGGCTGGCACTTTGGCCAAATCGGCAAATTTTTAGAACGAGCCGACAAAACCACCCGCATTTTGGACGTGAAATATTTTATTTTGCTGCCGTCGGTCAAAGATGTAGGCACGACATTAGATGAATTGCAGTGGATGGCCTTGCTCAAGTCTGCCAGTGCCTACGAGATGTATCGCAAACGAGGGCTGCACCGCATCTCACCCCAATCGGTGGCAGAATTTTTGGTCTTAGAACGAGAATTTCCCCGATCGATTCGGTTCTGCATTCAACAAGCCGAACGATCGCTCCACGAAATCACCGGAACCCCTGCTGGAACCTGGAACAGCCCCGTAGAAAGAGCTTTGGGGAGATTGCGATCGGACTTAGACTACATCACGATCGACGAGATTGTTCAAGACGGTCTGCACGAATTTCTAGACAGGCTTCAAGGACGCACCAACGATGTTGGCAAGAAAATCTTTGAGACTTTCTTTGCACTACAACCGATCGGGTAAGAGAGAAGGGATGAAAGAAAAAAAATTTGACCTATAACTACAAGGAACCTTAAAAATACGTGAATTCGATGCCGCTCAAAATGCCCTCATCTTCCCAGCCTCCTTCTCCCCAGAGCAGGAGGAGCTACGCCAGGGTCATTCTCACCGGATCTCTCTAGTGGTTTGTCAGCTTTGATTTTGGGCCTTCGGGTGAGGTGAGGGTTGTTATTTGTGAGTTTTTAACTCACAAAATAAAGTCTTGACAGACCCCTAAGGAACGTGGATTTATCAATGCCGGGGATCTTTGCCCCTCATCCCCTAACCCCTTCTCCCAACTTGGGAGAACGGGAACCGGACTCCTCCCTCTCCCAACTTGGAAGAGGGCTGGGGTGAGGGCAAGACAGCCTTGCAGTTGACGGAATGATTGAATCCACGTTCCTAAGGCACTCTATCGATCGCAACGGTAATCACCGATCGTCAGAGCAATATTTTGATCAAAATCCCTTACTAAAAATATCCCGACCCCTTATCAATTCTCGATTTATTCCCCCTCTTTCGTCCCTCCTTCTTCCTCCTCGTGCTTTATCAAATCAGCCACACTACCACCTACACCTACACGCAACCCGTCACTTTGCAACCCCATGTTGTGCGGCTGCGGCCGCGATCGGACGGCTGGCAAACGCTGCAATTGTTTACGATCGCCGTTACCCCCGAACCGCTCTCTCAGTCTTCGATCACAGATTTAGATGGCAACGCCCTGATCAAGCTGTGGTTTCCTCAAGACTTGACCGATTTTCTTGAGGTTCAGGTGCAGTCTCAAGTTGCTACTCATCAGTCAAATCCGTTTAACTTTTTGATGGAACCCTGGGCAACCAAATTGCCGATCGACTATCCCGCGTCGCTCCTCTGTCAACTTCAGCCTTACCTGGTAGGGCAAGGGTTGAAGTATGCTACGTCGGTTGATCCGGTGGCTCTGCAACTTGCCCAAGACCTGCACCATGCGACTCAAAGCAACACCCTCAGCTTTTTGTCAGAACTCAATCAACGCATCTACACAACCTGCAAATATATGATTCGTGACAATGGTTCGCCCCTGCCGCCTGCCCTCACCTGGTCAGAAAAGCAAGGCTCCTGCCGAGACTTTGCGGTGCTGTTTGTAGAAGTTTGCCGGGCGATCGGGCTGGCTGCTCGATTTGTGAGCGGATACCAGGAAGGCGATTTAGACTGCAACGATCGCCACTTGCACGCCTGGGCTGAGGTATATTTGCCCGGTGCAGGTTGGCGGGGCTACGACCCAACTCACGGGTTGGCAGTCAGCGATCGCCACATCGCTTTGGTCGCCAGTGCAGCTTCTAACTATGCATCTCCCATTTCTGGAACCTTTAAGCAAAAGATCGGGGTTGAGGCAACTATGAAATATCACTTACAAATTCAAAGCCTCACAAGTTAACTGCGATACAGGCGATCGCATCAAACTTTCACTACGATAGGAGCGTCCAAATTTTGCTCGCCTCCAAGAACTTTCCTGTGAAACTTCGTCATGTTTTGGTCGGCGCGATCGCGCTGCTCGTTCCGCTGAATAGCTGCCATCGCTTTATGGATGCTCGCCCCACCCAAACCCCTACCCTGACGGCAACACCCAAAATTCTCTGGTCAGGAAGCTTTAAGGCTAACAACTGGATGCAGCAGTGGCATATCCAACGTCAGGGTGGCTGGGGTTGGCAAAATATTTCTGTCGTGAACGATCGTCGATTCTCTAAAATTTTGAGAGTGGCGTATCCGGCGGGTTCTGCTAGCCCAGAGGTGGCTCGTCGTAAAGGAACCCCGATCGGCGGCGGACAGTTTATCGCCAATTTAGGCATTCCTCCGAGCGACAAACTGCGCTTGAGCTATTACGTTCGGTTTTCTGACAATTTCGATTTTGTCAAAGGTGGCAAACTACCCGGATTGTATGGCGGCACTGCCAACAGTGGGGGCAAAATTCCCAACGGAACCGATGGCTTCTCGACTCGCTTTATGTGGCGGCGTGGTGGTGAGGGAGAAGTTTATGCCTATTTGCCCACTAGCCTAGAATATGGAACCTCACTTGGGCGGGGTGCTTGGAGCTTTCGTCGCGGTGTTTGGCATCTAATCGAGCAAGAGATTACGTTAAACAAACCCGGACAGAAAAACGGTCGTGTGCAGGTCTGGATCGACGGCAAAAAAGTCTTCGAGCAGGGAGGGGTGCTCTTTCGGACAGTGCCCAGTCTGAAGATTAACGGGGTGTTTTTCTCGACGTTTTTTGGTGGGAGTGATGCCTCTTGGTCAACTTCTAAACGGGTGTATGCTGATTTTGCAGATTTTTCGGTTTCGGCAAGTAGATATTAATGTAAGGGGTGTGCGAGTTAATCATGTACCACCAGCCGAAACCCAATTCACGGGTCTTTTGTTTTTATGCAAACTCCTAGCGTCAGTTCGATGGCTAAACTTTTGCCCTCTCCTTAGGATCGTGAATTAAATAACTTGTGAGTTTGATTGCCTGGGTTCGCCCTCATCCCCTAACCCTGCTCCCAACTTGAGAGCAGGGGAACTCCGGACTCTTTCTTGACTCCTCTCGCCCAGATTGGGAGAGGGGCGGGAGGTGAGGGCGCATCCAAAGCCTTACAGTTTATTTAATTCTCATTCCTTAGTGGTTTGTCAGTTTTGATTTTGGGCCTTTGGGTGAGGTGAGAGTTGTCATTTTGTGGGTTAAAAAATTATGGAGAGAACTGCTCGATCGTCGTATTTACCGCATTTGTGGTTACGATCGCGTCTGCTTCTGCACCTTCTAGGGCGAGGTAAGCGATCGCCACATCGCGAGTGTTGCGAAGTATCAAGGCAGGTGGATGCGTTTGCTCGATCCGCAGGTTGCGAATTGAGACTTGGGTGACGTTTTCTAATAGAATTTTTGCTGTAGCTTGAGGAGAGTGCTGACGCAGGGTAAACCCCTTGAGGGCAATGTCTTGAATTGCCGCCTGAGACGCAGACTGAACCGACAAAACGGGTGTGCTAGCCGTGTGAGCGATCAAAATCGTGCGATCGCTGCCCTGCCCTCTGAGGGTGATTTGCCCACGACGAATCGTCACAGGCTGAAACAGATCGATTTCTCCGACAGGTAGCTCAACTTCTAGGTGGCCTTGCGTCGATCGTTGATCCAACAATTTCTGAAGGGCGATCGCGTCATCTATGCCATCGCCCGGAATCACGCCCGCTGCGATCGCAAGTCTCACCTCACTGGCGATCGCGGGCGATGGAGATTTCCATTCCATGATCTGCTGCAAGTCTTGGGCTGGGTTGAAGCCATCCGCCAGCCAGAGCAGCACCATTACCAGGCTCACCATCTGCGAAACGAGCAAAAACTGGGATGCAGAAGTTTTCACCCATCTCCGCCAGCCAGACCCCGCCGCCGAAATTTCCTGGCTACCCCGATTAGTCCACTTTTGCTGCGACAGATTCATCTGCGTCCAGACTTTGATCAGCGCCGAACTCCAGAGCGACGTGATGAGCAGGGGCAAATGAATCAGCTTGAGGGGCGATCGTCGTCCCCAAAAAATCATCAGCAAATAGAGCGGGCGAGTGGACAAAATCCAAGCAGATAGCAGAGCAACGACCAGCCACTTTCCTTGGAGGAGGGCGATCGTCAACATCCCCGGTGTAATCAGCGCCGTCCAGATGCTCAATCGCTGATCCAGGAGACACCACCACAAAAACCAGCCCGTCTTTCCGGCTCCTAACCCCAAAGCGCGACCATTACTCCGCAGCATGTTGCCATACCACCGCCGCATATTTTCGTAGGCCCGCCTCAGCAGCGACCCGCTAATCGTTTCATGGTTATACACCACAACATCTGGCAGATAGAGCATCTCGTAACCCTGCCTGAGTACCCAAAACCAACTGCTTTTGTCGTCGCCCGACAGAAACTTAAATTGCCCCCAGAGCCAATCATCCAGACGATCGTTTTCTAGCAAGTCGATGAAGCCAGGGTCGAGGGTAGCCTGCGATCGAAACAGGGCGAAGCGTCCCGTCAAACACGTCACCTTGCGCGACAGCGAAACCGAGCACATATGATAGTGCCGCAGGGCCAGCCGTAAGTGGAACCATTCTGCAAACAGATCAGACCCACTGGTGTAAGAAAAGTTATCTGTTGTCAAAGCTCCCAGTTTGGGAAACAGCCGAAAAAAGGGTATACAGCGCTGAAGTGTCCCTGGCGATAGCTCAGAATCACCATCCATCAAGGCAATCAGCGTATCAGGCGGCAAATTTTCACGAATCAGCGCCCTCAGCCCCTCAGCCATTGCTTTGCGCTTACCTTCCCCAGTTTGCACCTGTTGGATCAGCCGTAGCGATCGCTGAGTGGGGTCGATCGATCTCAAAATCGCCCGAATGTGAGCATTTTCGGCTTCGCTGCTGCTAGTGACGAGAAGCGTCAGGGGCGTAGGCAAGGTCAGAGCTTCGTGGGCAATTGCCCGAAACACCCGCTCGGTAATCCAAGGTTTTTCTTGATAGGTGGGCACGAGCAAACAGATCGAAGGGCAATCTGACAGAGCGATCGTATTGGCCCGCTGTCGCCAGCGTGTAAACACCCCATGCTGGTAGATCCGACCTCGCACCACCTGCACCAGCAGCCAACTCCACCGCCAAGTGCCAATGATGCCCACCCCCGCCAACCCCAGCCAGTCTTCCCCCTCGGTTAGCTCCAGCCCTTGAGAGCGATGTAGCGATGCCAGCCACCAAAGCCCGATCGCCGCACAGACGGGCAAGCTCACCCAGTTTAGAAAATCCAGAAAGCGTCCTGCAAAAGATCGCTCTACAAAAGATCGCCCTGCAAAAGATTGAGATTCAGATTTCATCACGACTCTCAAGATCCACCAAAAACACCATCAAACCAGCCAGGCAAGCCCGATCGCCCTTCCGATCTCCAACTCTGCTCACCCAAAGAAGGAGGGTCAGAACGAGATCTTCCGCCCTAAATGTATAGAGAATGTATAGAGAAGCCGAGTGTTTAGAGAAGTTGAGGTGAGGGCAATTCAGGTTTTTCACCCTGCTCGCGCAGCCCCCATCCCTACTAAAGCCCGATCGCCTTTTTAACAAACGTCATCCGCACCGACTGCCCCAACCACAGAAGCGTTGAGCCTGACCATACTCCGGCGGTGGCGGAATCTCAACCATCACCCTCACCAACGGTTGCCCCGCTACATTGAGCGGAATTGCAGGCGGCAGAGCTTCGGTTTGCCCCGGTTGCGATCGCAGCATCGGTTGCGCCCCACTACTGCCGATCGGCTGAATCATCGCCACCCGTCCCGTGAGTTTTTCCGACTTGCCTACAAGTTGCACCTGCACAGACTGTTGTGTATCTAGGTTGCCAGCCTGGCTCGCTGGCAACACCGCTTCTGCCCAGAGATTGTTGCAGTCGAGAAGGGTAATCATCGGTTCGCTCAGGTTGACCTGCCCACCGCGATCGTGCTGAGTCGTATAAATAACTCCTTGCAAAGGCGCTTTGACCTCGGCATCTTGCTGGCTGTTGTAGAGCGATCGTGCTTGCTTCAGCTTTTGCTGGTTGCCGACAAGCTTGGCTTGCAGCGTGTTGACCGCGATCGACTGTTCTTGGATGGTTTGGCTCAGTTTGGCTCGCTGGTCGGCGAGAGACGTAGCGGCGGCCGTTTTGCTGCTGGCAATTCCCTCCTGTGATGCCTGAAGGGAAGCCTGCGCCGAGGCTGAGGCTGCCTTTGCCTGATCCACATCTGCCTGAAGCGATCGCCACACCAACTCTAACTCGTCCGCTTTTTGGCGCGTGATTGCCCCCTCTGCTGCCAAGGCGCGATAGCGCTGATATTCAAGCTGGGCAGCCCGTGCTCTATGACTCAGAGACGCGATCGCCGCTTGTTTTTGACTGACTTCTTTTTCTGCCAAGCTGACATCAACCGTGCGAACGCTTTGATCTTGAGCGCCCAACCCAGCCAGTTGGGCCTGAAAGGTGGCCAGAGAATTACGCGCTGCCAGCAGTTGGGCTTCATTCGCCCGAATCTCGCCCTCTAGGGTCAGCAGGCTTTGTTCTTCCTGGGGGCTGCGACGAATTCGCGCCAAGACTTGACCCGATCGCACCACGGCCCCCGGCTGGGCATAAAATTCCCTAAGTTTGCCTGAGATCGGCGCTTGTATCTGGGTGACTCGTCCGTTAATCTGCCCGCCTTCTGCCACGATATGGTTGAGGCGATAGTTAGCAACCGCGGCCGCAGCGGTGCAGGCGGCAGCCCCCAAGCCCAGCAGGGTTAGGGCGATGCCAATTCTTCTCCAAGAACGAGTCGGCGGCGTATCGATCGCCGTTGGGGTGGCTTCTGGCAACAGAATAGGCGACGTGGGCGGCAGCAAAATCGGCGTAGGGCTGGGTTCGTGGAAATAATTTCCCTGAGCATAGGCAAAGCCGATCGTCTGCACCGATTGCAAGGTTGCCTGATCTGTCACTGATTTGGCGATCGCATGCCCCAACTCATGACTCGCCGCCAAAATTGCCTGAATCAATGCCTGAGCCGCAAAATGATGGGTGAAATCTTGAATCAGTTGACCATTCACCTTCACCCAATTGACCGGGAGTTGCTTGCATTCGTGAATCGAGAGATGGCTGCCCACAAAATCGTCGAGCACCACCCCCACGCCGATCGCTTTAAATTGTTGAATTAGCGTCAAAGCTGCGCCAAAATCTTGGACGATCGCCCCCTCGGTCAATTCGACACTCAGACGTTGGGGATTGACACCTACCTGGTGGAGCGTCTCCTGCAAGTCTTGGGTCAGGCGAGTGTCGTAGATTGCGTCTTTAAAAAGATTGACTGAGAGAGACAGGTCTGGGTGGCGCTTGAGAATTTCAACCGTCTGACTGAGCACAAAGCGATCGAGTTGTCGCGTCATGCCTGCTTCATCGACCTGCGCCAAAAAGTCTTGCGGAAGCTGAAGCTGCTGCTGAGAGTCTCGCCATCGCAACAGGACTTCTTGATGCAGGGTGGCTGGGGGATGAAGCGCATAGCTAGGCTGAAACCAAAGCTCAACCTGAGCCACATCTAAAACAGTCGAGCGCTGTTTTTTCTCTAACTTCTTAAGGTCGAAAATTTCGCTGGCAATCACTGAGTATCTCCGAGGTCTTCATAGGTAACTGATCGACTCACAAAATCAACTTACAAGGCAGTAGAGACCATTTCGCAGGGTCGCGCCAGACCGATCGAACGATCGCTAGTCCCAAGATCTGTCTGGGGTTAGCCCTTAGAAAATGGTTTACAGAACTGAGTTGTAAACAGGAGAGGCGAGAAGGGGTAGTATGCACGCGAATCGTCTAACCAAGAAAAAATATCAATGATGAATGCGGTTTCTAACGATTGAAGCTCAAGGCACTGAGGCTAGCCAAAGGGGTAACATTCACTGAAACGCTAATTTTGAAGCTAAAAAGTGCTGGACTTGACCGGAAGTTGAATCTACGTTTATCTGATGCTGGGCGCATTTACGCCGAAGTCTGAAGCAGTAGGGATCTGCAATTGAGATGCAGAACACTGGGATGCAAAAACATCAAAACCACGAAAACAGCTAATCGTGCGAAGCCTAGACAGACGACGTAGATTCTAAAGGTAAAGTACTAGTTTAGGCAGAGAAAAGTTTTTCTAAGTGTAAAGCCTGTCAGTAATTTTACGATTCGGACGTTTTTTATGAAGATTTGATAAACTTACTCTAACGCTTTGCAACGAGTCAGTTTATCTTCTAAGGGCTGGGCGGCTAAGGGGTGTTGCCAGTCTACATTTGGCATTCGCTCGAAGGCTTCGTTGAGATAGCTCTCCCAAAATCGGCGAATCTGTGTCAGGTAGGGGGCATCAGGCTGCAAGCAGAGTTCGTGCTCAACCTGAAAGCTATCGGTCTGATACATCACCAAATTAATAGGTGGCCCTACTGAAATATTAGATTTCATCGTGGAATCGATCGACAGCAAGGCGCATTTGGCCGCTGCTTCGAGGGAGGTCTCAAAGCTGAGGACACGATCGAGAATCGGTTTGCCGTATTTCGCCTCGCCAATTTGCAAAAACGGCGTAGCTTGAGACGCTTGAATGAAATTTCCCTGGCTATAAATCAGATACAGCGAGGGTTCTTCACCTTTGATCTGACCACCCAATAAGAAATTGCATTTGAAGTCGATGCCATCTTTTTCGAGCCACGATCGATCCTGTGCTTGAATCTGTCGCATCTTGTCGCCCACATACCGCGCTACTTCATAGAGGCTAGGCAAGGTTTGCACACTCACCTCTCCAACTTTGCAGTCGCGCCGAATCAGCGTCAACACTGATTGTGTCACCGAGAGATTACCAGAGGTGCTCAGAAAAATTACCCGTTCGCCTGGCAGTGAGAAGTTAAACAGCTTTTGGTGAGTAGACACATAATCGACTCCAGCGTTGGTGCGCGAGTCGGCTGCCATCACCAAACCGTTGCCAGTGAGAATTCCAAGGCAATATGTCATGCCAAATTAGTCCATGTTTTAGCAGTAGGAAATTTTATCTCTAAATTTTCTGGGGCGGGTTGTATTGGGTAGAACCCTAGAGGGATTGCCCGAAAAATCCTCGAAAAGCCCCCAAAAAGCCAAAACAGGCATAGAGGGATACTTCTACCGTCATCCAAAAATTTACAGCAAGCAAGATCCTACGTTACATAAAGCATTTTTTCAGAGATGCTCGTTATCTTTTCATTTTCTGACGATCGTCACGTCTCTCTCAAGTACTCTGTTTCTGCTTTAAGGATCGTGGATTCAATGACTCCGAGACCTGTGTGGGTCGGGCATCTTGCCTGACTGCAACAGCCGAGAGCGCCGCTTCACTGGGTTTCATTCATGATCCTAAGGCGATTTCTAAAAAAGAGATGACCTTCTAACCTTTGCCCTGAGCGAAGTCGAAGACAGCGGGTCACTGGTTTGCTAGAAATCTCCTAAGTTTGTTCACCTGGGCCGACAACCATCTGGACTACGAAGGGTTTGCCGCCATCTTGGTGATAGCGGTCTGCCCAGGCACGAATGACTTCATCTAACTCTTCGAGGGCCTGATCAATGCGATCGCTCGGAATGTCTAATTCTTCAAGCACTCTCATAACACGAAACTGGCGATTTGCCCAGTCTTGCATCAGCCGAAAGAAACGAGCCGTATCTTCGACCATCACGTAGGCGCGTTCTTCTTGGTCGTCGGGCGAGTAGGAGGCGCGGGTCAGGGCGTAGAAGGGCAGCCCCCAGGGAGAATCAATACGGGTGACGGTTCCAGAGTAGAGCAGACGACGCTTGATGTGTTCTGCCAGAGCCTCGCTCAGGGGCATTTTTTGGTCTTGGGGTAGCTCTTCCTGGGAGCGGGCGTGCAAAAATTCGATTAAGTCCAAAAACTGGAAGGAATTGACGAGTTGAGCATCGGGCAAGTTTTCGGGCAGCTTTTGCTCAATTTGGCGTTTTTCTTCGGAGGTCAGGCTTGTACCGGGAATTCTCGATCGTCCGGGTTGCCAGGGGTGTTGCTCTAACCAGACATAGGGAAATTGAATCAGGTAGCGAGGTTCTTGAGAACCCAGCATTTTGAGCAGCTTGCCTTCGGTGAGGGCTTGCCGGACTTCTTCGACGATCGCCTTAACGCGCTTTGGCTCAATATGATGCAAGTGCCCGGTCATGCGGAGGTTGCCGTCTTGCTCTAGGTAGGTCATGTAGATGGCACATTTGGCGGCGGTCGCGGCTGCATCTAAAAACGCCCCGTGTCGATGCCCACTGGTTCGCATGGCACTGAAGGCTAGATAGAGCATGATCTGATCCATTGCGCTAGGGCTGAGGAGCTTGATCAGATCGAGGTCATTTGTCATGTTAAAGAAATTTTATGCAAGAGGGAGATACACACTTTCTATGAGAATTCACTGAGGCCGTAGTTGACGACCCAGGCTTCGAGGCAAACTTAAATAGTGATCTGTGAAGAACTAGAGACTCTGAGATTAAATAGCTTTATTACCTTTACTATAATTTTATCTCCAATGAATGTTATTAAATACTCTTCATCAAAAGTTCCCATTCCGTTAAAGATTTGAACAGGAGACTTGAAAATGCGGAATGGAAGCGATCGTTGAGCTACGACACTTCCATTCTCGGTCAGAATATTTGAACATCACCATTTTGGGAACTTACGGATGGCTAGATGAGCTTTTCTAGCAGCACTCGCTCGATCGCGGAAGGGGGAAGTAATTCTACAAAGCCTAATTTACCCTGGATTTGGGGGTTGTTAGAGTCCAAGGTTGGCGACTTCTGCGAGCGGTTAAGCGTGAGCAGCGAGGGGCAGGGTCGGTTTGTTCTCGAACCGCCCACTTCCCCGGTGGCAGAGATAGCTGTCGGAGGGGATAAACGGCTGAACGAATAAGGTCTTCAGCCCTGATAGACGATACTCAACTTGTTGAAGCCCAACGGCGACGGAAGCAATCAGCAGACTTACCAAAGTAACAGAAGTTTGAGAGCGCATAGGAATGAGTCTGTTTCGGTGTACCTATTCACTAAGTACAGACCCCCCGACGTGCCATCAGGAAAAACTGATGTGACTTTTTGAATTTACGTAGTGTCGCCTACCCAATGCTGAGAGGGTTTGCCTGCGGTGTAAATCCAGAAAATTTACTTAAGCGTTTCTACGGTAATCCAATTTCCTGAGTAATTTAGTTTACCAGAAAAGCTAAGTATTTGTCCCGAAACTTTGCCTTTGAGATGGTGATCGATCGCAGCGTCTAGAGTGACGAGCTTCAGAGTTTTCCCCAATCGCTCAGACGGCACACTCAATGTGATGCTGTAGTCTTGATCGGCGTGACGCTGAAACCTACCAGAGAAGGCCTGTGATGGAGCGATCGGGCGTGAGTTGAACGGCTCAATGGGGCAGTAGCCAGTGTTAGCGTAGGATTCTGGATGATCTAAGTAATAGTGCTGCCAGAAGCGCCAATCGGGATGGTTGGGTGGCAGGTTGAAGAGAGGAACGACGGCCGCCGGGGCGATCGGGTCTTGTAGCAAAGCAGTTTGCAGCGATCGCACGGGCAGGTCTCGCGGCTGACACTGTTGCTCGATACACAGCGCAGCGGCCATTCCTGCGGCTTGTCCGATCGCTAATACGAGGGGTTGCAGTCGGGTGGCTCCATTGGCAATGTGAGAGACCGAGATATTTTCTCACAGACCAAGAAGCCGTCCGTGGTTTGAGGGACGAGACAGCCGTAGGGCAGGGTAAAGGGAGTGCCCGTCCAGCGGCCGCCCCAGTGAATTGATTTGGGTCGTAGGGGGATGTCGCCACTGGGATAGTGATGGTCGTTGGCGTAGTTGCCGATGGCGATCGATTGGCAGAAGTTTTCGGCATAGTCGCAGCCGATGGCGATCGTCCGTATCGGTAGAGGGGCGACCTGCCCCTTGGGCAAGATGTCTTGTTCTCGCACGGTGGCGAGTCCTCTGAGGCGGCGACTTTCTCGATAGTAGGGGTGCAAGGCGTAGGCAGGAGTGGCGCTCGGAAAGATAGATTCGGCTAGACCATAGCGACGGCCCAACTGGGATTGGATAAAGTGAGCAAACCCCTGGGTGTGCCAGAGGGCTTCTTGGTGAAATTGCGATCGTGCCTCTTGGTTGCCGACCAGTCTTTCTACCCCTTCGCCGTAGTCGTTGCCGCGAATGGGCCAGTTGATCATCCAGCGATCGCCCGGAAGCCGCCCGTAGTTCAAAAATTTCTCTGCCCCGTGGTCTTCCCAGGCTCCGGTGAAGGCCTTTGGATCATAATTGGGCGGTGGCAGAATCTTGGGTGCATCGGTTTTGAAGCCTTGCAACACCACTACCCAAGTTGGCGCTTGGACGGGATACTGCTGCGTCAGAGCATTTGGCTCAGGGGGGGCACTCGGTTCTGCAAATTCTGCCTGCAACTCCCACCCCCAGCGATAGGGCACATCTCCTAATTCGAGCAAATCTCCTAACTCAGTGCCATCCAGAATGATTTTGGCGAAAATCGTGTAGTCGGCAAATCGGATGCCTGTGATTTGGTTTGCTTGCCTGAGAACTTCTAGGGGCAATTGTTTTGAGATCCAAGTCAGGTTTGGCAACTGGGCGACCCAATCTGAGAAGATCTGTGCCCCAATGCGCGGATCGTAGGTAAAAAAACTAACCCAGGCGTTGTCTAACCCCTCTAGCTGTCGGTGTTGCAATTCTTGCAAAAACGCTCCCCAAATGCCCGTCTGAAACGCCAACAATTCGTTGCCGTCTGGGGCCGTCACGCCAGCGCTGGTCAACATGCCTCCCAGCCAGGGAAACTCGCTCACCAGAATGGTATTTGCACCCCGGCGGGCAGCTTGTAGAGCGGCGGCCGTTCCGCCTGTGCCGCCACCAACTATGAGTATGTCAGTCTTGAGAATTTGCATGATGCTTGGCTGGTTGATTGGCTGTCGGTGAATCGCTAACTGCTAATGGTACAGTCACTATCGAAGGGTTTTGAAGGAAATGAGCCATGAAAGCGCAGGTGTTTCGAGGGGTTAATCAACTAAGTTACGAAGAAGTGCCTTTGCCTGAAATTGGGGCAGATGAAGTGTTGGTGCAGGTGCGTGTGGTGGGTTTGTGCCAGTCAGACATCAAGAAGATCAAGTATCCACTTTATGAGCCGCCGCGAATTTTTGGGCACGAAACGGCCGGAACGATCGCCGCGATCGGCTCTGAAGTCAAAAAGTGGCAGACGGGCGATCGGGTGGTTGTGCTGCACCACATTCCCTGTATGCACTGCGCCTATTGTTTGAACGAAAATTTTTCTATGTGTGATGTCTATAAAAATATCACCACGACGGCGGGGTTTGCTCCGAGTGGTGGCGGCTTTGCAGACTATGTGAAGGTTCCGGGGCACATTGTTCGCAATGGCGGGCTGATCGAGATTCCAGAAGCTATTACCTTCGAGCAAGCTAGCTTTGTAGAGCCGACCAATTGCTGCCTGAAAGCTGTGAAAAAGGCTCAGATTTCTCCAGGGCAAACGATTTTGATCACCGGGGCGGGTCCGATCGGTCTAATGTTTGCAATGCTGGTGAAGTATTTTGGAGCGAAGGCGATCGTCACCGACCTGATGCCCTCCCGGATCGAAAAAGCGCTGAGTGTGGGGGCGAGTGCTGCGTTTGATGCGCGCGACGCTGACCTACCCCAAAAGGTGCAGGCGCTGACCCAGGGCATGGGCGTAGACGTGAGTATTTTGGCAGTTCCTAGCGACAAAGCCTTCTTTCAAGCGTTGGATTGCACCCGCAAAGGTGGCAAGATTCTCTTCTTTGCTGAGTTTCCTGACGAGTTAGAAATTCCCATTAATCCCAATATTCTCTATCGCCGAGAGATCGACTTGATGGGAAGCTACAGTTCTTCCTATCGAGTGCAAGCATTGGCGGCAGATATTGTGTTTAATCGCCAAATTGATGTGGATGCTTTGGTGAGCGATCGTTACCCCCTCAAGGATCTGTCGGCGGCCGTCGATCGCGCTACCAAACCCACCCCCGACACCTACAAAATCCTGCTCTACCCCTAGGCACTGCCTAGCGAAAGCACACCAACGCCTTGCTCCTCACGCTAACAATTCGCTTGAGCGGCTGCAAACAACCTGAGACTCAACGCCAAGATCTTTCGTCAGTCTACTCTAAGTGAATGGTTAGCGTGTCTAAGTGAATGGTTAGCGTGAATTGTTAGACTGCGCCTCCGCCCAGCTTTCTCTTAAGGATTTCTCCCATTGCTTTCAAGTCCTCATCCGTTTGAAGAAATGGGTAGACTACACTATCGGGATTGCCCACTCTAATCAAAGCTTCGATCGCTTCATCCTCCTCTCGATGTGCCAGGGTATATACTCTCAGTTCTTGGCGAGGCATTTGGCTAAAGTCAGGTTTTGTCATCGTTAAACCTCTATTGTCCACTGGCAAAGGTAGCATCACAATCTACTGATGTCTGGCTTCAGAGAAAAGAACTGTTAACCAGCGAACGATTAATACCACTAGCAGCGAAAACCCTAACTTCCCCCCAACCTCGACGAGGTGATTTCCTTGAAATGCACCTAGAGGAAGAAGTATTAGACTGATCGCAAAGATCAACAAACGATCGAGATGAGTTTGGATTGTTCATCTAGCTGACCTTCCACCCCTCTACAACATGACCCTTTCCTGATTCGACCGATCGTCGGCGATCTACAATCCAGATGTACCTAACTGGAAGTTGTGATGGTCGGACGAAAATTTTTTAAGTGGCTACACCAGCGCCCCTGGCTTCTGTTGCCCTTTTTGGGAGTCATTCCTCTGACAGGGCTGGCGCTCAATTCTCAGCAGTCGCCGCTTCCTGAGTCGAGTCCATCTATTGCGGCATCGCCTTCCTCCCCTTCGCCCTTGCCATCACCCCTTATAACGATTCCCCCGTCTCCCAAGCCTGCAAAATCACCGCAGCCCATTGCCAAAGCCAGCCCGACCCTTAAGCCTGTCAATCCGGCTGCTTTGACCAAAGAACAGATTGCACTTAACCAAAAAGCCAAGGCAGAATTTGCTGCCCTGCGGGGGACGGTCGATTCTTTTATTGAGATGCATGTGTCGATCGGGAATGGCAACGCTTCGACTATTGCCTCGAATGCAGGCGCGACCCTGTTAGATGAAAAAGGACGATCGCTGCATAAGCTCTCTGCCGGAGAAAACTATACAGTTCAGGTGGGTGGCGGTGGTTTGGATATTGGATCTTGGCAACTTCCAGCGATCGTTTGGGTAGAGCCTGATGCCAGGGGTGTTTTGTATTTGGGCGATCGACCCTACCACGGACGGTTTTTGTTGGTGTCGCAGAAAGGGCGGCTTCGGGTGATTAACTATGTCAACTTGCGACAATATCTTCATAGTGTGGTGGGCAGCGAAGTTTCACCCAGTTGGCACAAACAAGCCCTCAAAGCTCAAGCTGTTGCAGCGCGTTCCTATGCATTGACCTATTATTTTCGCCCGGCCAATTCGCTCTATCACATGGGGTCAGATGAGTATTTTCAGGTGTATAGCGGCATCAAAACGGAGGCAGAAACGACGCGCAAAGCCGTTGATGAGACGGCGGGAGAGTTTGTCAGCTACCGGGGTGGCATTGTGGAATCGCTCTATGCTGCATCAGATGACATTGTAATAGAAGCCTTTCAGGGCAAAGGAATGAGCCAGATAGGAGCCTTGGGCCTGGCAGAGAAAGGCTATGCTTATCAGCAGATTTTAGCGAGTTATTATCCTAAAACGGGTGTTGGGAGAATTGAAGAGGATCATGAGTAGCCATTTTGGACTTTAGAGGGGCGATTTTGGAGTCTAGAACCTTGATTGAAGGCGCAATCTGAAGCAGTTCTGTTGCACTTGTTCTCTAACCGAGATCTTGCATCAGTTGCGACACTCACCCTACATTGAAAATGTTAATTTAACTTAAATTTGACGGCGCTCAAAGTGCCCTCATTCTCCCAGCCTTCTGCTCTCCAAGGAGAAGGAGATACGCCAGGGTCAGGCTTTGAAGTTCCTTGTCTTGGGAAGGGGGTTTGGGGTGAGGGAAAAAGTCCAGTCGTCGAACTGACGCTAAGTTACACTCATTCTTGAAATGGGTATTAGCTGGTGTTGATCTAGAACTCAAAGATCTGAAGGGCAGGATGCCACTATTCAGCAATACCAGATCTTTTTCTGACGAAACCCCCTGCTAAACCACGATCGGGATCTGCAAGCTGCACGTCTTGCAGGTCAGTAAAGGTGCAGGGAAGTTTTGTAGACCAACAGTGCATATCATCGGTGGGGTAGGAGTAGCTAATGCCATTGGCTTGCTTGGCGATCGCGGGGACTTCTCTCATGCGATCGGGTAAAAGTAGGTGAGAGCGAGAATTAATTACAATCACTAGCAGAATAGAAGATAGTAATAAATTAAATGTCTTACGGTATGGGTTGGGCAATATAGGATGATTTGCTAATTGGTTAAAAATAGAATCAAATATTTTCTGTGAGTTGATTGCTATCAACAGCGCTATTAAAACTGCAATATACGGCAAGGTAAATCGAAAAATGGTGAAGTCAACATCAAAAATGTGATTCCTAAAATTCCCATTGCTGCCACCCAAACTTCACCACGCCGTAGGGCTTGCGCTTTGAAAAAGTGGGTTTTGAGCACATAAATTGCAGAACCGATCGCCCCTAAAATGATCGCAACAGTCACCTTCTCCTTGGGTGAGGTGTTGAACCACTGCCCGATCGCCCAAAGCCAGGGGTGTGTCCCCGACGGTGGCGTTCCATACCAGGTTGTCCAGTTGTGGGTGTTGGCGGCGATCTGTTGCACGGCTTGAGCAGGAGGCGACCAGGGCAGATCTAGGCAAAGAGCGGTAGCAGGATAAAGGGGACAGCCCGACGTGAGCGTGCCAGAAATCAGCATCGGTGACAGCAAGAAGCCCACGATCGCGCCGCCTAGCAAAATCCGTCGCCCAGTCGCGCCTTGCTTGAGGACAAAAAATAGACTAGAAATCGCCAGCACAGGCAGCGCTGTTAACTTAATGGTGAATGCCCCCGTCGCCAAAATTAGAGGGACGATGCGATCGTCCATCGCTCGGTTGGAGGGAGCAGGTTTCTGAGCAACTACCAGCATTGCCCAACTCACAAGCCCCACGAGAAAAGCGATCGGTAGATCGGGAGACGGCGAAACCAGAATGCTTGACATCGGATCGAGCCACAGTGTCACAGGCAGCATGATTAGCAAAAAGGCCATGGCAAAGCGATCGCTAAATCGTGCCCCATTTCTCGCCTGGCGCAGGCAAACTAAACCATGCAACACTGCCAGCAGCAGCACAAATCCATTCGTAACGGCACTCACCCGCGCCTCAAAAAAGGATGCATTCAACGGAGCCGCCAGCGCAAACCACGACGAGGTAAACCCCAGATTACTAAACAGCAAGGATAATCCGGGAACCGTTCCATACTGGGAAAGCCATTGAATCAACCCGTAATGGTAATAGCCTGTGTCGTGCCAGGTGACTTGACGGCTGCTGAGGGCGGCAATGGCGATCGCCCATCCCAAAAAACTGAGGATTCTATGTCGAGACCCACTTCTTGCGGCGATGGTCGTCAGTTCCACCCGTGTTTTTCGCCATTCTAGCGCCAGGGCGCACAGCCCGATCGCAACGACTGCCCCCACTAGAGGCGACAGTGGCAAAATCAGCGAAACTGCCAATAGAGCGATCGCCAACACGACCACACCCACCCATAGAGACGTGATCAGACGATCGCCTAAGCGATCGAACCCGTCTAACGATAGCCCATTGAGCAAGGCAAGTCCGATCGGGCAGCAAACAACCATTAGAACAATCCAGACTGCAATGAAGTAAAGCATCTCGTGAATTGTGGATCACATATCAACTACTGACCACTATCTACTATTTGCTGCTATTTTTTACCCAACTTTTTACCCAACTTTTTACCCAACGAGCAACTCTGAAGAATTGGATTGCTTCACTTTCTCCTTGGTAAACTCCTCGTAGTAGGAGCGCTCAGTGTTGACATCCCAGAGATCGTGATGCTCGCCAAACAGATTTCTCACTGCCAACATGCCCGTCAGCATGGAGTGATCTTGATTGTTGTAGCGGTGCATTCCGTTGCGTCCAGTGGTTTGCAGGTTTTCGATCGTCCCCAAAAACTTCTGAATGACTTTCAGGTGTTGGCGATAGTCGCGATCGTACACGGGATAGGCCTTTGGCTGCCGCAACACCACGCCATCTTCGACTTCGTGGGCGCTAGCGAGTCCTAGTTTGGCGATTTCGCGAGTTGCCAGATCCAACAGTTCTGTGTCAGACATCTTCCAAAGTGCGTCGCCTTCGTTGCAAAAATACTCCATTCCCAAACAGGTTTTGGTGGGGTCAGGAACCATCGCCGGACTCCAATTTTTGAAGTTTTGGATGCGTCCCACATTCACCTCTGGGCTGTGGATATAAATCCAGTTGTCTGGGAAGAGATGGGGACGATCGATGATTAGGGAGACGATCATAAAAGCGCGATAGTTGAGCGATCGTGCGGCTTGCAGCACCGCATCGGGCGGGGGCGGATCGAGCCGTTGCACTAGGGCTGCCACAGGCATACTAGAGATGAACTGATCTCCGCAGAGGTCGATCGTCGCCCCCGCTTGCCGCACGGTGACACTGCAAATCCGATTTCCCTCCCGCTTGAGCCGAACTACACCCATGTTGAGGCAGACCTCACCCCCCTGTTGCTCGACAGCAGATTGGAAGCGCTCCCACATCATGCCGGGGCCCAAAAGCGGATAGTCAAATTCTTTGATCAGCGTCTTGGTGTTATTTGTTTTGAACAGGGCATTGATCACAGCCGTCGTCAGGGACAGTCCTTTGATGCGTTGGGCGGCCCAATCTGCCTGAATTTTGTCACAGGGGATGCCCCAAACTTTTTCTGTGTAGGTCTTGAAAAATGTGAGAAATAGCCGCCGCCCAAAGCGATTTGTCACCCATTCTTCTAGGGTTTCTTCCTGTTTGTGGGGCAAAATTTTAATTTTTAGATAGCTCAACAAAATCCGAAAGCTTTCGAGCAGACCGAGTTTGAGCAATGTATCGGTCAGTTCTAAGGGATAGTTGAAAAATCGATCGCGGTAGTAGATGCGAGACAGTCGTGGCACTTTGATGAATTCATCGCCCATGACCTCTAGCCAAAGCTTTTGGACAGCTTCAACCTTTGTGTAAAAGCGGTGTCCTCCAATGTCAAACCGATAGCCTTTGTAGACCTCAGTGCGAGCGATGCCCCCCACCTGAGCGGATTTTTCCAGCACGATCGGCTGAATTCCACGCTTGACAAGTTCATAGGCAGCCGTTAGCCCTGCTGGGCCTGCGCCAATAATTATCACTGGATGCTGTTTCACCGTTGACCTCGAAGCATAATTATGAAGTCGATCGCCTAGATTTTGGGATCAAGTTGGATACCGGGGATATTTCTGAAAGGCTCAGAAATGAAGAATGCTCACTTTTTACCCGCACTAGACAGGGGAGCCAAGTGGCTCAAAACGGGTTCCAATGATTTGATCTGAGCAGAAGTTTGAGAGCACCCATTCAACCTGATCAGGTGATGCTGAAGGGTTCCGATCGCGAAAGCAAGCCCGCTATAAGCGTAGTAGAGCCAGTGCCAGGGCAGCGATTGCAACGCAAACCACAGGCCTCGCTTGTGCCGCAAAAATTGGTAGACGGGCGCGTTGAGAATCAATAGAGCCAGGGCATAGATGCCAGCCACATTCAGCGCGACCAGCCCCCAGCCTGACCCAAATAGAGCCATGATTAGCGCAGCTAGCAACCCATAAACTGCCACCACGCTGACCCGACTGGAGGTTTGCAAGTTGAGATCGTTGATTAATTTGCCATCACGGTGGATGAGTTTTGTCCAGGGTAGGGCGCGATAGAAGAAGTCGGCTTTGAGCAGAGAAAGGGCATCCCAACGTTTGAGGTGCTTGACCTGGATGGCTTTGCTGAGCCGAATCTGGTAGCCCGATCGCTTCAGCCGATAGCCCAGTTCAATATCTTCGATTGAGGGTTGCCGATAGGCTGTGTCAAAGCCGCCTATGTCGAGAAAGATTTGTCGCCGAATCGCGCCACATGCGCCCCAAAAGGTAGAGGCTTCGGGAGAAGCGGTCTGGTGGGTATAGTGGTGCAGCAAGTTTTTGTATTGTGACAAAAAATTGGGTGCGCCAGGGGCATCGTCGTAGGAGCCAATCAGGGCGGCCAGCCGGGGACGATCGCGAAATTCTGCAATGATTTGGGCGATCGTATCTGAATGAATGGCTACGTCTGCATCTACAAAGAAGAGGATCTCGCCCGTAGCGATTTGTGCGCCAGCGTTGCGGGCATGGGCGGGGCCACTGTTGAAGGGGAGCCTGATTACCTCTGCGCCAAAGTGTTTTGCCAGTTGCCAGGAGTGGTCGGAGCCGTGATCGTCTACCACAATCACTTCGACCTCAGGAGAGGGACGATCGAGGCTGGCGAGGCATTTGCGAAATTTTTCACCGCCGTTGTAGACCGGGATGACGATCGAGATCTCAGGCTTTGAAGAAGTAGATGCTTTCAGAAAATCCATCACGGTCGGAGCAGGGAGGGGGCAAAGTTTCTGGTGCTTATGGTATGTGACACGATTGTAATCAGGCTATTCACGGATCGCTGTCTTTATGCAGTCTTCTAACTAAGCGCTATTTTTTGAGCAATTAAAAATTTAGTGTAAAGTTGCGTTTGGCTCTGTGAAAGCATCCGAAGCGAATGTTTCCTTTAGATCTCAGCCTATGAGACGGGTTTGCCGCAAGTTAGTTTGTTACGCTTTATTAAAGCTTCACATACGGAGCAGTTGAAAAGAGGGGGTTAAGCCCTCTAAAGCTGGGAATCGAGCGCCGATCGGGTGCGATCAGTGTCGGTTTTATTTGTCTAGACTAAATTAAATTTTTGGCTTGGAGCCTTGTAAACCCAAACGAGGGCGAGTATTTGGATGCTAAATGAGTTAGATACAGTCAATCAACAGTGAATTTGGAATCTGAAAGGATGCCCCGATAATTTTAATCACCGATCAAATCACTATCTAATGAGGATGTTTGAACAGTATAAAAAGCTTCCTCACTGCGTTCTCTATCGCCTCGACTTCTACCGGGGGAGAGTGGATGCCGGAACGATACTTTTCAAACATCCTCTAAATCAAGGGTAATGTTTTAGAGATTTACGATCGTATTTCATGATGGCAAATTTACCTTCTACTGCTGCTCATCCATTTGTTTCTATTATTATTCCTGCCTATAATGCAGAAATTTTTATTGAGAAAACATTGAACTCAATTTTGATGCAAACATATTGCTATTTTGAGGTCTTAATTGTAGACGATGGATCACAGGATCGGACGAGCGAGATTGTCGATCGCATCGCTGAAACTGATTCACGAGTTATCTTAATTAAGCAAAAAAACTCAGGAGTTGCTGCGGCACGCAACTTAGCGATTCAAGCAGCAAAGGGGGAATTGATTGCCCCGATCGATGCGGATGATATTTGGTATCCAAACTATTTAGAAAAGCAAGTTTGTTGCTTACAATCCTGCTCAGATGCGGTGGGGTTAGTGTATGCCTGGTCGATTGATATTGATGAACAAGAACAGCTAACAGGCGGGCTTCATGCGGCCCAAATTCAGGGTAATGTTTACCAAACATTGCTGTGTCACAACTTTTTGGGCAATGCGAGTGCAACGGTGATCAGAAAAACTTGTTTTGAGACGGTGGGTGGTTACTGTGGTGACATGAGGGCGCAAAATGCTCAAGGATGTGAAGATTGGGATCTTTATTTGCGAGTTGCTGAGAAATATGAGTTTCGGGTAGTGCCTGAGTTTTTAGTAGGATATCGAAAAATTCAGCAAAGTATGTCTTGTAACTATGATTGTATGGCACGATCGCATTCATTCATGCTGCAATCTAATAGAGAAAAGTATCCAGAAATTCCAGCTTTTTTGTATCATCTCTCTAGCAGTAGTTTTTATCTATATTTTGCTCATCAAAGTCATGTTTGGGGAGACGATCGCACTACTCAATTTTGGCTTAGTCAAGCTATAAAGGTAGATAAAATTACACCATTTTTACGATTGAGTTTCTATCAGTTATTTTTGAAAAGCTTTGTTGGGCAAATGCTTGCATCGCGTCTTTCAACCTCCAAAAAATCTCCAATCTCCACCCAAACAAAAGAGGTTAATTCCCCATTAATAGAAGATTTGAGACTCAAGATTTTTATTAAAGTTTTGGTGGGTAATCTTCTGCATACGGTTTTATCTCGCATCGGTAAGCCGATAAACTTACAGCGATCGCCGACTCCTATGCCTGAATGCATGTCTGAATGTATGCCTGAATGTATGCCTGAACGTAGGTCTGAATATAGGTCTAAATTCTCTAAAAGCCCTGCCGCAGACACTCATCCCAATTGCCCTCCTCCCAACCATGTTTAGCCCCATCAAACTAATAGACATCGAAATCAGCCAACCCATCCCCACAGTGGACGGGTTAACTGACTACGGTTGGCTGCAAGGCTTGGTGCGGCTGCATGGAGTGCCGATCGGATGGGTCACTTTAGCGATCGTCAATCATCAATGTTCTGCGGATGTAATTAGACAACAAATTTTAGAACAGTATCGAGATCAAATTTATCAACAGCTTCTATGTAATCAATTAATCACTGGCTTACCTCAAAAATTACAAGTTGAAGACTGCCTGAACCTTCCAGCACCAGAATATCAGGGAATTTTACCCCGCGTCACCGTGGCGATCTGTAGCCGCGATCGTCCTTCTGACCTGAAAAACTGCCTGGAATCACTCTGTCAATTAGACTATCCCGATCTCGATTTGTTGGTGATTGACAATGCGCCAAGCTCTGACGCAACCCAAGATTTGGTGCAAAATTATCCTACCGTGCGCTATGTACGAGAACCGCGTCCGGGGCGAGATTGGGCTAGCAATCGGGCAATTCTGGAGGCGCAGGGAGACGTGATTGCCTATACCGATGATGATACAGTGGTCGATCGTCATTGGGTGAAAGCATTGGCGCAGGTATTTGCCGAAAACCCAGACGTGATGGCGGTGACGGGGTTGGTCGTGCCCTCCGAACTGGAAACCGACGCGCAAATTTTGTTTGAGAGAAATGGCGGCTTTGGGCGAGGCTTTCGGCGGCAGTGGTGGCGAGTAGGTCGGGGGCAGACCATGCACTGGACGCAGATGGGCACGGGCAACCTGGGAACTGGCGCAAACATGGCCTACCGTCGCAATGTGTTTGAGAAAATTGGCTACTTCGATCCGGCGTTGGATGTAGGCACGGTGACGAATGGAGCGGGCGATCTGGAGATGTTTTTTCGTGTCCTCAAAGAGGGGCACACACTGGTGTATGAGCCACGATCGCTGGTGCGTCACCGTCACCGTCGAGACTATGCCCAACTGAGAAAACAGCTTGCTCACAATGGCAGTGTTTACGCTTTTTGGGTGCGATCGGCGATCGTTTACCCAGAAACGACTTTGCCACTGATTCGCCTGGGGTTGTCGTGGCTGTGGTCGGGGCATGTGCGTCCCTTGATTACGTCGCTGTTTAGCCCTAGTCGGTTTCCTCGTGATCTAATTGTGGCCCAGCTTTGGGGCTGTCTCACCAGTTTAGATACCTATCCCAAATCTCAAAAAATTGCGGCTGAAATTGCTGAAACCTACGGGGATCATAGGTTGCCTCGCGGGTCGGTTGCGGCGACGATCGCAGAATGTGCAGATCAAATTACGACCGACAAAATTGCGGTGCGATCGCTCGACGTTGCCCATCCGCTCGTGCCTCTGACGGATGTGACGGATGCTGCAAAAGTTCGAGTGTTTGTGATGCATCAGGGTTCGCCTGTGGGGTTTGTAGAGATTGACAACGACTATCAGCCGATCAGCGTGATGAGATTGGCGACGGCGATCGCAGAAAAACTAACCGGAAAATTAGTGACGTTCGATCGTCCCGAAATTCTCACCGTTCTCGATCCGGCTCCCAGCGTGCAACTGCCCATCACCGTGCAACTGCCCATCAGTCAGTCTGTTTCGATCGTGATTGGCACATACGATCGACCGCAGGATCTGCGCCAATGTTTGCAGGGATTGGTCGCTCAGAAATCGCCGCGATCGCTAGAAATCCTTGTGGTAGACAACCACCCAACATCAGGATTGACGGCCCAGATCGCAGCAGAATTTCCCACGGTTCGCCTTATTTGTGAGCCTCGCCAGGGGGTAGCCTATGCGCGGAATGCCGGAATTTTGGCCAGTCAAGGAGACATTATTGTGACGATCGACGATGATGTTTCTTTGCCCGCTGATTGGTTAGAAAAGCTAATTGCTCCTCTCGCCCGCGCCGACGTGATGGCCGTCACCGGAAACATTTTGCCCCTAGAACTCAACACCCAGTCTCAGCAAATCTTTGAACAATATGGCAATGGCGGACTCGGACGCGGCTTTGAGCGATTTGAAGTCAACGGCGACTGGTTTGAGCGATCGTGGATGTACGCGGTTCCCACCTGGGAATTGGGCGGCACTGCCAACGCCGCATTTCGGGGCAGCATCTTTCGCGATCCTACCATCGGTTTAATGGATGAAGCTCTGGGGCCAGGAATGCCCTCCGGCGTAGGAGAAGACATCTATTTATTCTACAAAATCTTGAAGGCAGGACACACGATCGTCTACGAAGCGACCGCCTACGTTTGGCATACCCATCGCCGCGATATGCCTGCCCTGAGACGGCAACTCTACAACTACAGCAAGGGATTTGTTGCCTATCATTTGACGACGATTCTCCACGATCGTGATTTTCGCCCCATCTCAACCTTGCTGATTTTCTTGCCGTTGCACTATCTCAAACGGTTTCTCCTCTGGCTAAAAGGAGACAGATTTTACCCGTTGTCGCTGATGGCGCTAGAAATCTTGGGCAACCTGGCGGGGCCCTGGTCATTGGCACGATCGTATCAGCGCGTCAGCCGTGACGGTCGTTTCTCGACCACCTTCAAACCACAATCAACGCTCAAACCCTCCTAAAAACCATGCCCAATCGGATCAAAGTGATTGATATTGAATTAGACCGTCCGCTAGAAACGGTGACGAACTTGGGCGGCTATCAGGCTTTGCAGGGATTGGTCAAACTGCATGGAAGTCCGATCGGCTATGTTCAGCTTCCGGTTCAGAAGGGGCAGTGTACGGCAAGTGCCATTTATCAGGCAATCTTTCCCCATTATGCAGACGCGATTATTCGGCAGTTGGTGAGCGATCGTATTGCCAATCCTACGCTTCAAAGCTGGCAAATCTCAGATTTACTCAATTTTGTTCCCGTTAGAAATTTTGCTTGCTTAAGGGTCACGGTCGCATTTTGTCCGCATCGATCGACGGGTTCAAGTCTGACAAAATCTTTGACGGCTCTAGATCAACTCGACTATTCCAATTTAGAAGTTTTAGTAATCGAGAATGCTCCTCAAAATGATTCTCTCCAGCAATTACTACAAACTCACTATCCCAATTTTCACTATCTCTACACCGATGAGCCAGGGCGCAACCGCGCCCGAAATCTGGCGATCGCCAAAGCGCAGGGCGAACTAATTGCCTTCACCGACGAACAGGGCATCGTTGATGCTCATTGGGTGCGGTCGATCGTGCAAACCTTTGCTGAAAATCCAGCCGCGATGGCGGTGACGGGGTTGGTCATCCCGGATGAAATTGAGACGGAAAATCAGGCACTATTTGAATGCTGGTATGGGTTGGGGCGCGGATGCGATCGGCGTTGGTATGGTCAGCCTCAATCCTGGACAGATCTGGGCACGATGCAGCTAGGGGCAGGGGTCAACATGGCCTTTCGGCGCAATGTGTTTGAGCAGATAGGTCAGTTTGATCAGGCGTTGGATGTGGAAACGCTGACCGAGGGCGGCGGTGATTGGGAGATGTTCTGTCGCCTCCTGATCGCGGGCAAATCTCTAGTTTATGAGCCTGCGGCGATCGTTCGCTATCGTTCGCCCCAAAGTGATGCAGCGATGCGATCGATCCTCGAAAACAATCTCACTAGCTTTTACGCTTATATTCTCGCGGGTGTTGCGGCCTATCCAAAATTGCGATTGCAGTTTTTGTGTTTGGGAGTGTGGAAATTTGTGCGATTGTGTGTTGCATTCGTGCGTCCTTACAATCGCCCTCGTGATTTTATTGTGGCAGAATTTCAAGGCGTTTTGCGAAGTCTCAAGGGTTATCAAAATGCCAGAAAGCAATCGGACAAGACCATTCGGGCTGCTGCTCTACAAGTTGCATCAGAGTCGATCGCTTCCCCAAAACTGATGACCGTCCGCACGGTGAATTTGCAAGAATCTTTACCCAATTTGCACGACGTAACTGACTACAAAGCTACTCGAATTTTGGTCAGCGAAGGGCAGACGCTTTTAGGGTTTGTGGACATTGAAAACCACCGTCAACCCATCGGCGCGGCGCAACTGCGAACTGCGATCGCCCATCACTTCGCCTTCGATCTGCTCTCCCTTCCTGGGCAGCGCGATCGAGAAACTGCCCGCCGCCAGGCTGAATCAACCCTCACCCAACACTGGACTCCCGCCCCGACTGCAACACCGCGATCCCATCCGCCTTTGTCGAGCGACATTCCCGTCAGCATCATCATTACAACCTGCGATCGTCCCCAAGATCTCGAAAATTGTCTGCACCATCTCATCGCCCAAAAAACATCCCGACCCGTTGAAATTATTGTGTCTGACAACCGCCCCGGCTCAGGCTTGACCCCCCCGATCGTCGCTCGGTTTCCCCAGGTCAAGCTGGTTCAAGAGACCCGAAAGGGCGGAGCTTACGGGCGCAATGCAGCGATCGTCGTCAGCACGGGAGACATTGTGGTGACGGTGGATGATGACGTGACGGTTCCCTCAGATTGGCTAGAAAAATTGCTTGCGCCTCTGGCCCGTCCCGATGTGACGATCGTAACCGGAAACGTCTTACCTTTAGAACTCGAAACGCCAGCGCAACTACTATTTGAAACGCTAAAAAACGGTCTGAGTGCGGGGTTTAGACCTATTGAAGTAGATGGCGACTGGTTAGCCTCTTTTGAGTTTTCTCCCCCTGTTTGGGAGTTGGGCGTGTCGGCAAATTCTGCAATGCGCGCCACCATTTTCAGTCATCCTCAGATTGGCATGATGGATGAATTGCTTGGCCCTGGCACACCCGTCGCGGGCGCAGAGGAAACCTACCTTTATTATCGAGTGCTGAAAGCGGGGCAGACGATCGTTTACACACCAGAGGCTTATGTGTGGCATCGACATCGCCGTGAACTAGATGCCTTCTATCGTCAGATTTATGGACAAATGAAAAGTTGCACCGCCTACCATTTGCATCTGTGGCTGCAAGAACACGATCGTCGCGGGTTGCGCCAGTTAATTAGTGTGATGCCTCGCTATTTTATGCATCGAATTAGCGATCGTCTGCAAAGAAAGCATGACATTCCCTGGGGCTATCTCTGGCAAGAAATCGCCGGGCTAATTGCCGGATCGTGGGGCTATTGGCAGAGTGTGCAACTTGTCAAACGCCAAGGACGCAGCGCCCCCTATGTTCCGGTTTCACAACGCCTTTCACAGCAAGAAAATTCCTCAGAAGAATCCGTGCAAAATCAAACCTATGTATCTTAATAAGCCACGATCGCGCTTCCAAAAACGCCAACTGATCTACTACCGCGATCTGCTCCGAGAACTGGTAGTGCGAGATCTCAAGCTCTTGTATAAGCGATCGACCCTGGGTATCGCTTGGACGCTGATCAGTCCATTGCTGCAACTGTTAGTATTCACGTTCGTATTCCGTTCTGTGTTGTTGGTGAATATTCCTCAGTACTCATCTTTTGCATTCAGTGGCCTGTTAGTTTGGACGTGGACTCAATCTGCTCTATTTCAAGCAACAGGACTCATCACAGGCAATCGATCGCTAGTACGTCAGCCTGGTTTTCCAATTACAATTCTCCCGATCGTCACTGTCACTACAGGCCTAATTCATTTTTTGCTAGCGTTGCCCATCTTGTTAATATTTTTGATAGTAGACGGTGTGCAGTTAAATTCTACTTTTTGGCTGCTTCCATTCTTACTCGTGTTGCAATTTGTTCTAACGGTGAGTTTTGCTTACCCTCTTGCAGCGTTGAACGTCACATTCCGTGATACTCAGCATACATTAGGCGTTCTGTTGCAGTTGATGTTCTACATTCTGCCTATTTTCTATGATCTCAACAAAGTTCCCGACCCTTATCGATCGCTCTTTCTCCTCAACCCAATGGTTTCGTTGTTAGAATCCTATCGGGCAATTCTCGTTTACGGCACACTACCCGATTGGCGATCGCTGCTGATTTTGGCAATTCTGTCGAGCATTCTCTTACCGATCGGATATCGGGTCTTCAAACGCCAGAGCGAACGCTTTGTTGAAGAAATTTAATACTAGAAATTTGACACCAGAAATTTGACACCAGACATCTAACATTCTTACCCACCATGAACCCTGCCGTCATTGCCCAAGCCCTCGGCAAACGCTATAGTCGCTATCATGCCGATCGCCCTCGCACCATCATGGAAGCTGCCCTAGCGGGACATCGACGCATGAAGGCGGCCTCACACTTTTGGGCACTGCGCGACATCAACTTCACGGTGGCTCCTGGTCAGATGTTGGGTATCATCGGTCACAATGGAGCCGGAAAATCGACGCTGCTTCAGTTGCTCAGTGGCGTAGTGCGTGCCGATGAGGGCCAGGTGCAGGTGACAGGTCGAATAGGGGCGTTGCTCGATTTGGGGGCGAGTTTTCATCCCGATCTGACGGGGCGAGAAAATGTGTTTGTGAGTGCGATCGTCGCAGGGCTGACGCGACGCGAAGTCATGGGGCGCTTTGATGCGATCGTCGAATTTGCTGAATTGGAGGCATTTATCGACAATCCCGTTCGTACCTACAGCACAGGAATGCAGATGCGGCTGGCCTTTGCGGTGGCGATTCACACAGAACCGGATGTGCTGCTAGTGGATGAATTTTTGTCGGTGGGTGATGGGGCGTTTCAGGTGAAATGTCTCGATCGTATTGCTCACCTGAAGGCAAATGGCTGTGCGGTGGTGCTCATTTCTCACAATGTCGAACAGATTCAGCAGCTTTGCGATCAGGCATTGTGGCTCAAGCAGGGGCAAGTGGAGGCTTATGGCGATCCAGAAGTGGTGGCAGTCCGCTATGCAGGCATTGTAGATTTGCAAGCTCAGGCTAAAAAGTTTCGCAGCTACTCCCAAGCTGTAGAACTGATGGAAGTGAAACTGCTCAACTCGCAAAACGTGGTTGTGGCAGAGATCCAAAGTGGCGATCTGCTCAAAATTGAGATCGAATATCAATCTCTTCAGCAGTTTCAGAATGTAATCTTTAGCGTTAGCGTTAGCGATGAGAATGGCCAGATCTATTTCAACACCAATACATCTACGTCAGCGTTGGTGATTCCGTTGTCAGTTGAGAGCGGAAAGATTCGTTTGTGTGTCGATCGTCTTGATCTCAGTGGCGGTTCCTATTATGTCAACGCGGGCATTTTTGCTCCCGATTGGAGTGAAACCTACGACTATCACTGGCATAGGCATCCTTTCCAGATCACCTGGACACCCAACGAACAGAGTATGCTCTGCCCGCCCCGACGCTGGGAGATCGTCAACTCACCCATTTCGCTAGACTTGACCCAGCAAAAGTAAGGGGTTTGCATGAAAATAAAAGACCCGTGAATCGGGTTGAGCGGAGTCGAAACCTGGCTGGTGGTAGATGATTAACTCGCAGATCCCTAACGCGATCGTTGCCACTCGCAATGATATGCAACCCCCAGAATTAGGGGTATTACTGCCTCAATCAACCCGCGATCGTGTCTGCTGCCAGGCTCGAAATCCCTCTACAATCTGCTTTTCTGCCTGCTGAAAAATCTCCTGCCAATCGTACTGCTGCTCTACTAATTGCCGACCGTTAAGGCGCAACTTTTTTTGTAAATCTTGATCAGAAAGTAACTGCAAAATTGCAGTTGCAAACGCTTCCGGCTGATCTCGAATCAACAAATGCACATTGTCTACGATCGCCAACCCCTCACACCCCAAACTCGTAGACACCACGGGCAACCCCATCGCCATTGAGTGCAAAATCTTGATGCGAGTGCCGCCGCCAATTCGCAATGGCACGATCGTCAGAGTGCAATTTTTAGCGACGTTGCTCATATTGTCAGGATTGGCCACAACCTGAATTCTAGAATCTTGGGTGAGATCGAGAATCGCTTCAGGCGGGGTTGCGCCTGCAATGCAGAACGAAATGGTTGGATCTTGCTGCCATACGATCGGCAAAATCTTCTCTGCAAAATACAAGGCCCCATCAATATTAGGAAAATAATTCATGGTTCCAATAAACAAAATAGTTTTGCTTTCAGTATTCTCAACCATGATCGTCTCTTGGGTATCGATCCCATTGTTAACGATAATTGTTTGACCTACTTTGCAGCGATCGTTGAGAATTTGGCGATCGTTCTCACTCACCACCATTCTTAGATTAAACTTCTGCCAATATTCGTCTTCAAAATCTGCTAACAGTTTTGCTTCAAAATCAGATTCTACAAAAGCTTTAACTGCTTCAGTTTGGGTTGCAAGTTTATTGAGTTCTGTGTTGTCTTTAATTTCTGCACAGCGTTCTAGCAGTTGTGATTCAATATTATGCTCGCCTAGCACAAAGTATGTATCTTTAAAGATTTCTTGGTATTGCGCCATATATATGAAGTCACACAACACCACATCAAAGTTGGCATTCTTCAGCTTATTTAAGATCTTTCTCATTCGCTGACTACTGTAGCGATGAATTAACTTTGGCTCCTGAGGCTGGCGAGGTGGTGCATCCCCAAGCATGACTGTGATAGACAGATCGCAGTAATGACCAATTTCTTTTTCTAATTGATAATCGCTCTGGATGAAAACAAAGGAAACGATCGCTAAATGATGCTGACTGCCAAGCGCTTTCATCTCATAAAACATCCGCGTAATCGCACCGTGCTTAGGCGGATAAGTCGGATAGGGCGTAAGCATCAAAATTCGTAACGGTCGATCGCCGCGTTTCTGAGTGTCTGCCTGCGCCTGAAGACAATAGGCTTGGATGCGCTGATCTTGGTCGCTTAGATGCAGCGTATAGTCTAAACACGATCGCAGATAGGCCATGGTTGGCTGTCGTCTTAGCCCTTGTTGATAAACCGCGATCGCCGCCTCAACTTCTTCTTGAGCAACTAACGCTTGACCCAAATAATAATAAGACCAGGCAAAATTGGGCGCTAACTCGATCGCTCGACGAAACGGCACGATCGCTCCCTCCCACTGCCCCGACTTAAAGAACACCTCGCCCAACGTGAAATGAAACCAGGAAACGCTCTCCTCTAGCTCGATCGCCCGTTGGCAAGCGGCGATCGCCGCGTCCCATTTCTCCTCCCCCATCAGCGCCTTGGCCAAACCATGATGCAACCACGACAAATCTGGACTGAACCCAATGCCCGTGCGACAGGCAGCGATCGCGCCTCCCAGTGCCCCACACCGATATAAGCCTCACTCAAGGTCTTATAAAACCAGGGCTGTTTGGGGTCAAGTTGAATCGCCTGCTGGCAAGCAGCGATCGCCGCGTCCCACTGTTGTGTCTGCACCAAGGCTTGAGCCAGACGATCGTAATTCCCTGCCTCTGGCTTAGCTGTGACGACCATCTCAGCGATCGCCACAGCACTTCTTCTGTACCATCGCTTCAACGGGTCAATTGCACTCATGGTTAACTCGCCGTCTTAAGGATTGCGACTTTCATTGTACGGGTTGTTTTCTTTTGCCTTTGAAATTTCACGGCTCAATTCTGATCAAAAGTAGTAGATATCTGAAAATTCAAGATTTCTTGCTTTAGGATTTTCTGACTCCTGCAAAGGGCGCGATCGTAGAAGTTAGGTTCGTTAAATTACCTCAAACTACACTAACTTGCTCGACTTTGCGTAGTATGATGAAAATGAAGCAGAAAATTTAGGCTTGCATCGCTTCAAGGTCAAGAAAAACCCCGAACCCTGGTTCAAAATAGTTCAGAGAAACTGGCTAGGAGACCCCATGCACATTGCAGATAATATTACCGAGTTGATTGGCAAAACACCCCTCGTTCGGCTCAATCGCATTCCCCAGACAGAAGGCTGTGTCGCTCAAATTGTCGTCAAGCTCGAAGGCATGAACCCCGCCGCCTCCGTTAAAGATCGGATTGGGGCCAGCATGATCCAGTCCGCAGAAGAGGCAGGGCTGATTCACCCAGACAAAACCATTTTGGTCGAGCCGACTTCTGGCAATACAGGAATTGCACTGTCAATGGTTGCGGCGGCTAAAGGCTATCGCTTGATTCTGACGATGCCAGAAACCATGAGCCTAGAGCGACGGGCGATGCTCAAAGCTTACGGTGCTCAGCTAGAACTCACCCCTGGCAGCGAAGGCATGAAGGGCGCGATCCGTCGGGCAACCGAAATTGTGGCTTCTGTGCCCAACACCTGGATGCTTCAGCAGTTCGAGAATCCTGCCAACCCCAAGATCCACCGAGAAGCCACCGCCGAAGAACTCTGGCAAGACACCGATGGCACGATCGACTTTTTGATTGCTGGAGTAGGCACAGGCGGCACAATCACAGGTGTGGCAGAAGTGCTCAAGTCTCGCAAACCTAGCTTTAAAGTGGTGGCTGTCGAGCCTGCGAATAGTCATGTGCTGTCGGGGGGGCAGCCGGGTGCTCACAAGATTCAGGGCATCGGGGCGGGGTTTGTGCCCAAGGTTTTGCGGGTTGATCTGATCGACGAAGTTGTTCAAGTTTCAGATGAAGATGCGATCGTCTATGGTCGGCGGTTGGCCCGAGAAGAGGGCATTCTATCGGGTATTTCTTCGGGGGCAGCGTTGTCTGCTGCGCTCCAAGTTGGCAAGCGTCCTGAAAATGCTGGAAAACTGATCGTGATGATTCAACCCAGTTTTGGCGAACGCTACCTCAGCACTGTGCTGTTTCAAGACCTGCCAGAAGTCGAAGTGGCGGATTTGCGATCGCTAGCCCTCCGCTAGCAGGCAAGCGCGAAAATAAAGTACCGCCCCAGTAAAGAGGGTTCTGGTAGGGGCATGGCGGCGCTATGCTCTCAACGTTGGTGGATAAGTTGATGCAATTAATCTGGCAACAAAAGACACAACTGAGGTGAGCTTCGACTCTGCTCAACTCACAAACGGCGCGAGGGTTGAGCGAAGTCGAAGCCCGGTTTTATAATCGTCCAAGTTGAAAACTTGCACCCTATAAAGCTGCGTGTCGGTACTCAGAGCCGTAAGGCTCACTCTTGGGGAGTACAGACACGATCGACCACCCTATAAGCGCTGCTTCCTGGTCTCGGCTGCATTAACGTTCCGGTGTTGCCATATTCAAATTTTTGAATCAGCTTGCGGTTTTTTGTGTAGGCGTTTAGCTTTCTCAAGCGTTGCGATTTGTTAGTGCAATCGACTGACCAGCGAATCACCGCACCGTGTACAGGTTGATCGACCTTCGCCTCAACAAATGTGTTGTTAGCTTGGGGAAATTCTCGATATTCCCAGTACCAAACGATCGCGCCGTTGCGTTGAATCGAACTGGTATCAATAAAAAATTTGTCGTTGACGGAGTTTTCGGTGATCTTCGTCCATTCCACGGCAGACGCGGCAGGAGCAACAGACAGAAAAGCGCCAGCCATCAGGAGGTTGAGTAGTTTTTCATGACGATCGTATATCAGTCTAATGGGTCGTTAACGGGCTATTGAGGGGTCTGGGGGGAAGGCTGGGCGGTGGATTCGTTTTTCCGCAGAGTCGCCTCTAAATTTTGAATGGCTTGACTCGCAAAGGAGTCTTGGGGGCGCTCATCTAAGGCACGTTTGAAATAGAGTAGGGCGGCTTGGGTGTCTTTTTGTTGTGTTGCGGCATATCCGGCTTGCATGTAGCGATCGTAGAGCGTCCCTTTAGCATTGGCAGCAGGCGTTGCAGTGCTGGCAGACTGTTGATAGAAACTCACCACTTTCTCGACATAGGGCAAAATCTCGGAACTGTTGTAGCGTGCCGCATCCCCCGTCATCCACCAAGCAGCCACCCGGCGCACTGCCACCAATTCGTTGTTGCCACTGGCACGATATTCATCTCTCATGGCATCGCGAATAATGCAAGTGACGATCGCTCTTGCCGCCGTCGAATTGGCATTAAACTCTGTAGGCGAAAGTTCTCGTCCAGCGCAAAGCTTTGACCAGCGAGGAATGTTATCTGCTTTGACTTGCCACTCGCTATAGAGACTGTTGGCAGCTTTGGAGTCGGTTTGGGGTGCAGCCTGACGTAGTGCTTCGACGACTTTGCTGACCTGAGTAGTTGAAATTTGTGCATAAACTGGCAGCACTTTTAGCCCAACGCCTAGACCGATACCTAGCCCAGCGCTCACAGTGAGACTGCCAATGATTCCAAGAAATCGCGATCGCATAGGTTGCCTTTTGATGTGACTTGTGATCTTAAATACGGATAATTAACTGACGAGCAAAACGAATCAAGGTTTCAATAAGGTCTCTGGCATTTTAGTCTGGGGTCTAAGGGTTTTAACGTGAACAAAGGGCAGCCCAAAACAGGAACGACGAAACACCTCATTTTACAGTTTCGCATCCACAGTCTGGCTCTGGGGAGAGTCGCGATCGAGGGGAGAACGATCGCCGGAAAAAAGGTTCGGTGTGTTTCTACTAGAGGCGACCGGGGTGTTGCGGGGTGGATGTTCGCAATCCTTATTCATAAACTAATCAACTTTGCTGTCAAATTTAGTACATTTTTAGAGGATTCTCATAAACTGAGGGTAGAGGAGTAGCGAAATTAGATGCAAGGCAGCTTACTCGAAGCCTTTTACTCAAAGCACTCTACATTTAGTGAGGTAGGGACGATGTCTGAAACTCATGCCGCGAAATTCTTTAAATCTGTCAAGCAAGATCAAGCGCTGCAAGCCAGACTGCAAGCGACGAATGATCCGAAGGCATTCATTCAAATGGCCGCCGATCGGGGCTATTACTTTAGCGAAGATGCCTTAGAAACCCAGCTCGATCGTTTATCTGAAGCTGAGTTGGCTGCTTTATTCAATCCGGGTATCGGTGGACGGCAACGGCTTGTACCCAGGTAACTGGCTAAAACCGTAGCTTTCGCCCACATTTTACTTTTAGCTCATAAAGCAACCGCAATTCTAACCAGAAGTTTATCAAGTCCTCGTTAAGATCAAGTCTCAACACGCTGGTTGATTGAGATGAGACAAAAAGCAATCTGGCGAGGGCTATTTGTTTTGGTGTGGCTGCTGGTAGTCATTCCTGCCTGTGTGCCTAATTATGCCGCTCCGGTGGGTTATGCCGATTACTATGTGGCAGCAAATGGCTCCGATCGGGGCAGTGGCAGTCGATCGTCGCCTTGGAAAACGGTTAACAAAGCGCTGGCTTCTGTGCCGCCCGATCGCGATAAGACGATTTTGGTAGGTGCAGGAACGTTTGACCTGGGTGGGGATGTGGCTGTGCCATCGGGCGTTCATCTCATGGGGTCTGGAACTAAGCAAACGACCCTTCAGGGTGGTTTGACGATCAAAAAGACAAAGAATGTGACGATCGACCAGATCAAACTGGATGGCAAACGATATACTCACCGTCTGGGAATTGGAATTTTAGATGCCGATCGTCTAAGTCTGCACGACCTGGTGATTCAGGGATACCGCGAAGATGCACTGGGAATCGAACGGGCAAAAAATGGTGAAATCTACAACATCACCATGACTGACAACTCATACAATCGGCACAAGGCAGGGGGCGGAGGCAACCAAACTGCAACCATGACCGTCGCCAACCTGACTGATTTTGCAATTCATGATCTCAAGATTGATAGCCGAGCGCGGGGCGGGTCGGGTCTTGTCTCGTTTAGTGAGGCGTGGGGCAAAGAGAGACCCTGGGAAGGCCCAAATTCAATTCTACGAAACGTCAAATTCTATAATTTGGATATTAAGGTCGATCGCTTACATGCCTGGGGCAACGGTTCGACTCCACAATTAACCTTAGAACTGTGGCATCAAACTTGCCATAACTGCGAAATTTTTAATTCAACCTTCAGTAGCACCCTCTCTCTGGTGACGGCAGATTCGAGCAAGATTCGAGTCCACCACAACCTTTGGAGCAGTCCTGATAATTCTTTCTACGCCTGCGAAACAGACAGCGACAACTTAGAATTTGACCACAACTATATTCGAGGGGGAATTTACCCGATCGCGATGTTTAGCAGTGGCAAAAAGAATCTCACAGTGCATCACAACATTTTTGAAAAGACCAGTGAGCCGACGTTGGTGGGTCACTTTTTGGGTCAAATGTCGAACTTCAAGTTTTACAACAATACAGTTTATGCAAGTTCTAAAACGCGACTTTTTTTATTTTGAAAAAGGGGAGTCGCCTACGCAAGAAATTCGCAATAACATCTTCTACAATTCGGTTAAGAATGCAGGCGATTTATTAAATGCAAAAGTGGGTGTAAAGAATAATCTTTTTCATAACATTCAGCCTGTGGGGGCAAGTCCTCTGAGTATCGATCCACAACTGACACGATCGGGCAATCAGCCTGCACCCTATTATTTGCCCAAAAATAAGCGAGTTGCAGATTTGGGAGCCGTCAAAATAAACACCCCCCCATGGACAGTGGGAAAATAATCCGCGCCATCGGTGAGTTAGCCAGCCTTCACTTTGATTTTACAGTCGAAATTTTTCGATGATTTGCCTTGGTTAAACCTTCAAGGTTGTCTGCGTCTGATGAGCTTGGTCGCTAGATTCCTCGGCTTCGAGAAACGATTAAGTTGAGAAACGATTAATCTGAGAGACAATTAATCTGAGAAATAATTAAGCTTTCTTAGGGACGATCGTTCGGTATTCTCATACACCCGTAGGAAGAGATAAAACCCCTAAAATCCTTAAACTATGGCCTACACCTGGCTACTCAGGGTATTGATTTTAGGGAAACTACCATGCTTCGTTTAATGCTTAGAAACTTTGCGCTGCCAATCTTGGCAACCACGATCGCCAGTGCTTTTTGCTTGCCCAGCGCCGCTGCCGAGCCTATTCCTGTGATTCTTGACCACGATGGCGGCTTTGAAGACTACTATTCGGTATTGGTGCTGGCGCTGGCTTCTCAAAAAAATGTGCCCCCTATCAAGCTGCTCGGCGTGACTGCCTCGCCCAATGGAGAGTCGTATTGCAAAGATTCTCACGGGTATCCAGAGCTAAAAAAAGACCTGCTAGGAAGCTTTAGTGTCGAAGAGGGGACGATCGCAGGCATTACCCAAAAAGTGCTTTCAGTTGCCGGATATGGTGGCGCAAAAATCTACACCGGATGCGACGAACGAGTCACTACGATCGCGGTTCCCAATCAATCAGACGAATTTGGCAAACCGCTTCCTGGTTCAAAGAGGACTCGCTTTAGAGTGCAGCTTCCCCTTTCGGGAAGACCGGGTTTAGAACCTTGTTTGTTTCACAAAGAATTTGTTTTTTCTCAACCTGATTTTATCTGTTTTAATGAATTTAATCGTCCCTTTAGGGATGAAACATTGCGCTATGTTTTGCCAAAGGCTCAAGATGCTTTAAATGAGTTTCGGTTGCCAGAATTAAACTTGATTGAGCCACAGAAAAAGGCTTCTACCTATCTGGCAGAGTCGATGTGTGAGTATTACAAAAATCAGAAAAAGCTGACGATCGTGGCGGTTGGCCCCGCTACCAATATTGCTAGAGCATACGGCAAAATTGAACAGGCTCCCAAAAAATATGGCTGCCCTTTGATATCAAACTTGCTGACCTCAAATCAGTCGTTTCGGTGCGATATATGGGCGGTGCTTGGGATGCTAACAAAGCTGATAATTTTGACGCCAATGGCAACTATCGCCTTAATGAACCCTTCCCCACCTGGACAGAAGGCAACATCTATTTTCAGGCTGGCGAACACATTTTTGGAATGCATCAATTGCCTTTTCCAGGCACAAATTTTGAGACGATTCAAACGGGGCAAAACAAAAAAGTGTTCAATTCACTTAATAATGCAGAGTTTAATTTTTGGATCGATGCTAAAGCTGTTGAGAAAGTTCTCAATTCAGGAATTCCAGTTGATATTGTGCCGTTGAATGCGACAAATTTTGCAAAATTGCAAGGGTTTGCCAATCGAATTCAAAACAGCCCGGCTCAGTGTAAGACGGCTCCGGCTCAGTTCATCAAAAATCTTCAATTGGCGAACTCTCCGGCTCCGGGTGTGTTTATTTTTGATGGTCTATTTTTGTGGGATACCTTAGCAGCTACGAGTGTTTGGAACAATTTTGTCAACTTTGAAGATTTCCGTGATTTAGAAATTACAACTCTCACCAATGGAGACCCAAACACGGTTACGGGACAGATTTCTGCCAAAGAGCTTTTTAGGCGAGATATTGGCAGTTTGTTTCGTCTGGGTCGAGTCAACAATCCAGTCAGGGTAGGCTTGACGGTGAATCCGGCTGCGGGAGATCCTGACTTTAAGACAACGATTCAAAACCTGGTATTTGGCTTGGTTTGTACTTCGTAAAGAGCGATGAAGCGGATAACTAATCTGAAACATTAGAAAGCTTTTTAGGTACGATCGGTTCCTTACTTTTGGGTCAAATTGATTCCAAAAACCTAAGATTCGACTTCAATATTCAGATCTTCATCCGCTTCATTTCTTTTCCACACTATTGTCGTTTTCCTTTGAGCCAATAGGTCATCATTTCCCCTCTGCCTTTGATTTCGATGATGCCTCGTGGCTCAAAATGATAAAAATCTTTGAGCAATTCATAGGTGGCTTCTGTTAGCTGGATGCCTCCAGGAATGCCGTGAGATTCCATCCGACTGGCAATATTTACGGTGTCTCCCCAGAGGTCGTAAATAAACTTTTTTAAGCCAATCACCCCTGCCACAACTGCCCCTGTATTGATGCCCATCCGAATCGCAAATGTTTCTCCCGTTTCCTGATTAAATTCAACGATCGCACGTTGAATATCCAACGCCATTTCTGCGATCGCCACTGCATGATCAGCACGAGGATTGGGCAACCCGCCCACGACCATATAAGCATCCCCGATCGTTTTGATTTTCTCCAAACCATGATGTTCAGCAAGCTGATCGAACATGGAAAAAATGCGGTTTAATCGTGATACTAACTGCTGAGGAGAAATTCGTCGCGATAGTTCTGTGAATCCTACAATATCAGCGAACAAAACGGTTACTTCGCTAAACCCATCTGCAATGTGTGCTTCTTGGTTTTGAGGGTTTTGTTTGAGACGCATCGCGATCGGGGCAGGCAAAATATTTAATAATAATCGCTCAGATTGTGCCTGCTCTGCGGCAAGTTTCTGGGCGGTTTCTTGAGTTTCCTCTAACGCGATCGCTAACTTATTTAAGGTCTGATGAATCTTCTCAACTGCCGGACGAAACACCAAAATACCTTCGAGCAAAAGCACCAGCAACATCAAACCCAAAAGCCCATATTCGATATATCTCAGTTGTACTAACCCTGATTGAGTTTGCTGATTGTAGGTGAGAATTAGCTGGTTGATTCCGTCGGCAAATTCTTTTCCAGCATCTCGAATTTCACGCAGATAGCCCGCATTGTCTCGCACCTGTGCAACTCGCTTGCGCCCCTTGGTCGCTGACCGCGGCACTGATGTCTCGTTCAAAAATGCCTCCGCCGCCCGGTGAATGCGCTCGTGTGCCGGAGTCAGAGCATCCACTCGCTGCTGAATTTTTGCCCGATCGACTCCCATCGCCTGAAGCTGAGCGATCGTGGTTTGCAGTTCGCGATCGGCTACGCTCCATTCTTCTACAATGCGGCGAATCTCTTTCACCTGCTGGGTTTGGTCATTCGCTGTCGTCCCCAACCGCAGCGCCAACACCGCTTCTCGAAGTTGCCAACTCAAAATCTGCTGCCGATTGGCGCTCCCAATTACTTTGGCGTTCACTGTCTGCTGAAGCAAAATCGACTGCACCAACGCTTGACCCAAAATTGACAATAGAGCCACGGTACTCAAAGAAGCAATGTAAAGTAGTGTCAGATTTCGGGTAGACGACTTTTTGGAGGGGCGGGGCATGGGAATTAAAAATTAAATCCTATAAACAACCTATAAACAATGTGAAAGCAGAATCTCTAACCTTGGGGACTCGACCCCAAAATTTTAGCGGGCGTTGATCCAAAAATCGGAGATTTGGCTAGGATTGCGGTTTTTCTGCTGAACTAGGGGTCTGGTTCGAGGTCTAGGGCCGCCGATCGAATCTTGAGATAGATTCCCCTCAAGATAGCAAAACGCTGATCTAGCACAATAGATTGGTAATGGAAGAATTTTGTGGCGCAAGAATTTTGTGGTGCGAGAATTTTGTGGTGTAGGAAGAAGAGGAGTGAGTGGTCATGTTGAGTTGGGATCAAAGTTCTAGTATTTCGCTGATGCAACGAGAACGGGCATGGGTTGAGATCGATCTAGCGGCCCTGTCTCACAATGTGCAGCAGATTCGAGGATTGCTGGCTCCCAAAACGGATCTGATGGCCGTCGTCAAGGCTGATGCCTATGGTCATGGGGCCGTCACCGTGGCTCAGACGGTGCTGCAAGCGGGGGCAACCTGGCTGGGCGTGGCCACAATTCCAGAGGGCATCGAACTGCGAGAAGCAGGAATTGATGCGCCAATTTTGGTGCTGGGTGCGACCCATGCCGCCGAACAGATTCGTGCGATCGCCCATTGGAACCTGCAACCAACCCTTTGCACCCCTAAACAAGCCCTGGTGTTTGCGGAGGCAATGAGTCAAATGTCTCGCCCGCCCCTTCCGGTACACATCAAGCTTGATACGGGTATGTCGCGCCTGGGAACCTCCTGGCAACGAGCGATCGAGTTTGTGCAACTGGTGCAGCGTTTGCCCCAGTTGACGATCGCCAGCCTCTATTCTCACCTAGCTACGGCTGATGATCCCGATCCGACTATCATGCGTCAGCAGCAAAAGCGCTATGAGTCGGCGATTCAGGCTCTTTCGTTCACCCCGCGTCTGCATCTGGCCAACTCTGCGGCGACCCTAACAGACCCTAGTTTGCACTATGACATGGTACGAACCGGGCTGGTGATTTATGGGCTTTACCCGGCTGACCATTTGAGAAACCGGGTTGCTCTCAAGCCCGTGATGCAGGTGAAGGCACGAGTCACCCAGGTCAAAACGATTCAGCCAGGAACAGGGGTCAGCTATGGCTACAGGTTTGTAGCCGATCGAGAAACTCAGATCGCCGTGGTTGGCATTGGCTACGCAGATGGCATTCCGCGCAATCTCTCCCATCAGATGACGGTGCTGGTGAGGGGGCAACGGGTGGCTCAAATTGGCTCGATCACAATGGATCAAATCATGGTGGATGTGAGCAGCATTCCGGCACTCCAAGAGGGAGAAGTGGTGACGCTATTAGGTCAAGATGGCAATCAGCAGATTTTGGCGGACGAATGGGCCAACACGCTAGGTACGATTTCTTGGGAGATTCTATGCAGCTTCAAGCATCGGCTGCCACGGGTTTCGGTAGGTCAGCCGACTCGTGTGCCCCAGGCGGCTAAGAGAGGAATGAGGGAGGAGGGATGAGAGAGGCGAGAAAGGAGGGGCTGGCTTCGCCACGCTTTACGAGAGGGAGAAGGCATGTTGACGGCGATCGCTTCTTTGGAGTAAATCAATGATTTTGCAACAAACCTTGATTTTGGGTCAAATTTGGTCGCATTTAATGGTGCAAAAGAACTTGCTTGATTGGGGGCTAACGATCGCGCCGAAGATACTTTGGGCGATCGCCATTCTGCTCTTGACTCGCTGGGTGGCCACAGTGGTGCATCATCTCAGCCATCGCTTGCTCAAACGCACGGAGCCAACGATCCAAAAGTTTTTGCTGCAAGTAGCGGTGATCTTGGTGTGGATCTCTGGTGGGGTGGCAGCCCTAAATGAGGTCGGCATCCAAACAACAACGGTGGTGGCGGTGGTCGGTGCGGCGGGGTTGGCGATCGGTCTAGCCTTGCAGAATAGTTTGTCTCACTTTGCGGCGGGCATTATGCTGGTTAGTTTTCGACCGTTTGAGGTGGGAGACACGATCGAAGGCGCGGGCGTGGCGGGCATCGTAGATGGCATCGGCTTGTTTTCGACGACGATCGTCAGCCCTGACAATGTGCGAATTACGGTTCCCAATAGCAATCTGTTTAGTGGCACATTAAAGAATCAGACGATTATGGGCACTCGTCGAGTCGATTTAGAAATTGAGATTGGCGATCGACCGATCGAACATACCATCACTTCTTTTCTCTCACTGGTGCAGCCTCACCCCCTAGTACTCAATGATCCCAAAACCACCTGTCACGTAGCGTCTCTTAATGCAACGACGGGTACAGTCTTATATTTACGCCCGTGGTGCATGGCGCAGTGTTATGGGCAGGTGCGATCGGAGGTGTTGCAAATCGTCAAAGAGGCGATGGCGGAAAAGCAAGAAGCTGAAGAAATCGATTCGGAGTCTGAGCTTAGGATTGTGGATTAAACACTTCGGAAATTTCATCTGCTTGGATGAAGGTTGTCTTTGATTGCGTAAGTCCTGACAATAGAAAGGACATCTAACCAGATGTCCCAAGCTTTCAGCTTAAAAGTTTTGCCTCACTCACTCACTCACTCACTCACTCACTCAGTGAGTCTGTTTTGCGATCGACACTGGGTCTTCTTGGGAAACCACTACAATTTCTGGCGACTCCTCAGGCAGCGGCTCTGGAGGGTGGCCATGATGAAATCGAATGCCCAAAAAGATGTCGTAGACAAAACCCAGAAAATCTTCCTTGAGTAGCCCGATCGATTGCTTACTCCCTTTAGCATCTAAAAGTGGTTTTGTCGCGTAGTAAGCCCGCTCGTAGTTGTACCAGGGCACAGAAGGCCAGAGGTGATGGATGAGGTGATAGTTTTGCCCCATGATCAGCCAATTTAAGATGGGGCTAGGGTAAACTCTGGCATTCTGCCAACGATCGCGCTCCTTAAAAGGACGATGGGGCAAATAGTCAAAAAATAAACCCAACACCAGCCCGACCACCGCCAAAGGCACAAACCAGAAGTTAAAGATATATCCCAAAAAGCCGAAGCGATATCCCAAATAGACCATCACCCCCAGCGACAGCCGCGCCAAGATCCATTCCATTAGCTCATTTTTGCGCCACAGCTTGCGCCTAAAGAAGAAAACTTCGTGGTAGAGAAAACGAGCGTTAATAAACCACAGGGCCCCAGGGTCGAGACGACATGATCAGGGTCATGGTCAGGATCGTTCACATGGGCGTGATGTTGCATGTGAACGCGGGTAAACACCGGAAACGAGAAACATAACAGAAAAGCACTTCCGTGTCCCAGCAAAGCGTTCGCTAGCTTGTCTCGATGGGCCACTCCATGACAGGCATCGTGAATCACAGTTCCAACCATGTGGAGCGCCCATACATTCAGGCAGAAGCAGCACCAGTCAACCCAGCCCCAGCACCAATAGCCCATCGTAGAAATCACGGCGATCGCCACTGAGAGCAAAAATATGATGAGCGTTGGGTTGAAGTCACCGGGAGCACCGAGTAACTCTTTGGGAACCGTCAGGGGCTTTGTTGCCTCCGACATCGTTTGATTTCTCCTTACGTATCCTCGCGTAGAGTATACGATACGCAACCTCATGAAGTTAAGTAAAGTCCCCTTAAGGTGGACTAATGGATAAAGGGGAGTTTGATAAAGAAGATCAAGGAAATCGATAGGGGAACCCACTGAAGGAAAACTCGGTCGTGGGAGGAGAAGCGTAAGGGATTTGCATCAAAATAAAGGACCCGTGAATCGGGCTTCGACTCCGCTCAACCCTCGATTCCGCTCAACCCTCGACGGTTGAGCGAGGTCGAAACCTGGCTAGTGGTAGATTATTAACTCGCAGATCCCTCAACCTCGATCGAGCCACTCGCAGCTACTCTATCAGCATTCATCCCACTATTGCTTAGTGTTTGTTTACGTGATGTGCAACTTTCCCGATCTCCCTCACCCTAAATCCCTCTCCCAAGCAGAGAGAGGGACTTTGAACCATTCTTGCTCCCCTTCTCCTGCCCTGGGAGAAGGGGCTGGGGATGAGGTTGGCTT
>JAAUOZ010000151.1 GCA_012034655.1 Leptolyngbyaceae cyanobacterium CSU_1_3 | reverse complement strand
CAAGAAGCGAACTTTTGACCCCAAACTGAACCTCAAATCTCACTTCAAGCGCAACTCACGTTTCTACGCCCTCCCTTAAACCATAGTTATCGGAAGTTGCGCTTTAAAAGTTAGATCAAGATTCACTGCTTTTTCTAAAATATTTTGCCAGCATTTCTATATATAGAATTTTTATGAGATTTTAAGCTCCTTAAACTCTATATGTAGAGCTTTGTAAACCACAGACGGTTGAGAAAATTTTTAAATATCTGCTTCACATGCCAGTTTGATTTTGGCTTGCTGCCACAGTTGCTCCAATTCCTCCAGGCTATACTCCGCCAGGGGACGATCGACCACCGCTTCCATAGCCATCAATCTTTGGATAAAGCGCTGATTGGTTCCCTGTAAGCCTTCCGCCGGGTCGAGATCGTTCCAACGAGCCAGATTGATCAGCGTAAAGAGCAGATCACCGAGTTCAGATTGTTGGGCAGCTTTGCTCTCATGTGCTAAGGCCTGTTGAAATTCCTGTAATTCTTCGTCAAATTTTGCCCAAACCTGGGCGATCGATTCCCATTCAAACCCAACTTGAGCGGCTTTTTGGGAAATCTTCATGCCTGCACTCAGAGGCGGCAACGATCGAGCATAGCGCTTGAGTTTGTAGCTCAACTGCTGGGTGGCGGCAAAATCTTCGCCCTTCTCGGCAGCTTTGATTTGCTCCCAGTTGTGATGGATGTCGTCTATATTTTGCACTTGTACTTCGCCAAAAACATGGGGGTGGCGACGAATCAACTTATCGGTAATTTTTTGAACCACGATCGCCAGATCAAATTTTCCGCCATCTTGCGCCACCTGCGCCTGAAGTACCACTTGCAGCAACAGATCGCCGAGTTCTTCCGCGATCGCGTCTTCGTCTCCACTGCGAATGGCATCTACCACTTCGTAAGCTTCTTCGATGACGTAGGGAGCTAGGCTTTGCGGCGTTTGAGCCAAATCCCAGGGGCAGCCGCCATCGGGCGATCGCAGTTGCGCGACTACCTCGATCAAGTGTTGAAGAGCTTCAAGAGCGGCGGTTGGGCGCGGGGAGGTCATGATAGAACCTTCACAATCGTTTACTTTCTCTACTTTAACGTCAGTTCGACGACGAGACTTTGACGAGACTTTTGCCCTTACCCCAAACCTCTCTCCGCTTTCAGGTCACGAAGTGCGTTTTTTTGAGGAATTTTTTAGCCGCTTAACCCGCGACCCCACCCAATCGCTGATGCTGTGACTCAACGCACCCAACTCTAGACCGATCGCGGCACTTAGCCATGAGATCGGGTGCTGTTGCAGCGATCGACTTAAAACCTGAGCGCTGACCTCAAAGCCTTGTTGGGCGAGGAACTGCCAGGAGCCAGTCCCGTTGAGAACCTGGTGAACGATCGCTCCGCCAACAATCATGACACTGCCCAAGATTCCAAGCCAAACCGATAGATAGCAGATTCGCAAAACTGTACCGACGATCGCGCCGTGGGAGAGGAACGATCGATGACGCACCTGCTTACGGTAGGGGAGCCAGATCCAGCGCAGCACTCCCCAGCGTTTGTACTGTTGAGAATAGATGTCGAGGTCGGGGCCAAACATCAGCCCCCCAAACAAAAAACTCCCCGACACAATCAGCGTCAGGTTGCCATTTTGGGTCTGCACAAAGGTGAGGCCCGCCACCACAGGAAGGCTCCATAGGGTAATGCTGTCGTGGGTGCGACCAGAAGGCATGGACAGAAAAGAAGCAACCAATTTGCTCTCATCGTACTAGACTCAAACGATCTGTCACAGCATTTATCTGCTATATTATTTAACTGTGACCAAGATTTGGGCGGTTAGCTCAACGGTAGAGCGCCTGCCTTACAAGCAGGATGTTGCGGGTTCGAATCCCTCACTGCCCATCAATTTAAGAATCAAAAAATTTCTCTTAAAGCTTCTCTTAGGCGATTTCTAAGCAAGATTTTACCTCCGACTTTTGCCCTTCGTCTCCCTTCAGGGGCAAACTGGCCGAGCAAAGTTGAAGACAGCGGGTCATTGGTTTGCCAGAAATCTCTTGAATAACAATCTCCCCTCTCTGGTGCGAGTTTATACCCTTTTGGGCTTTAGAGTTGCGATTTTAGAGTCTAGCAACCTAGAGAATTTTTCTCCTCTCAAAACTCCCACCCGTCTGAATCTGCCCATTCCTCTCTAGAATAGGAACTGAAGTTTCACAAATACATTGCTGTGACTAGTACCGCCCCTTCGTTAGATGAGACGATCGAACTTGCCCCAAGCTATGCGATTCCGATCGCGCTGGTGTTGGCTGCGGTTCCGTTGTTGTGGGTGCAGGTGTGGGTCAGTGGCGCGATCGGTCTGTTTGGGTTGTTTTTGATGATTCAAGCGGCCTCTCTGCGCCTAAAATTTACCCCGACGGATCTAGATATCTACCGGGGTGAAACGCTGATTCGTCGCTTTCCCTATCGAGAGTGGCAAAATTGGGAGATCTTTTGGTCGCCCGTGCCAATTTTGTTTTTTTTCAAAGAGGTGAAAAGCATTCACTTTTTGCCGATTATCTTTGACCCCAAAACCCTTCGCCTTTGCCTTGAGCAACACTTTCCCAAAGCGCCCTCCCATCTTTAGGCAATTTCTAAAAAGAGATGACCTTCCGACCTTTGCCCTTTGACTTGGCTCAGGGCGAAACTGGCAGAGCAAAGTCGCAGACAGCAGGCAACCTGCTTGCTAGAAATCTCCTTAATATTCTCTGATTCTCAATCGAGATCGAACTGTTATGAATTCTGACGAGTTTCCTACCCAGTCTCCCGAAGACCCTGAAGATGCTGCTTCTCTAGACATTTCTGAAAATCTCCAGCCTTTGCCTGATTTGGGATTGGTGACGAAATCGTCTGAACCGGAAAATGCCACCGATCTCACTCAGAGCATTAACCAGTTGCAGCAGGAAATTGCAGCGCTACGATCGACCCGCGACCAGTTGCAGGCTCAAGTGCTAGAAACACAAGCTTCGCTCAGCAAATTAATGCAGGATGGGCTAGGTGAGCTAGAACGCCGTCGCCAAACTCTCCAGGTTGCGATCGAGCAGCTAGAACGTCGTCAAGAACGCATCCGCAATGAGATGAAGACAACCTTTGCTGGGTCATCTCAAGAAATTGCCATTCGAGTGCAGAGCTTCAAAGACTATCTGGTCGGTAGCCTACAGGATCTAGCCCTAGCCGCAGAACAGCTAGAATTACGCACGCCACAAGCCCCAGAACCTGTTCTAGAGAAGACAACCCCAATGGCAGAGGGAAAATCTGCCTCCTCAACTCCCAGATTTGCCGAACAAAGCTTTCAAGATCAGACCAAAAAGATTCGCAGTTTGATTGATCAATTTCGCAATCAGCCCGACTATTATGGCCCCGTCTGGAAGCTGCGCCGAACCTTTGAGCCGATTCATGCAGAGCGCGCCTCCAACTGGTTTTTTACCCAGGGTGGACGGGGTGCAGTGCGATCGATGGGGTCTCGATTGCAGAATATTCTCGTTGCATCGGCGGTGATTTCAATTTTGTATAACTTATACGGCGATCGCCTCCGCACTCTGATTTTGGCCAACTCTCCCGAACGGCTAGGCGAGTGGCGACGCGGACTACAGGATTGCCTCGGAGTTTCGCGCAGTGATTTTGGCTCCGATCGCGGACTCAGCCTCTTTGAAACACCCGAACCTCTAGCCCTCAAAGCTGATCGTCTCGTCAAAGACGGACTGTTACCCCTGATCGTCATCGACGAAACCGAAGAACTAATCAGTCTGGCAATGCTGCAATTTCCAATGTGGATCGCCTTTGCCCCCAACCCTCAACCACAAACTCAACAGACTTATCTTTATTAGGCTCTGCTCAACTCACAGAGCCATTGAGGGCTAGAGCGAAGTCTCAGCCCGACCTCCAAACGGGTCAGAACAAACATTGCCGGGCTACTAATAGACAGGAGGAAAGATGGGCGGAGTCTGTCAAAGAGACAGGAGTGCAGACTCGCTCTAGAGAAATTCATCCTTGTAGAATTTTGGGCATTGCTGAATTTTGAATTGAGCAGCATACCAGTGCTCTTAAACTTAGATAATAAACTTGCATTTCATCCTTTCTCCCCCCTCCCTGCCATACTATGCTTCCCTGGTATATCAACAACGGGCTGCTCCTGCTCCTCGCCTATCTGCTGGGTTCGATTCCGACGGGCTATTGGGTCGGTCGGCTGCTCAAAGGGGTTGACATTCGCCAAGAAGGGTCAGGGTCAACGGGGGCAACCAATGTGCTGCGAACTGTGGGCAAAATTCCGGCGGCGTTTGTGTTGTTGGTTGATATTGGCAAAGGAGCACTGGCGATCGCAGCCGTTCAGTTTGCTTTCACCTATCTACCAGGGTGGCTCTATTTCACCAAAATTGTCGATATAAATTTTGCCAACTGGCAACCCTGGATGGTGACACTGGCAGGGTTGTTGGCACTTTTGGGGCATAGCAAATCGGTGTGGCTCGGCTTTATGGGCGGCAAGTCGGTGGCGACGAGTTTGGGCGTGTTGCTGGCGATCGATTGGCGTGTGGGGTTAAGTACGCTAGGGGTGTTTGCGCTGAGTTTGGCGATCACTCGCATTGTGTCGATTAGCTCGATCGCTGGGGCTATTGCTGTCATGGTGTTGATGTTTGCCCTTGGGCAACCGCTGCCCTATGGATTGTTTGCGATCGCAGGCGGCTTCTACGTCATCTGGCGACATCGCGCCAATATTCAACGCCTCCTGCAAGGAACGGAGCCACGATTGGGAGAAAAACTGTCTCAGCCCTCAGGGGGCGATGTTGGGCTAGAAAACTAATTGCCCTAGTCGTCCTCAGCCAGTCAGCTATAAATTATCTGGGGTACAAAGAATTCTGACGATCGCGGGACAGGATCTAAATCACAGTGTAGTATTGATCTCAATCACATCGTCTAGAGCTTGACTCAAACCCATCTCAAAGGTGTAAGGATAAACCTACGATGACAGGCGAAAAGATTCTGATCGTCGAAGATGAGAGTATCGTTGCACTCAACATTCAAATGCGTCTGGAGGATGCTCGATATTGTGTTGCTGGTGTGGCAGATTCGGGTCAAGCGGCTCTATCTCTGATTGCAGAAACCGCTCCAGACTTGATTTTGTTAGATATTCAACTCAAAGGCAACCAAAACGGGGTAAAGGTTGCCCAAATGATTCGTGAACAGTTTGGGACTCCTGTGGTGTATCTAACTGCCTATGCTGACACAACCATTTTTCAACAAGCTCAACAGACCGAGCCTTACGGATATATTCTCAAACCATTTAACCCCACCAATCTCTACAGCACCATCGAAATTGCTCTGTCTAAACATCGATCGCACACCCATCTACAAAAGCTTAACTATGAACTAGAGCGGTGCGTCCAAGAACGAAACCAAGCGCTAGAACTCGTCAACCAGCACCTCAAAGTTGAAAGAGCCAAACGCAAACGCACAGAAACAAGCAACCTGCAAGCCCTAGAGAAAGAACGGGAGTTTAGCGACCTGAGATCTCGCTTTATCACCACTGCATCTCACGAATTTCGCACTCCCCTTTCGATCGTCATGACTTCTGCTGAGTTGCTAGAGCGCATGGGTAAGGGATGCCCTGAAGAACGGCGAATCAGTTATCTGCACAAGATTCGTGAGGCCGTGCGCTCAATGACGCGCATTCTCACAGACCTGCTGACGATCGGACAAGCCAAAGCCGATCAACTCGAATTTAACCCTACGCAAATCGAGGTGCGATCGTTCTGCGCTGCTATTTTGTCAGACTTGCAACTCAGTGCTACTAGCTCACCGTCTGTGCAGTTTGACGTAATCGGCGATCGTACCACCGTATTTTGGGATGCTGACCTGATCACCCTAATCGTGACAAATCTGTTGAGCAACGCCCTCAAATATTCCCCCAATCGCACCCCGATCGAATTGACAGTTCAATGTCCTGCAAATTCTGATGACCAAACGGTCATAATTTGCCTGCAAGACTATGGTATCGGCATCCCCCCAGAGGATCTGCCCCGCCTGTTTGAGTCCTTCCATCGGGCTAGAAACGTTGATACGATCGCCGGGGTGGGGTTAGGGCTGGCGATCGTCCAACAATGCGTCAAGCGCCACCATGGAGACATCACCATCCACAGCGAAATTAAACGCGGCACAATCGTGACTGTCACCTTGCCCATTGACGCTCGACTTTGAGGGTGACACCAAAAAATTGGGATTGCGATCGCCGTCTTCCCCTAAAATGCTGAATGAATGACGAATACGCAGAGATGAGCCAAATTTCTTCATCCCTCTCGCGTTGCAGGTCACAGACCTCGTTCATCCCTCATCCCATCGCTCGGAGAACCGCAGTGGACTTAACTCGCATTCCTGCTCAACCCAAACCCGGATTGATCAATGTTTTGGTCGAAATCCCCGCTGGAAGCAAAAACAAGTATGAATTTGACAAAGATTTGAATGCCTTCGCCCTCGATCGCGTCCTCTATGCTTCGGTGCAATATCCCTACGACTATGGTTTTGTGCCCAACACGCTGGCAGATGACGGCGACCCCCTAGACGGCATGGTGATTATGGATCAGCCCACCTTTCCAGGTTGTGTGATTGCGGCTCGACCGATCGGCATGTTAGAAATGATAGATGGTGGCGATCGCGACGAGAAAATTCTCTGCGTCCCCGACAAAGACCCCCGCTATGTCAATGTCAAATCTCTCAACGATCTCGCTGCCCATCGCCTCGACGAAATTGCCGAATTCTTTAGAACCTACAAAAATCTAGAGAAGAAAGTGACCGAAATTCTTGGCTGGCAAGACGTAGACAAAGTGATGCCCCTGGTTGAGCAGTGCATTAAAGCCTACACCTAAGCATCTCAACTGTCAAAAAAACATACCAAAGGCTTGGGAAATTCCTGAGCCTTTCATTGTGCGTAGAAGTTTGTAAGCATAAATGTTTTGGTAGGTGTCTAGACGAAATGGGTAGCATATAAAAATATGAAAATATCGAAGCTGATGCAGTGGGTGTTTGGGTCCCCTAATTTCATAGACCCGTTCGGCTTACTCCCCCAAAACGAGGCTTTTTTACTCAAACCCTTGTGACTCAGCAGTGCATTTGGCTAGAATGTCACATCCCGATCGTAATCAAGCTCCCGTCCATCGCTCCCAATTCAGCTTACAGGCTCTTGAGGCAAGTGCAGATCCAGCAATGACCCAATCTTTATCAGAATTTGTGATTCAATTTTGGGGTGTGCGAGGTAGCATCGCCGTCCCTGGTAGCGAAACGGTTCGCTATGGTGGCAATACATCCTGTGTCGAAATGCGCGTTGGCAGTAAACGTCTCATTTTCGATGGTGGAACAGGTCTACGAATGCTAGGTAAGCAATTACTCAAACAAGGGCCTGTCGAAGCCCATATGTTTTTTTCCCATTCCCATTGGGATCATATTCAAGGTTTTCCTTTCTTTATTCCAGCGTTCATTCCGGGCAACTGCTTTCATATCTATGGGGGCATTGCTCCCAATGGGGCAACGATGAAGCAGCGACTGAGCGATCAGATGCTTCATCCCAATTTCCAGTGCCGATGCAGGTGATGAAATCTGACATGAAGTTTTATGAACTGTCCGTTGGCGATGTCGTCCAAATCGATGATGTGACGATCGAGACAGGCCCGCTCAACCATCCCAATACGGCTTTGGGCTATCGTGTCACCTGGCAAGGGCGAACGGCTGTTTATGCCACAGACACCGAGCACTACCCCGATCATTTGGACGAAAACCTGGTTTATCTATCCCGTGATGCAGACGTGCTGATCTATGACGCTTGCTATACGGATACTGAATACTACGATCCCAAAACGCCCAAAATTGGTTGGGGGCACTCTACCTGGCAAGAAGCGCTGAAGGTGGCTCGTGCGGCTCGTGTCAAGAAAGCTGTAATGTTTCACCACGACCCCAATCACGATGATGATTTTCTCGATCAGGTCGAGTCAGAAGTGCAAACCGTCTTCCCCAACAGCTTGTTAGCAAGGGAAGGGATGATCTTGCCCGTCGTTTAACCATCCATTCGGGTTCTAGAGTCTAAAATCGTCAATCTAAAATCTAACGTGAATTCGATGGCGCTCAATCATCCTCCTAGCCTCCTTCTGCCTAGTGGTCTGTCAAGAATTTTTTGAGGGGGTTGCAACCCCCTCAAAAATAACCTCTTTCCCATTCCCAATCCATCCTTTAAAGTTTGACAGCCTACTAGAGACAAGAAGACTGGAAGGGTGAGGCTTTGAAGTTTCTCGCCCTGGGGAGAGGGGTTTGGGGTGAGGGCAAAAATCCCGTCGTCGAACTGACTTTAAAATCTAAGATTCAAAATCTAAGATTCAAAATCTAAGATCCAAAATGGGATCAGCACGGCATTGATCCAGACATTGGGGATGGGTTCGATCGTCTGCCTAGAGCGATCGCGTCAACTTCTCCCACAATTTGCCTGAGAATTTGGGCAGCTTTGCCCTGCGTCAGTAAGTCTGCTGCCATCGTCAACCCCGCAGGTAAATCTGGGCAAGCGCCACAGCGCCACAAGTAGAAGCCGCCATTCCAAATAGCAGCTTGCAGCATCTCAGAGGGCTTGCCTTGCAGAACGGTTTGCATTTGGGTGATCAGGTCGTCTGGGGGAGCCGTGCCCTCGGCGATCGCCGTCGCCAAAGAGATCTCTTTACCTGCAAACCCATACTCCCGTGGGACGAGATGCAGACGCTCAAAAGCTGTTTCTGTGGCTTCTGCTGCTTGAGGTTGACCCCAACCAATGATGGCTGTGCGATCGCGCGGCAAGTCACAACTGCCTTCTAGCCCTTTAACGGTGGTAAAGCGTCTGACCCCCCGCATCGCAAACGCTTCTCGAAACATTGTCTCGGTCGGCGGATGCACAAACCCAGAAACCAGGTGAGTTTCGCCTGCGTAGGGCGACCACATCAACTCTAACGTCGAGAAAGGGGGACGTTTGCCGATCTGATCTCGATAAGGCACGATGCCTTGAGCCAGTGGAAAGTGACGGGGCAGGTAAACAAATCCTAAAAGCGTCGTTTCGAGCACCTGCTGGACTTGATCAAGAGACAACTTTTGCCAATGCACCCCTAGACCGTTCCACAGTTCGATTAGAGAAATGCCTTCTTTGGTGGGCATCCGATCGCCGCCGTGCAAAATCACAGGCACGCCCGCAGCCACCAAGATCAAGGCTGTGAGGGGCAGCAAAGGAGCCGTGCGCGATCGCCCATCGTAGGGAATCGAGAACACCGTGACCGGATAGGCCGCAGCGATCGGCTGAAGTTTTGGCCCCAACTGGTCGTAGGCATCCAGCATTCCAGCCAATTCGATTCCTGTGGGTCGTTTGATGCGATGGGCGATCATAAAAGCACCAATCTGAGCCGGGGTTGCCTCTTGCAGCAAGATCATACGAGTTGCTGCCTCCGCTTCGAGACGGGTCAAATCTTCACTCGTGTGCGGCCCACTGCCTACTTTCCGCAGTAGCATTCTAAATTCGTTGCTCATAGGCTCAACTCAACCTTCGCATTCTGCGATCGACTCAATGCTGCGTGACCTTACACTACTGCCCTCGGCGACAGGGCAACCGTATTATCGGCAACCGTACCGCCAGGAACCATCAGTTCATGAATGAGGTCTCGAAAGCGCTGGATCGGAGGAATTTGCAGGCGATCTTGGGTGGTGACGAGAACCACTTGACGAATAATGGTCGGGGCTGTGGTCGATCGCACGGCCAGCATCGGATCGTGGTGCACATCTTGAATGGCTCCTTGCGGAAGGAGGGCAATCAGTTCTCCCTGGCGGACAATGCCGCGAAATGCATCCAATGTGTTCAGTTCGAGCACTGCATTCAGCACTGCGCCTTGACGCTGAAACTGTTCTTGGACAAGTCGCTGCATCCCATAGCCATCTTTGAACACGACCTGCGGAAAGCGTACCAATTCTGCCCAGGGCACTTCAGAATATTGGGTAAGGGGGTGATTTGCCGACATCAAAACCTTTACCGGCTCGTCGTAGAGGTGATCGACGACCATTTCAGGACTGGCGGTTAGAAACCGATTGTGCATGACGATCGCCAGGTCCACCAGCCCATCTTTGAGAACTTTGAGGGCCCGATCGCTGCCAAGGGACGTAACCCGCAACTGCACTTCTGGATGCTGTTGGCAAAAGCGTTGCAGCACGGGCGGCAGATGAAAGGCGCAGACGGAGTGAATTGCAGCGATACACAGTTCTGGCTGCTTGCCTGCGAGCAAATCCGACAATTCCTGAGAGGCGGTACGCCATTCGTGCCAAATTTTGCGCGCGTGGGGGAGAAAGCGATCGCTGCGACGGTCAATTTTGCCTGGGCAGTGCGGTGCAGTAAAGGTAAGCCCAATTCTGCTTCTAGACTTTGAATCTGCCGGCTGATGGTAGATTGCGTCACGTGGCATTTCCGTGCAGCTTGCTGAAAGCTCCCTGTTTCTGCCACTGCCAGAAAGGACTGCAACTGCTCTAGACGCATGAATTTTGTACTACGAAGTTTGTGTTTTGGGCAACAATGCTCTGTGACCTTAGCGGATTTGGGCAGGGAATTTGGTAAAAGTAGATACAAAAATCAGCCCAATGATGGATTACGAATGTCCTTTTCTCTTGGCTTCTAGGTTTGCCATTCTTGAAGGGCGATCGCGACTCCTCTAGCGAATTCTGAATTAGAATTTTCCTGTTGGGAGAGTTGTTTGAGTCGATGGTGGGCGATTTCGGGGGCGAGGGTTTTGAGGGCGGAGATGACGTGTAGCCTGACGCTGATGTTGGGGTCGGCGAGGAGATGAATCAGCGGATCGAGGGCGATCGCTTCTCCGAGTTGTCCGAGGGCGAGGGCGATCGTTTGCCTGACGGAGGGCGATCGGGTGCAGGATGGCTGGTGTCTGAGCAGATCTAACAAAATTTGAGTAGACTGAAGCTTCAATTTGGGCTGGTCTACTCGCCCCAAAACTACCAAGATTTCCTGGCGAACCGTCTCAGATAGAGGCAATTGGGTCAAAGCTTGATGGAGATATTGCAAAGCGTCTGATCGGCCAGCCCAGCCGAGGGCACGAACAATTTCTAAGGCTAAAGGTTCGGGAGTGGAGAGCGATCGCAGAGGCTGAAAGAGGGTTTGGATGGCATCCAGTGTGCCCAACCTGCCCAGGGCGATCGCGGTCTGCTTACACACGTCCAAATTTAAATCTAGCAGTAGAGGTTGCAGGTGAGAGACCAAAAGCGCGGCTGCTTCAGCGCGGCAAAACCCCAAAGCCGTGACGGCCGCTTCTCGGACTGAGGCATGGGAGTCTTGGGTGGCCTGCATCAGAGCGGCCGAGATGTCTGGATTGTGGAAACTGCCCAGAGATTCGATCGCCAATGCCCGAATCTGAGCGTCCGGATCATGCACAACTTCTAGCAGCAGGGGAATGGTAGAGGGGCGACGGATTTGGGCCAGCACTCGGACTGCCAAAAGTCGAGTGGTTGGTTGTTGCAGCAGATCTTTGAGCACGACGATCGCGGCTTCTCCCAGGTTGCCTAAAACTGTGACGGCCATGCTATTTAGTTCCTCGTTGTGTGAGGTTTTGAGTAGCTCGACGATCGCCGTCACCACATCGGGATGGTTGAAATTGCCCAGAATGCGGAGTGCGAACCACTGCAATTCACAATCAGACAACTCAGAATCAGACAACTCAGAATCAGACAACTCAGAATCTGGCGCTTTGGGGTGGAGGAGATGGATCAGAGGAACGATCGCGGCAGAACCAAGACTAGGAAAAACCTTCGCAACCTCCCATCGATCCTGAAAGTCTCCCTTTTCTAGTCCCTGGAGCGCTAAGTTTAGTAATAGGTCTGAAGTATCCGTTTCTGTGGCAGACAAATCAATGCGGTCTTGCCGTTCTTCGCTCAATAAAAGCTGTAGAAGGCATTGATTCAACAGGAACCAATTTTCTTGGTGGGCGGCCTGTTGCGCTTGCTGCAAAATTTCAGAATGGCTTGATTTCACAGGTTTTCCAACGCCTTCTCGAATAGTTTATCTGGTATTCGACGTTGCTGATATGGGAGGATGATCAAGATCCTCAACTTTTTGGCTTGGGAAGAAGGATGAGTTTGAATGGACTTCGCACGGTTAGCCCAAATTTTGAGTCCTGCGTGGGATGAAACCGAAGCAACGGAGTCTTAAAACACCTCCTAGGGGAGATTTTGGGCATTGAGCGCAGTCGAAATGCATCTGATCCATCATTCCATCTTTCTACTTGTCTTATTTTTGAATATTAATCGGCAGTTTGGGTTTTTGATTTCTCACGGTAGGATGAACAAACCTTCAGTAACACGCTGAAAATATGGACTTCAAAACGCTCACTCAGTATCCCTACCCATCTGGACGGCGGGTGATGATGGGCAGAAGCGGGGCTGTCGCTACTAGCCAACCCCTGGCAACATTGGCAGGTTTGGAGATGCTGAGGTTGGGGGGAAATGCGGTGGATGCGGCTCTGGCGATGGCGATCGCTCTCACCGTGGTCGAGCCGACTTCAAATGGCATTGGCTCCGATGCGTTTGCGCTGGTTTGGGATGGTAAGCTGCACGGTTTGAATGGGTCTGGTAAAAGCCCTCAAGCGTTGATGCCAGAGAAGTTTGCCGGACTCGAAACCATGCCTATGTTGGGATGGTCAACGGTGACGGTTCCGGGAGCCGTTTCGGCGTGGCAGGCGCTCTGGAAAAGGTGGGGAAAATTGCCCTTCGATCGTCTGTTTGAGCCAGCCATTCGTTATGCAGAGTTGGGATATCCGGTGTCGCCCGAAACGGCTCGCGCTTGGAAACGCGCAGAGCAAATTTATTTGCCGCTAACGGGTGTAGAGTTTCAAGCCTTTCGGCAGGTGTTTTTCCGATGGGGCGCGCTCCTGAGGCGGGGGAGGTTTGGTGCAGTCCGGCACATGCGGAGACGCTGAGAACGATCGCTGCGGATGCAGATGCTTTTTATCGCGGAAAGTTGGCGGAAACGATCGCCAATTTTGCTGCCGACACAGGAGGCTTGCTCACCTTGCAAGATTTTGCAGATCATCAGCCAGAATGGGTTGATCCGATTTCGACAAGCTATCGAGGGGTCAGGGTTTGGGAGATTCCTCCGAATGGTCAGGGTGTTGCGGCGTTGATGGCGCTAAATCTCTTAGAAGGGTATGATTTGTCTCGGTATCCACGGGAATCGATCGAGAGCTATCATATGCAGATCGAGGCGATGAAGTTAGCGTTTGCAGATGCTTATCGTCATGTATCTGATCCAGCGTTCATGACGGTATCTGTAGAAGAGCTTTTAGATAAAAATTATGCTAACGATCGACGATCGCTCATCCACAATCTTGCCATTCCTCGTGCTGTGTCAGGTTTACCCAAAGGCGGAACCGTTTATCTGACCGCCGCCGATCAAGATTTGATGGTTTCTTTGATTCAATCCAATTACGAAGGGTTTGGCAGTGGCGTTCTCGTTCCTGATACTGGAATTGCTCTACACAATCGCGCTACGGGTTTCACGTTAGCATCGGGGCATCCCAATCAGGTTGGTGGCAGCAAGCGCCCTTTTCATACGATTATTCCAGGGTTTCTCAGTCAAGATGGGCGGCCCCTGGGGGCTTTTGGCGTGATGGGCGGGCCGATGCAGCCTCAAGGGCACTTGCAAGTGGTTGTAAATTTGGTAGATTACGGGCTAAACCCACAGGCGGCACTAGATGCCCCAAGATGGCGATGGATTGGCGACGATCGCGTTCTCCTCGAACAGTCTGTGCCGCAAAATGTGGCAGTAGGTTTGGGCGATCGTAACCATCAAATTCAGGTTAGCGCAGAACCAGGGGCCTTCGGTCGAGGGCAGATGATTTTGCGTCACGGTGACATTTTCATGGCTGCCTCAGAGCCTCGTGCCGACGGGGTTGCCTTGGCTATCTGAAACAAGTCTCCCAATTTCTTTGCGATACTGATGTGAATTCGATGCCGCTAAAATTGCCTTCATCCTCCTAGTAGAATGCGGCGTAAGTTTGGCAACCAC
>JAAUOZ010000150.1 GCA_012034655.1 Leptolyngbyaceae cyanobacterium CSU_1_3 | reverse complement strand
TCGGCACGCCCTCCACCCCCAGAAACCCCCCCCGCAGCAACCGAACAAGAGCCAAGAGTGCTGGTTGGCGAAGTGGTTGTAGTTGGCATAGAGGGAACGCTGACTCCCGAACTTCAAGATGAAGTCTATCGAGCTATTCGTACCCAACCCGGACGGACGACCACCCGCACCCAGCTTCAAGAAGACATCAATGCCGTCTTTGCCACCGGGTTTTTTGCCAACGTCAAAGCTACGCCAGACGATACGCCGGTGGGGGTGCGAGTCACCTTTGAGGTGCAGCCAAACCCGGTGTTGCGATCGGTGCAGGTCGAAGGGGCACAGGTGGTTCCTGCTAAAGTGGTCAGCGATATTTTCGCTCCGCAGTATGGCACAACGTTGAATCTCCGCCAGCTTCAGACAGGCATCCAGGCTCTCAACAAGTGGTATCAAGACAACGGCTACGTGCTGGCTCAGGTGGTCGATGTGCCCAAGGTCAACCCAGACGGCACAGTCACGCTGCAAATTGCGGAAGGCGTGGTCGAAAACTTACAGGTGCGGTTCATCAATAAGCAGGGCGACGACAAAGACGCGAAGGGCAACCCGATTCGCGGACGGACTCGCGACTTCATCATCACCCGCGAGTTTGAGCTAAAACCAGGAGACGTTTTCAACCGTCGCGTTGCCGAGCAAGACTTGCAGCGCACCTTTGGACTGGGCATTTTTGAAGACATCAAACTCTCCCTCACCCCTGGACAAGACCCCCGTAAGGTGGTGGTGGTGGTCAACGTGGCTGAGAAGAACACTGGCAACGTTGGATTGGCTGGTGGTTTCAGTTCTGCGAGCGGGTTGTTTGGCAGTGTCAGCTACCAGCAGCAAAACGTCGGTGGCAACAACCAGAAGTTTAACGCCGAGGTGCAAATCGGTCAGCGTGACCAACTGTTTGACCTCAGTTTTACCGACCCGTGGATTGCCAACGATCCCTATCGAACGTCCTATGCCTTCAGTTTGTTTCGCCGCAGAACCATTTCTCTGGTGTTTGATGGGGGCGACCCTGAAATCGATTTGCCGAACGGCGATCGCCCACGCATTCTCAGAACGGGCGGCGGTCTCACCTTCACTCGCCCCTTGGCAAAAACGCCCTTCAAGCGATCAGAGTGGACAGGTTCCCTGGGCTTGCAGTATCAGCGTGTCTCGATTCGCGACCAAGACGGCAGACTCAGACCTAGAGATGAATTGGGCAATCTATTGAGCTTTGATGACAGTGGCAAAGATGACCTGTTTACAGCAAGGTTGGGTTTTGTGCGCGATCGCCGCAATAATCTGCTCACGCCTACGAGCGGCTCAGTCTTGAGCTTTAGCACCGAGCAGTCTGTCCCGTTTGGCTCAGGTAGCATTTTGCTCAACCGTCTGCGCGCCAACTATAGTTTCTACGTTCCGGTGCGGTTTACTCGTCTGACACCCGGCTGCCGAGACAATCAACGGTTGCGAATTGGAGAGAAACCGCCCCAGGGTGGCTGTCCGCAGGCGTTGGCGTTTAACATTCAGGGTGGCACGGTGGTTGGAGACTTGCCCCCCTACGAAGCCTTTCCCCTGGGTGGAACGAATTCGGTCAGAGGTTACGACGAGGGTGATGTGGGCAGTGGTCGCAGCTACCTTCAAGCCACCGCAGAATATCGCTTTCCGATTTTTTCGATTATTTCGGGTGCTCTGTTTGTCGATGCGGCCACTGATCTGGGGTCGGGAACCAGAGTGCCAGGCGATCCGGCGGGGGCGCGAGACAAGCCGGGCAGTGGCTTTGGGTATGGCGTTGGGGTGCGGGTTCAGTCTCCGTTGGGCCCGATTCGGATCGACTTTGGTTTGAATGACCAGGGTGGTAACAACATCCGCTTTGGGTTTGGGGAGCGATTTTAAATGGAAGCAGGCACGCAGTTAGGGTTCACGCCACAATTTTTTGCATCAGAACCGCTTGCATCTCGATCGCGCTCCACTCTGGCGGCAACCGTGACTCGATCGGGCATCGGTCTGCATACGGGAACCGTTACCCAGGTGAAACTTTGCCCCGCTTTAGCAGGCGCAGGACGCTATTTCGTCCGAGTGGATCTGCCCAATTCTCCGCAGATTTTGGCTCACGTCGCGTCGGTGCGGCAGACCTTACTCTCGACAGAATTGGTAAACGAGGGGAGGCTAGTGTGACGAACCGTTGAGCATTTGCTAGCCTCCCTGGCGGGGTTAGGTGTGGATGATGTTTGCATTGAGGTTGATGGGTCAGAGTTGCCTCTGTTAGACGGATCGGCGCGAGACTGGGTGGCTGCGATCGCCCAGGCAGGTCTTGTGCCTCAATCAGACTTATCGGCTGTGCGATCGCCCCACCCGGTCTCTGAGCCGATTTTTGTGCGCCAGGGCGATGCTTTTGTGGCGGCAATTCCTGCACCCGAACTACGATTTACCTACGGCATTGACTTCGATCTGGCGGCGATCGGCAACCAGTGGCACAGTTGGAACCCGGCTCAAGATTCCTTCGCCGAGACGATCGCCCCCGCCCGCACCTTCGGACTCGCCCACCAGATCGACCAACTTCGCGCTAGCGGGCTGATCAAAGGTGGCAGCTTAGACAACGCCCTCGTCTGCGGAGCCGACGGCTGGATCAATCCCCCGCTGAGATTTTCTAATGAGCCAGTGCGCCATAAGCTTTTAGACTTAATAGGAGACTTAAGCTTATTGGGTTCGTTTCCCACCGCTCATTTTTTGGCTTACAAAGCCAGCCACAGTTTACACACTCAACTTGTAGAAAAACTGATGAGCGTTGCGTAACTCAACCCATTCATCCCTCATCCCTCATCCCATACCAAACAATGTCAACGCTGATCGACAACCCAGAAAGTGTGACCCCGCATCTAGAGCATCTCGAAGTTCAACCTGAAGCTCAACCTGCACCTGCAAAAAAGGTGTTTACCATCGAAGAAATTCAGCAGCTATTGCCCCATCGATACCCGTTTGCTTTGGTCGATCGCATTATTGATTTTGTCCCTGCTAAGCTTGCGGTTGGCATCAAGAACGTCACCTTCAACGAGCCGCACTTTCAAGGGCACTTTCCGGGCAAACCCATTATGCCAGGCGTGTTGATTGTCGAAGCGATGGCGCAAGTTGGCGGTGTAGTGTTGACGCAAATGGCTGGCGTACAAGGGGGGCTGTTTATGTTTGCTGGCATTGACGGGGTGCGGTTTCGCCGTCCGGTTGTGCCTGGAGATCAGCTAGTCATGACGGTGGAACTGCTGTCTGTAAAAGGTCGTCGATTTGGGAAGATGCGCGGTCGGGCGGAGGTCGATGGTCAGTTGGCTTGTGAAGGCGACCTGATGTTTGCATTAGTCTAAGGTCGAGGGTGATGGCCGTCGCCCTACTAAAGTGGCAGCGGCGAGTCACAAAGCCGACTCAGATGCGGCATCTGCCCCATTCGCCCTATCCTCAGCTTTCTGACCAAAGCGATGGGTTTTAAGGTATGACTCTTCCAACCTTCGTTTGACTCTCTCGCCCGTGCAGTGTATCGAAGATACCCCTTTCCTCCTCCGACATGGCAACCCTGATTCATCCGACCGCAGTTATTCATCCTGGTGCTGAGATTCATCCCACTGTGCAGATTGGCGCGTATGCCGTGATTGGAGAAAAGGTGAGGGTCGGCGCAGGCACTATTGTCAGCCATCATGTGGTGCTGGAGGGGCGAACTGAGATTGGGGAGCGCAATCATATCTTTCCGGGGGCGGCGATCGGGCTAGAACCCCAGGATCTCAAGTATGATGGCTCGCTTAGTTTGGTGCAAATTGGTGACGACAACCACATTCGCGAGTTTGTCACCATTCATCGGGCGACCCGGGCCGGGGAGGTGACGCAAATTGGCAACGGAAATTTGCTGATGGCTTATACCCATGTTGGGCATAACTGCTCGATCGAAGATCAGGTGATTATTTCTAATGCGGTTGCCCTGGCCGGGCATGTGCATATCGAGTCAAAAGCAAGAATTAGCGGCGTGCTGGGGGTGCATCAGTTTGTGCACATTGGGCGACATGCGATGGTGGGTGGGATGACTCGTGTAGATCGCGACGTTCCTCCTTATATGATGGTCGAGGGCAATCCTTCGCGGGTACGATCGCTCAATCAGATTGGCTTACAGCGATCGGGCCTAGAGTCTGAGCATCTGCAATTGATCAAAAAAGCGTTCCGCATTCTCTATCGGTCTGGGCTGACTTTGAATGATGCCCTAGAACAATTGGCTCTGCTGCCCGAAAACGCCTATATTCAGCATTTGCAGAAATTTATACGCTTGTCTCTGCTGCCAGGCAGACGAGGACTCACACCGGGAAGAAAGGCGGGGACAAGGGATGACACGTAAAATTCGGATCTTCATCAGCACGGGAGAGGTTTCTGGAGACTTACAGGGCGCTCTGCTGATCGAAGCGTTGCAGCGACAGGCCGCAACTAGCGATTTAGAACTCGAAATTCTGGCGCTAGGGGGCGATCGCATGGCAGAATCAGGGGCAAAACTGTTGGGGCAGACCAGTGCGATCGGCTCTGTTGGCATTCTAGAATCGCTGCCCTTTGTCTTGCCCACCCTCAAGGTGCAACGTCAGGCTAAGCAATATTTGAAACAAAATCCGCCCGATTTAGTGGTTTTGATTGACTATATGGGGCCGAATGTGGCGTTCTGTGGCTATTTGCACGAACATTTACCCCACGTTCCCGTGGCATTTTTCATCGCGCCGCAGGAATGGGTGTGGTCGTTAAATTCTTACAATACCGATCGCATTATCGAAGCGACGCAGAAGATTTTGGCGATCTTTCCGGCCGAAGCGGACTACTATCGCCAAAAAGGGGGCAGAGTTTCGCTGGTGGGCCATCCGCTGGTAGATCGGGTGCAGGTGGCTCCGAGTCGAGACAGTGCGCGATCGCGTTTGGGCATTCCCGACGACCAAACGGCGATCGTCTTGCTGCCTGCGTCTCGTCAGCAGGAATTGAAATACTTACTGCCTGTGATGTTTGAGTCAGCGCGGCAAATTCAAGCCCACCGCCCCGACGTGCATTTCTGGATTCCGTTGGCGTTGGAAAAGTATCGATCGTCGATCGCCCAAGCCATCCAAACCTATGGGCTGCGCGCCACGCTGCTAGACTGCAACAAAGGACAGACGACCTTAACTGCGATCGCGGCGGCCGATCTGGCCATCAGCAAATCGGGAACCGTCAATCTCGAAATGGCTCTGCTCAATGTGCCTCAGGTCGTGATCTATCGCGTCAACCCGGTGACTGCCTGGATCGCGCGTTACATCCTCAAGTTTTCGATTCCATTTATGTCGCCGCCCAACCTGGTTGAGATGAAAGCCGTTGTGCCAGAGTTTCTGCAAGATCAGGCGAATCCAGAGAATATCGTCAGCGCTTGCCTCGATTTGTTGCAGCCAGAAAAACGGCAAAAAATGCTGGCAGATTATCAAGAAATGCAGGCCGCGATCGGGCAGGCAGGGGTGTGCGATCGGGCAGCCACAGAAATTTTACAGTTAGAGATTTGCAAATAAATCATGTCCCAATGTCGAAATCTTGGATGGTAGGCTTAACGACATCAAATTAAGTGCAACTCTGAAGGAACCGCAGAAGCTAGATTTTATGTTGTTGCGAACCTACGAGGGTATGACCAAGGCAAGCAACCGTAACAACTAACCTACTGGGCTCCATTTTTTTTCGAGGGACGGCATCACAACACCAGTATGTGATTCAACAACGAGTGGAGGGGGCAAAATTGATGCGATTGAAAACAGATTTGTCGATCGCACAATAGGTTTAGTGAAACCGCACTAGGAAGCTACGGTGTATACACAACGACTAAGCTCACCGGACATAAATACCCTTGCTACTCAACCGACCGATTTGCGGCATTCCGGTGCAGTGACTTGTTAGCCTGCGTGTCTGCTACTGCATCACGACAGTGCATCATGATTACGCTGCATAGTTATACACAGGGACTTCTGCGAAGCGATACGGCTCTTGTCCAGTTAGGATAATTTGCTGTAAATGCTCTACTGTTGATGGAGAAAAAAACTGTTCTCCAGTTTCTTCATTGACACGAGCAGGCACGTTTTCAATTACCAAGACTTGCCCATTAAATTGGAGTGTGTAAGTAACTTGTTTTTCAACTAACGTTTCTTGCTCATAACTCACTATTGCGGTTCCTCCTTTGTGTAAAGTCATCATTCCATCGCTGAGGATCAGGCTCGTATAAAGTGATAATTTTTAGCAAGGGACGAGACAGATAACTACATTGGATGTGAATTATTCGCTGGTTTTGAGTTGCACCACTAATGAGGCCACTCGAACCGTACTTATCGTCTGGGTAGTCCTCAATAACCTGACCATTGGCAATCGCCTCCTTGACTGCTTGAACCTGGCGGATTTCTTCGATTAGAGAAGTCATGCGACTATGCTCTCACATCTATCAATTGCAGGGGGTATTACGCCACTGACATATTTTTCATTGCAAAGATAAATTCTGCTTCATTACTGTTTCTAATACATTTTCTGTATAAGTTTAACTGTAGAAATATCAGATTCCAGCATTATTACGATTTGACAAACGGAGAACAATAGGTAGAGCGGCTACAGACCTTCCTCCAATCTGAATGACTGAATGTAGATTTCACCTTCTTTAAAGCTTGAACGAGATTACTATCAACTGGAAATAAACCTTTCCCGATAACTCTGCTCATCAAGTCGGTCTTTGTTACCAATTGTTACAAAGAAGTCATCGTAGGTTTCGAGTGGGACTGCAAGATGGAGAATCCGATCGGGTTCTTTCTCTTCAAGGGCTGGGAGGTAGTTTAGATACTGTCCGAGCGCAGCGTGAAATTCGCTGATATCGGAGTCTGTAATGAAGCGTTTGATCTCGATGGCAATTTTTTCTTGATCGCGTTGAGCAGCGATCGTACTCTCTGCTCCTAAATCAGTTTTTAGCTTATTTTTTAGCTTATTTTGAATAGCTGCCTTAGTTGGATCAGAAATTGCATTGATCGTTCGTCACTAAAAATCTTTGCGACAAAACGGAACAAGCCCTATCATATTTGAAAAACTATCTGCTCAGATGAATCAGCCCAAACGCTTCCTCAGCAGTGACTTTGCCCTCTTGGGGGCCTTAGCAGTTTTGAAACTCCTACTCCATTTTCTAACCAATGGACGCTATGGTTATTTCTCAGACGAGCTTTACTACATCGCCGCAGGAGAACATTTAGAGTGGGGCTTTGCAGAATTTCCTCCACTCGTCGCTGTCATTGCGAATATTAGCCGCTGGTTGCTGGGCGATTCTCTGTTTGCAATTCGCTTATTTCCAGCGATCGCTGGCGCACTGACGGTTTTTTTAACTGGAGTGATAGTCCGTGAACTAGGCGGAGGAAGATGGGCACAGTGCTTGGCTGCGATCGCAGTGATCCTCATGCCTGGGTATCTGTTTCTGCAAACCATTCTGACGATGAATGCATTTGAGCCATTGCTCTGGATGCTTTGCGCTTACATTGCAATTTTGATTTTGAAGTATGAAGCTCCCAAATTCTGGCTACTCGCTGGATTGGTCGTCGGAATTGGGCTGATGAACAAGTTTTCTATTGCCTTCTTTGCTATCAGTCTTCTGATTGGCTTCTTGATCACCCCGGCGCGAAGACTACTATTCAACCGATGGCTTTGGTTGGGGTGCTTGATTGCTATTATCATTTGCTTGCCGACAGTCATTTGGCAAAGCCAGCATGGTTGGGCGTTTCTAGAGCATCAACGGGAGTCCAATTTATACGAGAAAAAACCATTTCTTCAGTCCACACTCGACCTATTTTTACAACAAATCATTTTGGTCAATCCTGGAGCACTGCCCGTTTGGTTGTCAGGGCTTTATTATTACCTGTTCACCAGCGATGGCAGAAAATATCGTGCATTGGGATGGTCATTTGTCATTATTCTGGGATTGTTTCTATTCTTTGAAGCGCGATATTACTATTTGCTGCCGATCTATCCGATGTTTCTAGCTGCGGGAGCGATCGTGTTTGAGCAACTTTTCCATCGTCGCAAGCTGCTGACCTCTGCATTTCTCTGCCTCTTGATTGCTGGGGGAGTTATCTTAGCCCCGATCGGCTTGCCCATCTTGCCGATCGAAACGCTAATCAGCTACTCCAATGCCATTTACCGACCTCCTACATTAGCAAGAGATTCTAAGAATCAGGCAGAACAAGCTCCCTGGCATTTTAGATTAATGCTGGGGTGGGAAGAGACAGTAGCAACTGTTGCATCAGTGTACGATCGCCTGTCGCCCAGCGAACAGTCTGAGTGTGCCATCTTAGCCTGGGGGTATGGAAATGCGGGAGCCATTGATTTTTGGGGTCGGAGCTACAACCTTCCCAAAGCGATCAGTGGGCATACAGGTTACTATTTTGGGGAACGAAAGACTACTCCGGCGAACTGGTGCTCAGTGTTGGAGGAAACTTAAGTTTCTTGAAACAAAGATTTGATTCTGTAGAACAGGTCGCTACAGTGACACACGAAAAGAGCGCTGGGATTAAAAGCGATTTGCCGATTTATCGATGTCGAGGCATCAAGAAACCCTTAAAAGAGCTTTGGCCTGACTTCAAATTCTACTTTAAACACCCAACATAGCTTTCTTCCAAAGTTTCCAAAATCAACCCTCTCCCGCAAAGCTTAGCAATGGCCTAATCAGGCTATTGCTAAACGGCGGACGGGAACAATCCAGGTTAGCGATCGTAGAACAGAGTAGGTGATTGATGAGACACTGACTATCACACCTCTAGAAAAAATCATCCCCAAGAAAATAGACACTTACCTCAAATAGTCCTCAAATTAGCTCCAAAAAGATCTAAAAATAGCCAAAATATCTAATTATTGATCTCAATACTTGCCGCTAACAGACAGCCTACAGCCCTTTCTAGAAGCCACAAGTCAATCAGAGAAAGAAAGCCGATGGTGGGATTTGAACCCACGACCGCTCGATTACGAATCGAGTGCTCTACCCCTGAGCCACATCGGCAATATGCTTGGGTAAGTATAGCAGGCTTGATTGGTGGTTGACCACAAAAAATTTAGCGTGTGACAAATTATGCCGATTCGTGTCACGATCGCATCATCCCCTTCCGCAGAGACCATGACTCGCCCAAAGCGCCCCAGCCTCAAAGAAACTGATCCCGAAAAATATGCCTTTCTGATGGCAGAGGCCAAAGCTCCTTACCGAGGGCTGAGAAAGTTTGTTTACAGCACATTTGGGGCATCAGGCGCGATCGGCGCATTTGTCTTTTCGGCGCAAATTTTAGCGGGTCGAGACGTAGAAGCTGCCCTTCCCAATTTGGCAGTTCAGATTGGGGTCATTGCGCTGATGGTCTGGTTGTTTCGTCTCGAAGTCAAAGCCAGTCGCAACTCAAAGGAGTTGTAATTTAGCCCCTCTCGCGCTGCGTACCCACCCGTCGAAACTTCCGCCGCCCCCGTACCCACTTCCTACGGCTTCAACACAATATAGGGAGATGGAATTGCCTGTGCTTTGCCCGCGTTTACTAACGCTTGATAGACAAATGCAGCAACCTCCGCCCGCGTTGCCTCTCGATTAGGGCTTAGCTGCCCCACCGTAGGATAGTTGACCACGACTTGCCGACTCAGGGCAGCGGCAACTGCGGTCGTTGCATAGGATGGGATCGTTGCAGCATCCTGAAATCTGGAGAGAGCCGCGGCATCTCCTGCGCCAAATTCTAAGCCGTTTGCGATCGCCACCAACACCTGCACCCGTGGAATTCTCTGCTCTGGGCTAAATGTGCCTCCTGGATAGCCCGCCATAAAGCCTCCTCGCGCTGCCGTCTGGATTGCTTCATAGCCCCAAAAACTTTTGGCTACATCTGAGAAGTCAGTCGCAGTCCGTCGGGGAGCGGGGGTAAAGGCTTTGTTGATGATGGCGGCAAATTGGGCGCGGGTGACAGGTTCGCTGGGCTTAAACGTCCCATCGGGGAAACCAGTAATGACGTTTCTTGCAGCCAAAGCCTGGATATAGGACTGGGCCCAATGTCCCTGAATATCTTGAAAGGCGACGTTGCCCGTGCTGGCGACAAAGGTAACTTTACCCGAAATGCGTTTGGGGTCGATGTTGTTGCCGATCGCCACCAAGGTGTTGCTGCCCGTTGAATTGTTCAGATCAAAGCCTTTGTTGTTGCGGATGGTGTTGTTTCCGGCGGTTTGTTCGGTTCCTAGGTCAGGTTGTGCGCCGATCGTGGCAATCACCCCATCGCGTAGGTTGTCGGTGATCACATTGTTGCGAAGAATGGGACGGGCATTGTCGTTGATGTAGATGCCATCCTGGTTTTGGCTAATCTGGTTGTTTTCTACGAGCGGAGCCGAAGTGCCGCCGATCGCTAGCCCAAATCCTGTATCCAGAAAAATATTCCCTTTAATTTCTCCCCGTGCCGCCTTGGCCACAGAAATGCCATTGCCACCATTCTTAGTAAACAGGTTGTCTATAATGCTGGGCGCACTGTTGCCAGTCACAAAAACGCCTTCTCTGCCACTATTAACCAAGGTGCTGTTCGCAATAATAGGGTTAGTATCTTCAACCCAAATTCCAGTGCCGCGAGCAGCAGGATTGGTTACAGTGATTCCCCGAATTTCTCCCCCAGATGCCGCCAAAATCGTCACAAGCTGAGATGCAAAGGTCTTGCTGGTATACGATCCGCTGCCGGTGATCTGAATGTTTTGCCCTTTGCCAGATTCTTCGCCTCGCAAAATCACCCCTGGCTTCATGCGAATCGGAAAGGTTTCACCCGTCTCTTTACTATAGGTTCCTGGAGTTAGCTGAACGATCGTGCCCGACGTAGCTTGCTGAAGCGCATAGGAAATTGTGCGAAACGCAGTGTCGTTTGATCGGCCGGCATCGGCTCGATCGTTCCCTGATGCCGGATTTACATAAACGATCACCGACGACACAAACGGTTGTGTTCTCTCTTGTGTTCTTTCTTGTGTTCTCTCTGGAGGAGGTGTCACCTCAGCCGGAAGGGGACTCACAGGCGGAGGCACTTCGGTCGGATTCGCAGGCGTAGGTACTTCAGTCGGAACGACAACACTGCCGGGAGGAGTTTGAGCCAGCCCTGTCAGACTGCTACTCACCCAAAGCAGGGCTGCCAATCCGATTCGAGCCGATGTGATCAACATAGGTAATTGAGAAAGAAACGATCGCGAGTTTTGAGTACCCTGGTGTGACATAGCGTTTGGTAGGGAGAGATCAGCAATAGACGATAGCACTTAAACCCAAATTTGCAGCTAGAGGCAGATGACAATTAAGAATTTGTTGGAGTTCCCAAGGGGGAAGGATGAGGCTTTAAGAAATGTGTGGGTTTTGGGGGCAGGCAGATCGCAGCGATCGAAGGACACAGTTTAATAGTAAGAAATGCTGCCCTTCGAGGTTTAGAAAGATTTTATGTCGGACTTTCAAGATTTTTTGGTTCACAAGTGCGCCCATGTCGCGATCGGAGAGTTTAAGACGGGCAAGTTTGAAGAGGCGCAACAACTCTATCAAGAGGCGGTCTCAACTTACGCAGACGGCTTTCAGGGTGCTTATCTACTCCGAGAAAAAGATACCGATCGTGGCATCTCCATCATCTTTTGGGAAAATGAGGAACTAATGCAGGCAAACGAAAGCGAGGTCTACAAGTCTATTCTCAAGAAGATGGCTCCTCTATTTTCGGCTGTCCCTGTGGTCAATTCCTACGAGCTTGTGAGCGAGATCTTGCCCCCAAAGCTTTAGGCAACCTGGATTGGAAACCATCGAAAATGGGTTGACCGATCAAGAGACAAACCTCGCGCCCTGATAGAAACCTGACAGAAAAACGGTAAGGCGATCGCTCCCTGCAAGCCCTAGAAACTTCTTCCCTGCGATTGCGTCCTGAGAAACAAGCAATTTCATACAATTTCACACAATTTCACGAGTGGCTGCATGATCAGATCTTGGAATTGGCAGGTTTGTCTTTGGCTAATGGTTGGCGCGATCGTGCCGGCCCAGCCTGCGTGGGCAGCAGAGCAGGTAATTTTGAAATATGGTATTTTGCGCGAGTCGGTATCTGTGAGCGACCTGACGGTGTTTGTCGAAAAGGGCGAAGCTTCCTCGGCTCTTCAGGCTCACTTGAAGCTGTCTGGGCAAAATCCCGAAGCAGTGCGGCGATCGTTGGTGCGTCAAGTTGCGATCAACCCCATTTTGCTCGATCGCATTCTCAACAGCCCGATCGGTAACGTGCTACTTGATCCGCTCAGTCAGGCCATTCGCACTCCCAGGGGTGGGGCTGATCGTCAGGCCCTTCGGGCAGCGCTTACCCTGTCGGCGAGTGGAGATGGCAAGCTCTCGATTTTAGAAGTTGTGCAAAAATATCCGACGCAGGAGCTTTTGCTAGACGGCGATCGTCTGGTCGATGCCTCCAAACGGCTCAGCGAACTGAGCGATCGCCTCCAAAATCCACTGGGCAAAACTCTCCTGCAAAAATAAACCCCCTAAAAAGGGGTGCAGCCAACAAGGAGAAAGCAAAATGTTGCTCAGACGCAAGCTCTCGGCTTCTCGGTCTCTTCACTTAGTAAGCCAGAGTTTCTAGCGTTTCGCGTAAATAGTTGTGTACGAGAGTGTCCAGGCTGAGTTCTTGAACTTGTTTGTCGGTGTCTCGCTCCATCTTCCAACTTCTGAACCCAGAACTGTCTGCGATCGCCCGCTTCAAGCTATCCCAAACTTGAATCTCGGCCGCAAGACGAATTACCTGTGCGTCACCTTCGGACGGCAAAGAAGTAGAGCCTGCCATAATTACCTTAGTAGAGAGTAGCAATGGATTGAATACTGGAGCCTACATAGATCACGACCCATAGCAGGAGCGCGCTCCACTCATATTTCCAGCATAGCTTAAGGAATTTTTTCGTCTGTGATATGGACGACATTTTACCGCCGTCTGAGGTCTAAATTCTTAAGATTAAGATTGATTTTGATCTATAACCAGCGAATCTGACTCGCCCATTGTTTCTGGGGCGATCGTCGGATCATGATCGACTGAGAAAGGGCTTCTGTGGCGATCGGGCTTTCCTCAGCCTTCAAAGGCGGCACAAGTTGATTGACCCGCAGCCCAAAAACTGAGAAGCCTTGAGAAATCTGCTCTGTAGAATAGGGCTGAGTGGCGGCAAATTGTTGATCGGGGGTCAACAAAACCTGAATCACGCTCAAAGGAATTTGCAAAAACAGGTTACTCGCCAAAAATGCGATCGCTGCCCACCCTAAGCCTAAAACTCGCAAACTCGGAGCCAAAGGTGCAAACTCTGAAGCGATCGGCGCAATCAAATAAATCTGACGCAGCAGGAGAAACAAAAACAGAGAACCCAACCCTACCCATACCAAACGAGTGCGAGTCTTAAACAGAGTCAAAATGCGACGCTGATCATCCGTGAGCTTTTCAGGTTTGAGGGCTACGGCAACCACGCTAAAGATATAGAAGGGCTTTTGCAGTTGCATCCAAATCACTGGGGAAATGCCCACGATCGCCACCAACCCCAACTCTAACCCCATCGGCAGAACCGGATCGCCCACTGCCAACCCCAACCAGCAGAGCAGAAGCGCGATCGGCACAACTGCCAACCCGGCCGCATGAATCCACAAATACGGATCAGACCAGATACGCATAGCTGATATTCCCATTAATCCCATCCTTCATTGTAGAAGGTGTGGGGTGCAGAGGAAGACGGCCCTCCCCGAATCATCAATCGAAGGTTTTCACCAAGAATTGAGTTAGGAAGGAAGAATGATTTGTAAGACGCATTTCAACTGCGCTCAAGGCTCAAAATCTTAGATCTTTACGATCTAACGTGGATTAAATCATTCCGTCCACTGCAAGGTTGTCTTGCCCTCACCCCAGCCCTATCGCAATCTGGGAGAGGGATCAGGAGTCCGGTTCCCCTTCTTCCAATCTGGGAGAAGGGGTCAGGCGATGAGGGCGAAGATCTCCGGCATTGATCAATCCACATTCCTAAGGAGGTTTGAGCGCAGTCGAAACCCAGCATCTGGTTTATTCTAGGAGATTTCTAGCAAACAGTGACCCGCTGTTTTTGACTTCGCTCAGTCAGCTTGCGCC
>JAAUOZ010000149.1 GCA_012034655.1 Leptolyngbyaceae cyanobacterium CSU_1_3 | reverse complement strand
TCTTCAAGTTCATAACACTTATATCGATATGAACAAAAAGCATATTCAAGAGCAGGCAATCAATCTCGCTGATATCGATCTCAATTTACTAGTGGCATTCGATGCGCTGTTGAGTGAGCGATCAGTCAGTGAAGCAGCCTCGCGCCTTGGCTTAACTCAACCCGCGATGAGCAAACGATTGGCTAAACTTCGTCAAATTCTGCGCGATGATATTCTTGTCCGAACTTCAGAAGGAATGCAGCCAACGGAGCGAGCAATGGACTTGGCGGAGCCGATTCAAGCCGCTCTCAGACTGGTTGAATCGGCGCTAGACAGCCATTTTTCTTTTCAGCCCACTCACTCAAATCGAATTTTCCGCATTGCCACTACTGATCTGGTTGCGGTTGTGCTGATTCCAGAACTGATTAGGCGGTTACAGATTTCCGCCCCCAATCTTTCACTTATCCTGCGTGTCCCTGCATCGGAACTGAGATCGCTGAGGCAATCGATGCTGGAAAAATCGACCTGGCAATCACGCTGCTGCCCGATGCTCCACCCTCAATTAGAAGAATGGCGTTATTTGAGGAGCGATATGTTTGTCTAGTGTCCCAAATCATCCTCAAATCCGAAACAGCCTAACTCTTGAACAGTACGTTTCTAGTCCGCATATTTTGATTACGTATACAGGGGATTTAAAGGGCGGAATCGATCGAATGCTGGATGACCGAGGGTTAAAGCGCAAAGTCGTTGCCAGTTTTCCCTACCATTGGCAGCACCATTTATTGTGGCGAGTACGAATTGCATTGTCACGCTTTCTGAGCAAATCGCACGGCTCCATGACTGGTCAGGAGTCAAGATTCTCCCATTGCCGTTTGATTTCACACCCTACTGGGAAACAATGCTGTGGCATCGGCGCGACGATCGCGATCAATCGCACCAGTGGTTGAGGAATGAGATTATTACGATCGCGTCAGAGCTATCAATTGACAAACAGAATCTCAGCTAAAGATCTTAAGAAAGCGTAAGTGTTGCAGCAGCAGCACAACAAGTCGATGAAGCGGACGGTTGAGAGATCTTGGTGAGGTTGCCCAAGTTGTCTGCCGCCGCTTATCTTGGTCGTTATACTGTCAACCTCGTCATCCTATGAAAATATCTTGGGATGAATTTTTAGCGTCGAGCATTGATATCTTTTTGATTGGCTAATCTTAAATTTGTACAGTCGAGAAAATAAAATTCTTAACGTATGAGCTTTATTCCAAGCCTGCATAAAATTCCTAGTGGATTCCAAGTTTTGTCAACACAAACAGAACTTCGAGTCAGGTACTCTAGTGTAATATTGGATAAGGCATGTACATTGCTACAATTCATGGGATGTTTTATCTTCTTCGTGACGTTTTGCTTGGCGCTGTTTTCGGCGTTACATGAGGTCTTAAATTTTCGCTTTTTGCAAGCAGCGCAGGTTCTTAGTTTTGGCAATAACAACCCCTGGGGTATACTTTTGTTTGTATTCCTTTTCTCACTTTCCGGGGTCGCATCTTATATCGGGCTATGGTTCCTCCTGGGAGTCATTGAATTTCATGCTGTTGGGGAATCCCTAACAATTATCCATAAATTGCTAGGGATATCTCATGAGTATTCTATTTCGGTGAATGATATTAAATGCTTTAATCATTTTCAAAACGTAAATTTTGGAGCCGATGGTGAATCCGATTCGTGGACTTTAGAAGTTGTTACAAACCAAAGACGCTCTAACAGAATCCAATCATTCCAAGCTTGGTTTCTAGTAAATACGGCAACTCGGATGAACTATAAAACAGTTCATTTGTACGATGCTGGAATTCCTGACACAACTGAATGGTTAGGCAAACTGCTTGCAGACTTTTATAGAGTTGAGTTTCAATCAGCTTCACGGTCTAACATAGTCCCTGAGGTAGACGGAGTCAATCACCAGTTCTAAAATTCTTGTCTGAAGAGATTCCAGGCAGAAATTAGCCAGGGAAAATCCACCTACTACTGAGATGAGCGGATTTAGCTCTACATCAATAGCAAGTCGTTGATACTGTGAATTCCTGATTTACTGGTGACTTGACCTTAATGAGGCTACTTACTACCAAGAGCGTCAAATAGTTAACATAGTAATGTAGGAATTTCAACAAGATGCGATGAAACTAAAGGATGCTCGCCACCTATCTGCCGATGCCCAAGAAGCCTTACGTTATCGAGTCGTCAATGCCATTGAGAATGGGATGAGCAAATCAGAAGCTGCCAGGTTTTTTAGCGTTTCAAGAACCGCTGTGCATCATTGGACAAAAGTGGTCAATGAGCAAGGTGCTAAAGCTTTGAAGGCGAAAAAGCGAGGACGACGCTTCTCATCTCGTTTAGCCCCGCATCAAGCAGCAACCACGGTGCGTCTGATTACTAAGAAGTGTCCCGACCAATTGGGTCTACCCTTTGCCCTGTGGACACGAGAGAGTGTGGCTCAACTGCTAGAGCAACGCTATGGAGTCTCGGTCTCGGTATGGACGGTAGGACGCTATCTCAAACGGTGGGGACTGACTCCTCAAAAGCCACTGCGACGAGCCTATGAGCAAGACCCGAAAGCGCTCAAACAGTGGTTAGAGAGCGATTATCCAGCGATTGTCAAGTTAGCTAAACAACAGGGTGCTCAGATTCACTGGGGCGATGAGATGGGATTGCGTTCAGACGACCAAACGGGACGCTCTTACGGCAAGCAGGGGCAAACTCCTGTTGTTCCTGGCACTGGACAACGGTTTCGCTGCAACCTGATCTCAACGCTGACTAACCACGGAACCCTGTACTTCAAGTTGTTCACTCAAAACTTCAATGGCAACGTGATGCTGGACTTTCTGCGTCGCTTGATTCGGCAGATCCCCCAAAAGGTGTTTTTAATTGTGGACAAGCATCCGGTGCATCTGTCGGCTAAAGTCAATCGCTGGTTAGACAAACATACCCACGAGATTCGGATGTTTTTGTTGCCCTCCTATAGTCCAGAACTTAATCCTGATGAGCTGCTCAACCATGATGTCAAGGCAAATGCTGTGGGGCGAAAACGAGCGCGAACCAACTCCGAAATGATGGCAACGTTCGGGGGCATTTACGCTGTCGGCAACCTCAGCCTCATGTTGTACAACGCTTTTTCATGAAAAATATGTCGCTTATGCAGCTTGGAAAAATGTTCACTATTTGACGCTCTGAGTAGTAAGTGAGCATTCTACCAGTCAAGCGAAACCTCAATGATTTCCCCGCAGTTCTCAAACTACATTCTCCACAGGGTAGTGTTCTAAAGGTGTGCGTACTCCACCTAGATACCTTTTCTGTTAGACTGCTTTATGATAAAGAAAGAAGCGATAGATTTTCATCTTCATAAAATAATTGGATCGCGCTAAATTCCCAACGCAGCAAATTTTCAACTTCTAAGGTCGAACAGTTTCCCAGCCGAAGCCAAATAACTTGTGGTGGATTGCCAAATACTAAGCTCAGATCGTGCATATCAGCATCTTTTGAAACAATCATCAAATCATTGTCTTTTGCATAATCCCAAACTATTGGATCAATTGCCGCTTTCATGTCCACATCTCGAACATGAAGCGAGTTTGGGAAAAGATCGCCTAAACGGCTCGGTAATTTAGGCGACAGGTTTTCATCGAAAAGTAGTTTCATGCAGATAATGGCGTAGTCATAAACCGACGCTCACGGTCAGCAGCATAAGCAATGCAGGCTTTTAAATCTTCTCGCGTCAGATCGGGAAAATCGTCGAGAATTTCTGCTTCAGTCATCTCAGAGGCTAGGTAATCAAGAACTTCATAGACTGTAATACGCAAGCCACGGACACAAGGTTTACCACCGCGTTTCTCAGACTGAATTGTAATGATGTCTCGGTAGTTCATAGATTTTCGCAATCGTTAGTTGTAATCATTCGTATATTTTACTGAAATAAGGTCAGGTCTGAAGCTATATATTTTCCTAGACATTGGTAATATTCGGCAAGGCACTACCTGCACTGCCCTTATCCACTTCATAGCGAAGTTCAGCCATAGTGCCGATTTGGCGAACTAACACCAGACGCAGGGTTGGACTCAGCACCCGGCGCGGAAACAGTTGCTTCCCTCTGCCCAGGGTAACCGATCCCATCTGGACAATTAGCTCATCCAAAAGCCCAGCATCATGGAACTGTCCTGCCAAATCACCGCCTCCCACAATCCAGATATTTTTGCCTTCCGCAGCCGCCCGCATTTCATGGTGAACTGGGCGCACGTCCCCTTTGACGAATCGGATATCTGCACCCTCGACTAGCGGGAGCCTGCGACTGGTGAATACCCAAACCGGCTGAGTGTAAGGCCACGATGATCCGGTTTCGGCAGCAACCTTATCGGCGTTGCGGATCATCCACTCGTAGGTGGACGATCCCATCACCAATGCACCGATCTCAGCGATGAACTCTGGATAGCTGGAGTCATTCAGGTCGCCAAGCGGAAACAGCCAGTCCAACGAGTCATCTTCGGTCGCGATGAACCCGTCAAGGCTTGTGGCTGTGTAGTACTGGGTTTTCATAACTGTTTTCGCCGTTCGAGATCTTTGTCAATCAAAATACTAGGGTCAATAAACTGAAAATCCTCAAATTGTTTGATATCGTCTGTCATTCTCTTTAGATTCCAGCTTTCCTGCGCAGGATTAAGCAGATTTCTTCTACGCTTGTGAAAAAGGCGTCTCCCATAAACTTAAGGCTAGCGATCGCACGCTGACCAGCTTCTTCGTTACCCGCTCCACAAGCATCAATCACCATGACAGGGATGTATCCCAGATCGGCAGCATGGCGAATCGTCGGCTCGATTCCAATCTCTGTTGCCACACCGATGATAATTACAGTCTGAACACCACAATCGCGTAAAGCGATGTCAAGCGGAGTGCTCTCAAATGCAGACATGGTAATTTTGTCGAAAATTGCTTCGGAGGGAAGCGGAGTTACTTCAGGAATTAGTTGAAATCCTGGTGCATCACGCAGGAACCAAGGGTTTACATCATTAACGGAAGTTACTCTTTGCCACACCTTAGCTGTCTTTAGCTGGAAGACACCTGACAATTCTGTGGGCAACGACATGTGTCGTATAAAAAACACGCGCAAACCAACGTCTCGCGCCGCTTGCAGAACTTCTATGACCTCCGTCTTGATTTTAGCTCCGTCACTCAACTGGCTAAAAATACCGACTTGCATATCATAAACGATTAAAGCGGTTCGGTTAAGCTCACAGGCATCTTCTAAATTTTCAGGAATTTCTAGTCCAAATGCTTTTTCCATTTTTCTTGACTCCTGAGTCTTACATCTAGAAGGTAGCGCAATCTGGCATATTACTTGCTATTCTCATCCTTATCACCCTTGAGTAATGCGTAGATTGCCATCGCGTGTCCACGACCTAGATCAAAATCTTGCTTCAACCATTCAACAATTTGACCAGCCTTGACCCCAGACTTGAGCTTACCTTTTTCCGCAAACCCTTTTGCATTAGCCAATTCTTTAAAGTCATCTGGGCTTTTCCCCGTCTTACTTTGAATGTCATAGAGTTCTCCCTTAAGTGGTCTAACGGTTAAATCATTAAACGTGGTCTTACATAGAATTTCCCGATGCGGCAAAATTGTTGTGTTGCATTACTCAGCGAGTGCTACTCACAGCACAGCTAGATCTTTAAAGCAGCGACGGGTCAACTCTAGACGAGCGACTGGATCTTTCTCGTTCCGAATATCAATGTTCGTGGCAAAAAAGTAAACATTCTTCCCTTTTTCTAGGTAACCGACATACCAGCCAATTTTTGGAGTTACATCATCGGCAACCCCGACCCAGCCTGTTTTACCCCTGATTGTATAATCTGGTGTTTTCTCCATAATCATGATGTCTTTAACGATGGAAAGCGATCGCTTGGAAAGGGTAAGTCGTTTGTGTAGAGACGACGGAGAAACTGAATTTGCTCTTGAGGTGTAATTCGCAACGCTCCCTGTAGCCAGAATTTATCAATGTCGTTGTTATTCCCAATCTTCTGGTTTCCGTATCCTACCTGAGTCACCCATTGTTGCATTCGGTCATGCCCAATTCGACGGGCTAGAACTTGATAAAACCAGATCGCAGAAAGCTTGATTGCCTCTCTCATGTTCAAGTCCCGGTTCCATTCAGGAAACTTTCTTGGAATTCCGTCCCATGTCAGAACGTCAATTTCATCTGAAATGACCCCGGTTTCCAGCGCAATCAGAGAGTTGAGAATCTTGAAGGTCGATGCAGGCAAAAAAGCGGTTGTATTGCGTTGTGGATTATGTTGAAAGACCCGATCTCGATTCGAGTCATAAATCATAATTGAACCCTCAACCCCCAAATCCCGAAAGTGTCGTCCAAAATCGACGTTTTGAGCCATATTTACCGAGGGCGAAGACTCAATTACTGATTGTGGCATAGTGGATGCTGGTTGCCTTGTTTGAACTAGGGTAAAGACAATGCAACTCAACGCAACAAGAGCAATGCCTATAAAACGGGTAATTCGGTTCATAGCCTTACTGTTAACAAGTAGAGCATCCCTTTCGAGATGTGAGCAGGTTGCGTATTCGATCGCATCATGATTCCTTCGTCTGATCAAGCAGCAGTTGTGGCATAAAAGTGCCAGCGGACTCACTGTGACTCCGCCAAATTCTTTCAACAAAAGGTGAGTCCGACGATCTATCTTCAAATCTCAAGAACATACTTCTACCCTCTGTCTATTTGTGTAATTGACTCAAAATGCCGAGTTGTCAACATCGGGTTGGGGCAGCGTTTCACCCAGGCGATCGCGTCTTCCATCGAACTCACTTGCCAGAGCCAGTAGCCAGCAATTAGCTCCATCGTGAAATCTCCTGTTGTTCGTTTCAGAGTTTTGCTGTTATGAGTTTCCTGACACAGCCCCTGCTATGCAACAGCAGCTTGCTTGAGTTCATTGATGTCGATCTTCTTCATTTTCAGCATGGCAGTCATGGCTCTTTGGAATTTTGATTCATCGGCATCGTTGAGTATTTCAACTAATATTCTGGGGACAATTTGCCAAGATACGCCGTATTTGTCCTTGAGCCAGCCGCACTGCTGCGCTGTTTTATCCCCGCCCTCCGATAGCTTCTGCCAGTAATAGTCCACCTCTTCCTGAGTCTCGCAATCGATTTGCAAGGAAATGGCCTCGTTGAATTTGAAAATCGGGCCACCGTTGAGAGCGGTAAATGCTTGCCCATCGAGTTCAAAGGCCACGGTCATGACTGTTCCTGCTTGTTTGCCGTGTACTTCTTGCCCAGCCTCGCCATATCGACTAATGTTACCAATTTTTGAATTTCGAAACACTGAAGTATAGAACTCCACGGCTTCTTCGGCTTGATCGTCAAACCACAAGCAAGGGATGATTTTGTGAATATTTTCCATGGTTTTTCTCCGTAATTAAGTGTTTTGTATTATGGCTTGAGATCGATCGCTGCCTTGAGGCTACCGTCCATATACATGGGCACCGATTCGTGTATGTGCGCGATCCGCCACTGGTCGTCGATTTTCTGGAAACACAAAGTCTCGCGAAACCAAAGATCAGTGTTTGTGCCATCGGTTCTTGTTCCGGTCAGTCGGCTCAAACTATTGCAGAAGGCAACGTCATCGCCAGCAGTGATTTTTAGGTCGCCGATTTCGTAGCCGATTGGACTACTCCACGTTGCGAACCAGCCCGCCAGATCCTCCTTGAGCGGCGACTGCTGGAGTGGTGGTTCGAAGAAAAAGCCCACAGAGTCTTCGGTGAAATTGGGTAGCACGCCCTGCACGTTCTTGTTGCAGATTGCGATCGCCCGTGCGTCTATCGTCCCGCGAATCTGGTCTTCGTTTTGGAATTGTGTGGTTTCGGTGGTCATAGTCGTACCTCCTGAGCGATGAGTTTTATTAAGGGGATAGGAAACGTCTAAGCGTGCTCGATTTCAATTTCTTCCATGAAAAAGATTTCCCAAATGTGACCATCTAAATCTTGGAATCCATGTTGGTACATAAAACCGAGATCTTGCGGTTCTTTGTAGGTGGTGCCCCCTGCCGCGATCGCCTTAGCTACAATCTCATCAACTGCTGCTCGACTCTCAAAAGATAAAGCGACCAGCACTTCTGCACTTTTGGTTGTGTCGCAAATCTCTTTGGGCATAAAGGTCTTGAAATATTTCTCCACGAGAAGCATCACAAAAATATTCTCATCCACAATCATGCAAGTTGCATTCTCATCCGTAAACTGGGGATTAAATTCATAGCCAAGCTTAGTAAAGAACTCTACGGATTTGTTGAGGTCTTTTACGGGTAGATTCACAAAAATTTGAGTGCTCATTCTGTTCTCCTTTGAAATTTAATGTATCTAGATTAAGCTGGAAACAGCATTGCTTTAGCTTTCAACTATCACCTCAAAACCACCGTAGATCATCCGCTTGCAATCAAAGGGCATCTCCGCTGGTTGTTGCATTCGCGGATCGGCCATTACCTTCTGATTCCCCTCATCGCGCACTTCACGGGAAGGCCAAACGATCCAGGAAAAAACCACCGTTTCGTTTTCCTCGCATTTAACCGCCATTGGGAAAGAGGTTAGCTTGCCACCAGGAACATCGTCGCCCCAACATTCGACTAATTTGAGCGCACCGTGCTCCTTGAACAAAATGGCTGCCTCCTCAGCTATTTTTTGGTAAGCGGCGCGATTAGCAGTGGGCACAGCTATCACAAATCCATCTATATAGGTCATGGAAGTTCTCCTTAATTAAATTGACGATTGATTGTTGATTTCAGAACTCAGGCAGCAGGCTCACAGTTAATCATCCATGGTGTGCCAAAGCGATCAACAGCCATACCAAAACGAGCACGACCAAAGGTTTTTTGGATTGGCATTTGCACGGTTCCGTTTTCTGCCAAGGCATTAAAAATCCGTTCGGCTTCTACCGGATCCGTAAATACGAGCGAGACAGAAAAACCCTGCGGTTTTTCAAACATCTGAGGTGGAGCATCACTTCCCATCAAGATCGTGTCGCCTACGATTAAGGAGGCATGCATGATTTTATCGAGTTTTTCAGGGGGCGTTTGCTCCGCCATGGGCGACTCTCCGTAGGTCATCATCGAGTCAATTTTTCCGCCCAGACATTGCTCGTAAAACTTAAACGCAGCTTCGCATTCATCATTGAAAGAGAGATATGGATTCAACTTCATAATGAACTCCTTTGGTTAATTTGATGATTTGGATTGCAATCTTCTCTATGGATTGAAGCGTCTAATCTAACTCCTCTACTATCTAGTCGAACTGAGGTTCGTGCGATCGACACATCTAACAAACTTTTTTAGAAATTTTGTAAATGCCGATTGGGAGTCTAGCACTGAGAGATCGCAACTCCATGCGATTTATGGGTTTGCAGGGAATAACCCATGCTCTTGTGCCATTTGCATGGAGTCTTCATGAGTCAGGGTAAAGGCAATTTGATGATGTCACTGACTTGATTCATGATTATTTTCTTCTAATTGTTTACCAATTAGCTGAGACTCGCAAACGCCGCAGCGATGTGGAGTGGCGCATTCGGTCGAGCATATATCCGCTCCATATACTGGAGAAGGTGCGGACAGCTATCGAGCAACTGAACCTCGTTGGCCCAGTCGAGGGTATAGGCACACACAAAATCAGCGACTGTCACAGTGTTGCCAACAATGAACTGGCGACCCTGCATATGATCCTCCAGTACAGCTACCATATCCGTGAAATCCTGGCGAGCCAGGGAGACCTCGGCGGTCAGGCGCAGATGTTCTGGATACAGCGCCGTGTGACGCGCGATGCGCCATAGTGGTTGCTCCAGCTCCGTGGCTGTGAACAGAAGCCAACGGTAGACTTGCGATCGCTGCTTGATGTCTGTGGGAACCAGCCCTTTGTGGGGATACTTCTCTGCCAGGTAAAGCACAATTGCAACGGACTCGGTGAGAACGAGGTCGTCGTCAACGAGCACTGGGAGCTTGCCAGCCGGATTGATTTTGAGGAAGTCTGGGCGACGGTGTTCCCCTGCCCCGAGGTTGATGGTTATAGACTCGAAGTCTACGCCCAGTTCTTGGAGCATCCATCGCACCCGAGTTGAGCGCGTAGGAGCAAATTCATATAGTTGCATCTGTTTTTCCACTTTGGTCTCCTTTTGCCAGTCTGAATATTGAAATGAGCAGTCGCATAACGCCTGAGCTAAGCCACGCTGCATCGCTGTAGTGTCTTATGGCTAAACGACTTATTGCCGCAGAATCTTCTTCATCGCTTTTCCTTTTGCAAGCTCATCAATCAGCTTGTCCAAATAGCGTATTTTTTGCATCAGCGGATCTTGTATTTCTTCCACGCGAACACCACACACTACGCCTTTGATAAGCGAACTATTTGGATGTATGGCTGGTGCTTGAACAAAAAAGGTTTCAAAATCGTTTTCCTGTTCGATTTGCTGCTGCAATCCCGCTTGGTTATAGCCAGTCAACCAGCAGATGATTTGGTTAACTTCTTGTTGCGTACGGTTCTTACGTTCCGCTTTTTGAACATATAGCGGATATACCCTTGCAAATTTTGTCGCAAAAATGTGATGTTTGGGCATTGTCATTCCTCCGTTGGTTCGACGAAGCGGGCGCGGGCCACGATGGAGGCGCGGAAGGGCTGCGTGAACTGCTCAGTCTGCCGCAGCAAAATGCGCGATCTGGTCTGCGTATGCCTTCACAAACGACGGGCGTGCCGTGGCGCGCGCAACATAGTCACGACAGGCGGGATATGCCGCCAGCCCATCGAACCGATCGACAAGTCGCAGCACATCCGCCATCAGTATGTCGGCGATCGAAAAAGCTCCCACAAGCCATTCGCGTCCGGTCAACACGGCCTCCATATGCTTGAGCCGTAATATGAGGAAGTCGTCAAAAAACTTCCACATCGGCGTTTCTCCGGTGTCACCAGAAAATTTGAAGAAGGACCAGGGCTGGCTTGCTGCCTCAACCGAAGCGAGCGCGGCAAACAGCCATTGTTTGACCTCGCTACGACCATGCGAATCGACTGACATCAGCGCTTCACTTCGCTCCCCTAGATGAAGCAACATCGCGCCACTCTCGAAGATCGAGAGATCTCCATCCGTCAACCACGGCACTTGACCAAAGGGTTGGTGCGAAAAATGCTCGGCATCCCGATCGCGAAATGGCACGCTATTGACGCGATAGGGCAACCCAGCCTCTTCCAGTGCCCAACGCACACGTATGTCACGCACATAGCCTCGCGGCGGTTCGGGAACCCAATCGAAAGTGGTGAGAATCAGATCGGTCATTCAGTGCCTCCTTACTCTTGAACAATCGTATGCTGTGCCATCTGACTTACAATTAGATCCACTCTCACTCCATCGTTTTTGGATCCATGTGAAGGCCGATTGTATTTCCTTCTGTATCGACAATTAACGCCATGAATCCGTATTGACCGATGGACATTTTGGGCGTGTGAATTTTGCCACCGGCCTTGACAACGCGCTCCGATTCTTCAGTGACCTCATCGCAATGGAAGTATGGAATCGTACCACTGCCGCCAGACTCAACCCCGTCCATCTTGACCAATGCACCAGAGGCACCGACCGCATCCATCGTCATCGGGAATGTCCACATATCGATCTCAGGACTTTCAGGGCTTTCAAGCTTCTCCAGTTTCATCTGGAACACAGACTCGTAAAACTGCTTTGCACGATCCATGTCCTGGACGTAAATCTCGCACCAAACAATGGGATTGGGTTTCATGATTTATCTCCTGTTTAATTTTGCAGTTATGGTATCTGTTTACGACCAAACACTTACTCTACTAAATAGTCGAATTAAAGTTTGGGCGATCGACAGGTTGAATAAACTTTTTTGGAAAAGCTTTTACTATTCCACCTTGGTAGCGATCCACCAAATTGTGTCGCCTGCATCCTTCACACCGCCACGTTTGTCTTCATCCTCTTTTTTGATCGGTTCTTGAACAGATATTGCACCTGCGGCGATTCTCCAAAGGAGAGGCTTCGCCAACGCACGTTTATAAATAGCGTCAACATCCCTGACGTAGACATGCACATGAGCAGGCATTGCTGGCCAACCATCACCCCCGTCTGCGATCATCACGACTGTATCGTCAATGCGAACCTCAGCATGGATGAGTTTTCCCACTTCGTTAGGAATTCGGCGTAATTCAACGGCGTTAAAGGCCTCGACCAAAAATGCGATCGTGGCATCTGCACCATTGATACCAATTCTCAGAGAACATACACTAAATTAAATATCTAGAATGCTTATACTGCAAAGATATTCGTAATGTACACTCATCAAAAATTGGTATGACAACTAGATAGGGCGAGACAGTACTGTAACCTTCAGGTTTGTGAGAGGATTCCATCAGTTCTCCTGTGAATCTTGAGTAAATCGCTCTGTAGCAATTCTTTACGGGCAATCAGCCATTCTTCTGTGGATACAACTTTATGCTCAGACATAGATTTTTCTCCTAATAGATAACTAATAGGTGACAGGGGTTGATTGCAGTGGGATCACTACGGGTCTGTGGGCAAACCCGTAAGTTCTAGGACAGGTCGGATTTCGACGGTGCCTTTACGGGTGCTGGGAATACATTCAGCAATTGCGATCGCATCATCCAAATTCTGCACATCAATCTCCATCCAGGCATTTTCGTCACTGTAGATGAGCAGGATGTATTTTATGATTTCACCCCTGTCTTGGGTTGAATGACTTTAGTAAACTACTGCTTCCAGTAATGTGCAGTCATAAATTGATGCCAGTGACCATCTTCTCCCAATATCTGGGAAGTCAACATGCGATGATCTTCACTCACAACAGTGATGATATCTTGATACTTCGTCATGGCATTGTGAATAGTGGTCTGATCGCAAATAGGGCCTTCTGTATCCAGGGTAAGGACGGTTTGGGCGGCATCCAGGGTGCCTTTGTAAACCCAGAGGTGAGGCATCATTGAACAAATAAATGTCCCTACATAGCAATTGCTCTGGGGATTATAGCCCAGGGTCATGATGCTTTTCCCAGTCTCCCCACCGGGCATTTCGCCTTCGCCTTCAGCCACTATCCACAGGCCATTAATGGATCGAACCACTTCCGTACCTTTAGTTTTGGTGGAGGGTTGATCCGGTGCCATCACACATTCAGATTCGCAGATCCATTTGCCCACGAATTGATCCAGCCAGTGATGTTCTGTTTGAGATTGAGTATGCATTGTTTTCTCTCCTGAAATTGAGTTTAAGGGCGGATAAACAAACCGATTACTCGACACAGTTTTTTCAATCATTCTTATTTTAGTACATATATACTATTTTGGCTATCTGCAAACTATATTTTCCGTTCTAACCCACCCTGCGATGAGAAGAACCCACCCCGCCCTACGGGCACTCCTCCGAGGAGGGGATCTGCTACTCTGCTGGAAACTTCTCTAGGTTTTTGGGTTTGTTAGCCGCGCATTGATGAAGACATCAATGGGCCGAATCTCGAAGGCTCCGCTGCGGATGCCAGGATGTTGGGACATCAACTGGATGGCGTGGTTTAGATCTCTAGCCTCCAGAAATAGAAGGCTGCCAAGTTGCTCTTTGGTTTCGGTGTAGGGGTCGTCGGTAAACGTTACCTTGCCGTTTTGGTATCGGAGCGTCACCACATTGTGAATATTTTGTAACGCCTCTCCTCCCAGAAAGTATTTACCTCTACGTAGCTCATCATCGTAGGCCAAACATGCCTGCATCAGCTTTTTGCACTCAATTTCAGACATCTGATCCCACTTCGTTGCGTCCATGTATCCAAGGCAGATAAATTTCATGGTTCCCTCCAGAATTTAATTGCATCCGCGTTAGAAATTTGCATAGAACAGATGGATCGCTCACACAGAGGCTAAAACCAGTTCTGCCATCTAAAATCAAAATGCCAAAAGGGTGCAAAATAATTGCCTTTATCTAGTAGTCGTTTGGCAAAACGGCAAATCGACAACTGGGCAAAAAAATGCAATCCGAAGAAGATTTTAAGGTTCTACTGCACCTAATGCTATCAGCGTGGCTTTCTGAGCATCGGTAATTCCAGTGACTCCAGTAATGTTCATTCCTTCATAGGGACGATCAGCACTCAAAGTCTGTAAGCACTGCCCCGTTGTAACATCCCAAAGCTTCAGTGATTCATCC
>JAAUOZ010000148.1 GCA_012034655.1 Leptolyngbyaceae cyanobacterium CSU_1_3 | reverse complement strand
TCACTCGCCTCCTATGACTTTCGAGCATTTGGACGCTGGTTCCACCACAGGGGACTTTCACCCCATTAGTTCACGCTCATGCTGGGCGTACACAACACAGTGGAGCGGACGGGATCGAGGTTATTGGGAGTCCAAGGTTATCTGCCGCCGCTGAACACGACCGTTGGGCAGCCTCTCGTGGTGAGCGCCAAGTGTTTCGCTTCTCTCGTTCTATTTGTGGTTCCGATCGTTCCGCGTTTGGTTGGCTGTGATGTTAGTTGATTCGTCGATCGCGCGATCGCAAGTTATGCTTCGAGAAGTGGCGCGAAGTGTTTCTCGTTCAGTGCGAGGGTGCTCCCCAACACGGCGTTGCAGCGGACTGATTGAGTCTTCTCAACTCCGATTCAGGTACGATCAACCGCCGCTGAACTTTGCCGTTCGACGGCTTCTGATTCTTGGCGAAGGGAGTGTTGAAAGCTCGGTTGCCAAAACTTGCTCTTTATAAGGTTGGATGTACTCAAATAAGTTTCAAAACAGGTATTCTGACGTACAGTTTGGACATTTTAAGTTGTATTGTTCTTGTCCAGATTAAGGAAGTCATTTATGCCCGTTACCTTTGATGACATCATTGCTAGCTCTAGTGCTGAAGAAGATTTTTTACAGATCTTCCAAAACACTTTTGACCAACAAGGGCAGCAGCTTTTGGAATCTCATCGTACTATTTTGACTGCTTGCTACAGGAATCCAGGTCTTTCTCCGACTCTCAAAAGCAACACACCAGAGATTCTGGCTCAGGCTTGGTTGAAAAAGTACAATAATAGTTTCGAGAATCGGATTTCAAGGCGAATTTCACAACCGCCAGGAACAGTTGCTGATCCGATCGTCACCACAATTATTAATGCTAGATTGACAGGATTAACCACAGAACATTTAGAACAGATCAAGTACGCACATAGACTATCAATGTCAGCGGAAAATATTCAAGGGCTACTGCTCGAAGAATTCTTAGCAGAACAATTGGTAGAATATGGTTGGTCTTGTTGTTGGGGAGAATCTGTTCGCCACGTCGATTTTTGCAACACGGATGGTTCTCTTTTACAAGTCAAGAATCGTAGCAATTCAGAAAATAGTTCGTCTTCTAGAGTGAGGATTAATCAACCGATTGAAAAATGGTACAGAGTTGACGCTAGAACTGGCTTATATCGATGGTCATACTTCAACGAAAAATATGGGACAGGCCGTTTTTCTGAAGATAATTTTGTTACATTTGTGCAGCGAGTTCTAACAGGAAATCCAAATGCGCTGGCAATAGAACCCAATAACCCCTGGCAACAGATCACTAAATCCTCAGACTAAATTCAAAGAAAGCTGCTCTCCTGTTGATTCTTCCAGGCAACCTAAGATTTCAAGCATCCAATTTACATCATCAGTTTTGTGGTAGCGCGAATAGGGAAAATCTGGATAAGTCGTTGGTGTTTCGCCGTTGAGATGATTCAATAGCATTCTGGCGATCGCTCTGCCCAAAGAACAAGGAACGGCATTTCCAGCTTGACGATACTGATCGAGCAAACTACCCGCGATCGCCCAATCATCAGGAAATTCTTGGATTCGTTTATATTCTTCAATACTGAGTGGTCTATCCGCCTCTGGATGTGCTAAGTCGGTTGCAGGCATCGCTGGATGAGTCACCAACGTTGGAGAGGGTTTATCCCAAGCCAACCTCCGATAAAAACCTGTTTTGCCACCACTTGCATGATAAGAAGCTCCAAGTGCTTCTTGATGTAATTCAACCGGCAAATCTCGCCAATACTTCCCAGGCTTTAGGAGTCGATAATATTTGAGTCGCTTCTCAGGAAACTTGACAAAATGATGTCCATCTTCGGGTAGATCGGCGAGTACTTCTCTTAAAGTTCGCCACTGAGGTAATCCATACAACCCTTTCTCTGAATGAGTGGGTGTGAGATAGGGAAGTTTTTCTCCATCTCGGCTACAAGCAATCACGACTCTTTCTCGTTGTTGAGGCGATCCAAAATTGGCAGCATTATATAAATTGAAAGAGAAGCTGTAACCTGCCTCCTTCAGTCGCCAAGTAATGAACAACAACGCACCGCCTCTTTTTTCCTCATCGGATAGAGATGGATAGTGCTTTCCTCTCATCTCATGAGGTCGATGTTGTAATGGAGCCGATAATAAACCTCGAACATTTTCAATTACTGCGAATTTAGGTCGGAGTTCAGTAATCAAATCAATGAATGTTAAGAAAACATTTCCTCGTTCATCATTGAATCCTTGTCGTTTGCCCGCACTACTAAACGCTTGACACGGAGGTCCACCTACAATAACGTCGATATCTTCTGTTGGACTCAATCTAGCTTTCTCCCGAATCATGGCGGCTGAATAGTCTCTGATATCTCCGATTAATGCCATATCTGGTCGATTCATTTCAATCGTCTTTCGGGCTGCCGAATCAACTTCACAGGCAAGAAGAACCTTGATTCCCTCTTTTTCCAATCCCAAGTCCAATCCCATACAGCCGGAGAAAAAGCTTAGGGCTTTTAGAGTTGGTTTACTCTGCGATCGCCTTGCGTGATCTGGGATGACAACGCTAGCATCATCATCTTTACAGCGATATTGATCAACAGATTCTGAAGCAACGATCCATCGACTACTAATCCGCTCTCCGCTAATTTCGCCATATCTGAGTAGCTTGCGAACGTATTGCTCGGAGCATTTAAGCAGTTCAGAGGTTTCTTTGACAGAGAGATATTGACCAGACATGATTTCGGACGCGAAACTAAAATTGAGTACCCAATAATAGTCTCAGAACGATAATTTTGCAAGTAGTTTCCTAAACAAACGTTCTTGTATGGTGGTCTTCTTGTTAAAGTAGCGCTAGCCGTCGAATCGGGTAGCCAGGGGATTTTCTCCCCCAGCCCCCACAACACCCCACATGCGGGTCCGCATGGGGCGTTTCCCCCGAACGGTTTAGGGTTCAGCTTGATCGCTACAAGAGCAACTTTGATGTTCCCCAAGGCTGGCTACACAATTAAGCGCCGACTGAATAGCTCCCCCATCCGGGTTCATCGCTCGGTCGAGCTTCGTGTCTCCTCCCTGCGTTCCGAAGTTCAGTCCTTCACCCTGTCTCACCCATTACAGTGAGTATTTGGCTACTATGACCTCTGCTGACTTCTGCTCGATCACCCAGAGCGTTCCCGCATCTGTGCGCTGCCTGAGTGTCCGTAGGGTTCTGTGGCTCCCTAACCGTTTCCAGCTAGACCTCAATCAGACTCCCCTAGACTATCAGACCGCCATTCGAGCAGATCTCCCCAGATAAGACCGTGAACTGTCCCTGCACAACCGCATCATTTACTGTGTCTTTTGAACCAGAGGGCTTCGTTGTGTTGTGCCAACTTGCCCTAAAGATCTCAGCCTTCTATGATGTTTCTGTCCGTCGGCTCACAGGTTTGCCGCCAGCTTCCTCCAGACCTTCCCTCACGGGTTTGCCCTTGCTCTTGGCTAGTGGTTGTCGTCACTCGCCTCCTATGACTTTCGAGCATTTGGACGCTGGTTCCACCACAGGGGACTTTCACCCCATTAGTTCACGCTCATGCTGGGCGTACACAACACAGTGGAGCGGACGGGATCGAGGTTATTGGTGGGAGTCCAAGGTTATCTGCCGCCGCTCACTTTAGCCGATAGCCAGAAAACGTAGTAAGGGCACTGCTGACGAATCAGTTCTTGGATGACGGCTTCGAGCATAAGGGTTAGGGTTCAAGAATTTTGATTAGAGTTCGCAACAGATCGTCTAGGTCAGCCGGAACACGGTAAAGATTGAGGTCTTGAGTGACTTCACGAGTTTGTCGATCGAACTGCCCAAACTGCCAGATATTTCCGGTTGAGATTGCACCTTGCAGGATAGTCTGCTCGGATTCGATCCATTGGTCGAGAGCAATCAGTTCGATCGCCAATTGCACAAAGCCTCGTTCTAGATCTTCATTTTTGGCTTCGATCACCAGAAATGTTTGATCATTTTGCAGCAGGTAGTCGAGAGAGCCTTTGAGTTGATGGCTCACGGCAACGGGATACTCAACGTTGAGAGTGGCTTGGGTGTAATGCAATACATCTGTCAGCACTGGGGCAATCAGGAATTCTCGTCGTGCCATTTCGCTGGTGAGACTGAGGCGGGGCAGACTTTCTTCAATTCGAGCTTTGAGATCGTTGAGGCGATCGAGAGAACCAGAATAGCGAGGCAGATTTAACGATCGGCGCTGGAGGGAAACTTTGAAATACGCCAGGATGTCTTGCGGGGCAAAGTTGAGTTTGAAGTAGTCAGCAAAGGTGTAGGACTGGTCGGGTTGAATAATCGCTAGTCTGGGCATAGCGGTTTTATGGCTCCAAAATTTTGATCAGAATGCGAATCAGGCTTTCTAGATCATCTGGCACACGATAAAGGGTTAGCCCCTGTTGAATTTGCTTTTGCTCTCGATGCAGAATGCCGAACTGCCAGATATCACCTGTGGAAACGGCTCCTTGCAGAGTTGGCTGCTGGTTATCTGTCCATTTGTCCAGGGCAATTAACTCGACGGCAAGTTGGGTAAAGCCTTTGGCTAAATCAGCATTTTTCGCCTCAATTACAAGCAGTTTGCCCACTGAGTAGAGGTAATAGTCGAGGGAACCTTTGAGTTGCTCGGTAACGATGAGGGGATATTCGATGCGGAGTTGGGCGCGGGTGTAGTGCACCAGGTCTAGCAGCAGGGGAGCAATCAATAGTTCGCGTCGGGCGGCTTCGCTGGTGAGACTGATGTAGGGAAGGCTTTCTTCAATCCGAGTTTTGAGGTTATCGAGCCGATCAAGGTTTGCGGTGGATTGCGGTAGAGAGAGGAGCGATCGCTGTAGGGTATAGCCAAACTCTGCCAGAATGTCTTCTGGCTCATAGGTCATCTCGAAGTATTGCCTGAAGGTATAGGACTGTCCCAGTTGGAGAATCGCAGGTCTGGTCATGGGGAATGGCTCCTATGTAATCGATAATCCAAGAATCGCTTCATTAATTGAGACGACATCACCATTCAGCAGCTTAATGCAAACCTTGGTATCTGGCAGGTACTTCACCGTAATTCTTCCCGCTGTTCATATTCTGGCTGAATCTCTCTCACGAGTTTTTCTCCCTCTCATCCACCAATCACTTCTTCAAAAAAGCCAGATTGCCAACCTGTACTTGTTTTTGTCTGAGTCTGACTATGTTTGTAATTAATAAACATGACAAAATCCAGAGCTTCTTGTAATAAGTTTTCTGGAGTTTTGTTGATTTCGTTGGTTAGCATCTTCTGTACCGATTTCATATCCAATCCTCTCCTGTTTAGTCTTATAGCGTTTCCTAAGCTGGTGAGGTACAGTCAATCCCGACTGGAAAAGGTTTTCAGACTTGAAAGTATACTGCTCTGGACTGAGAACCGCCATAAGCCATTAGGCATTGCTTGAACATAAAGGCAAAGACACATTTTATGGGAGACAAAACCTCGTTCGATTCCTTCAAAACGTCCCGACTCACGCTCTGCCCTGGAAAGAGTTCACATTTGCCAACTAAACACTATTTCCCTAACACATCAGAGAAGGTATTGGTCATGAAATTCAAAGTCAATGGAAAATCGATCTCGTCTAGAAATCTAGGCGATGCCATCCTGTCATCCATGCAAGGTGAAATTCAATCGGCAGCAGAAAAGCAGGTCATTGCAAAACTGTCGTCGATTCATTATCCAGTCAACCACCAGCCCCCTCGGAACATTCGATTCGAGGGGGCAATTTTGAGTGGAAGCCAAGCAAGAATGGATTGCTGTTGCGATCGGTGGATATGTCACACGGAAATGAATTGATTAGCGGTGATGCTGGTGGCTCGGACTCCGGCCAGAGAAGCGAGCCTCTCGGAGCCTGCGCGAATCAGGGTACTGCTGCCATCTTGCACGATCGTCAGGTTGGTGTAGCTCAATCCGGCGGTCAGGTTAAAGCGGGTTGAGCCAGCGTTGTAGTTATAAATCGTGTCGTTGCCTTTGCCACGAGCCAGGGCGATCGTGTTCTGACCCTCTCCTAGATAGATGGTGTCGTTGCCGACACCGCCGTCGATCTGGTTTGTGCCGAACCCAACCCAGACGGTGTCGTTGCCATCGCCACCAAAAATAGTGTTGTTGCCACCCAGGTCGAAGATACGATCGTTGCCTTTGCCGCCGTCGAGGTAGTCGTTGCCCAGTCCACCATCCAGCAGGTCGTTGCCATCTTCGCCCAGCAGAATGTCGTTCCCGTTCCAGCCAAAGAGCAGGTCGTTGCCCCCTCGGCCGTAAATTGTATCGTCGCGCAGCGATCCCCAGAGGGTGTTGTTGCGGTTATTACCAAGAACCAGGTTGGCTGGCTTAACCATAATTTTTAGGGTGTCGGTGTCGGTCTTGGCGGTTCCTGCACCTGTATTGCTCAGGTCATCGGTGGTTAGGGTGAGCATAGCAGAACCAGCCAGAACGGAGGCGGCATCGGGGGTAAATTGCAGACCGTTTAGGGCTTGATTTAGCTGGGTCAGGGTTCCTTTGACGGTGATCGAAGCTGTGCCGTTTTGGCCTTCTACGATCGTCAACTGATTCGGATTCAACGTCAGAACGCCGTTGGTGACAGACAGTTTGACCTGCTCTAACCCATTGTTGGCATCGACATCGCTGACGGCGATCGCATTGCCTTTGGCCGCCGAGAAGACGAGTGTAGAGCCTTGAGTGGTGGTCTGACCTGCGGGCACACGATTGACGGGTGCTTCGTTGAGATTGTTGATGGCGATCGTCAGCGTTTTGTCACTACTCAAACCGCCCTGGTCGGTGGTGCGAACTTGAATAGTGTAGGTGGGTTTCGTTTCAAAATCAGGGGAAAGATTGATGCTGAGTTGATTCCCATTAATAGTGAAAAACGAGTTGTCAGGGGTGTTTACACCATTCACAAAACTGTAGGTGAATGTATTGCCTGGGTCACGATCGATTGTGTTAAACGTGCCAATCAGGGTGTTAGCAGCCACGTTCTCATCCACATTGCTCGCACTGAGAACCAGATTAGTCGGAGCGCTATTAAATCGGAACCGAGCCACAGACGGATCATGATCGCTGATTTGATCGGCAAACTCTGAGTTGATGTGGACCACATCAAACCCATTGAGTTGGTTGAATAAGTTATTGCTGATCAGCATATGATCTAGCGTCTGAGCATTGCCCTGAAAGTTGTAGGTATATCGCTCGTTTTCTGGTAGAGTTTCAATCAGATTTTTGAGACCTGCACTTTCAATTAAGTTAACCGGGTTAGAAAACTCAAAATCGTTTAGATCTCCGGCAACGACCACATTGGCATTGGGGTTGACTGCCAAAATATCTTGCACAAATGCTTTGACGATCGCCGCCTGCTGATTGCGCTGCACTTCGCTAGTCAGGGTAGGCGGCTGAGAGGGGCCGTAGAGCGGCTGGTCGCCCCCCTTAGAGTTGAAGTGATTGGCAATCACAAACACGGTTTGCCCATTAAAGGCAAACTCACCCACCAGAGGTTTGCGGCTGCTACTGAAAGCCGGATTGGTCGGGTCAATGCGGCCAGGGCTAGCAGAAAGTTCTGGTGTGCCATTGGTGTTACTGACGGTGGTGTTAGAGGTTGATGTGCCACCCGGACGATCGACAAAAGAAACCCGATTGGGATTAAACAAAAAGCCCACGCGAATGTTGCCACCGGGTTCGCCGCCATCTTGATCATCGACGGGGTTGATCTGCCGATATTCGTATTGTGGCCCACCCGCCGCCACGATCGCATCAATCAATCGCTGGAAAGTCAAATCAGCATCCACGATCGCATCATTGGTGGCCCCATTGTTGTCTTGAATTTCCTCCAGCGTGATCACGTCTGGAGATTTGAGATTAATAACAATAGCAGCAGCCAGAGCATTAAACTTGGTTGCGCCATCTGATGGGTCAAGGTTTTCGACGTTGAAGGCGGCGATCGTTAAATCGGTGGCGCTTGAGGTCAGGGTGGTGACTTCTCGCAACAAAGGGCTAGGAGTCACGATCGTGGGTAGCGCCGTTGCTAACACTTCATAGTTGTTGAAGCTGTAGTCTACTACGCCGACGATCGTCCCCAGTTGAGCGCCCACATTCACCCTCGGAACGGTAACATTTCCCAGGAGGGTATCGTCAATTTGGATGCGCTCTGGGTTGAAGTCGTTGGCGTTGATGAGGCTGCCGCCACGGGCCGTCCGGCTGGTGGCGTTAACGCCGTTATCTGCTAACACCCAAATTTCGCCAAAATTGTTCGTGGGGCTGGTGGCAAACGGGTTGTTGATTTGCACCCGCATCCCTTCTAGGCTTTCGTAGAAGTCGATGCCGTCGATCGTCGGGTCAAATACGCCACCCGTCTCGACGTTGCCCGTGGTGTCGTCCTCAATGACTCTCGTCGGAATCGTTCTGCCACCGATGCCCAAAATTGTCGGCACAGGTAACGCATTGCCGCTCGACAGAATCGCGATCGTTGGGCTAGAAATTTGCGTGGTCGTCAAGTTGGGGCTGGTTGCACCTCCCGGACGAAACTCAGTCACTCTGCCACTCACCTGCACGGAATCGCCCGCCCGCACCGTAGGAGCCGACGACGTGAACACAAACAGCCCCTCGGAGGTGGCATCACTGCTATCTGGGTGGGGATCTTCCAGGTAGAAGCCGTTCGATCGTACCGCCGTCACAATGCCCGCAATGCCAGTCACGGTTTGGCCTTCGTAGGGCGATCGATGGGCGGTTCCTTGAATGTCGCTGATCCGAATCGGCGGTGTGACTTCAAATAGAGCGGTGGTTTTGCTGATTTCGTTCGCAGTGATGAGCAGAGGTTTACCCGTGGGGCTATCGATCGCCGAAACAAAGGTTAACCCTTCAGGGCCAACGTCTTCGGGCAGGTTGAGGTATTGCACAAAGACCGGCTTGTTGGGGTTCGTCACTTCATAGACCATTACATCGCCCACTCGCTCTAGACCCATAAAAGCGTAGGTGCGGTTGCTGATCACCCCAATCACGACTCCTTCTGGCTCTGGCCCTTTGTTGTCGCTGCGCCCATCAAAGGTCGCGGCAGCGCCGTCAGAGTTAAACAACGTCGGAACCTGCGTCGCAGTGATTTGTTCTAACTGATCGCCACTGTCGTAGACCAGATTGCCACTTGCATCCCAAATAGAGAACGATCGTGCCCCAAACACTTCCAGCCGATCTAGATCGCCATCGCTATCTTTGTCGCTGGTGGTTTTAGAAATGGTTAATCGTCCCAGGTTGGCGTTCTCTTTGAGGGCTGCGGCGTTGGGGAACTGCGTCGCGTCGAGGGTGGCAGCACCGATCCGAACTTCTTCACTAAAGCCTGTGTAGTCGCGAGCATCCCCTTCGTTAGCGGTGATGTAGTAGGTTTGCCCATTGGCACTAAAGCTAGCGATCGCGTCGGGTTGATATAAACCAAATACGGGCTGAGGGCGAATATTAATTCCGCCATCACGATCGCTGGCATCCAGTCCGCTCTCTGGTTGGCTATGGTCTTTGACACCCAAAGGCACAATTTTGGTAATGGTGGCGCTGGCAATGTCGAGGGTGGCGATCGCGTTATTTTCTTGCAGTGTCACCTGGGCGGTGAGACCATCGGCAGAAACCGCAATATATTCAGGCTCTAGGTCTTGGGCCACGGTTGATTCGGGCCCGGTAATTCTCACTCCGGCGGCTTTGAGCGCATCTATTTGACTATTAAAACTAGTAAAGGTGGCCGTTCTAACGGTTGCATTGGTTACACCTGCTAACAAGTCAATGACGCTGACTGATCCTTCTGGATCGATCGAAGTCGCTTGCCCGTAGCTATTGGGTTCTCCTTCGTTGGCGACCAGAACCTTTGTGCCGTCGGGGGTAAAGGTCAACATATCGGGCAGAGCGCCCACCGTCACCGATTGGAGAAATGTGCCATCAGACTTGTAGAAGCTCACCTGCCCAGCAAGTTGGGCCCCGGTGGTGGTGTTGCGTAGGGCATAGGCCACGGCTACAATACCATTCTTGACCGCGACACTGTTTGGCAACGCCTCTAGCCCAGCAGCGACTTCAAAACCGGGAGCCAATGTGCCGACGAGGCCGAGTGCGCCCGCATTGCTAACGCTCAAAATCTCGACGGTGTTGCCCGCCACCACAAAGAGCCGATCGCTACCCGGATCAAAGGCCGGAATTTCTGCACCGTTGGCACTGGTAAAGCCGCCTACTTTTTTTAGTAGACCAAAATCATTGTCGGCGATCGCAAGGCTCTGTGAAGTTGTGCTGCCTAGGGCGATGCCTGCGGATGGGTTGCGAAGGGTGAGCAGCGCGGTTTCGTTGCCTTCGACGATCGCATCATCGACCACGGTAAAAGTGACAGAACCCGTCGTGGCTCCGTCGGCGATCGTGATGGTTTCGGTATTCAGCGTGTAATCTTCGGCGGTGATGCCGCTTCCGGTTATGCCCAAGCCCACGGTTTGTTCGCCCACCACTGCCCTCGAAGCTGTAGCCGTGACGGTGACGATCGTTTTCCCTGCTTCCGAGGCTGCCGTCGTGCTGACCGACAAGTTAACCGTCGTTACGCTGCTGCTGCTGCTGCCCACGGTGAGGTTGCCTGTGGGTAAGGCGGTGACGCTGCCAAAAGTCCAGTTGTTGGCATTGTTGATGGCTGCCAGCCAGTCTTCGCGAGTCCCGGTTGAGAGTGTGTTGAAATTGAAGGCGGCAGAGGTCGCGCCGTTGCCAAAGAGGGTTGCGGTGTTGCCTGCCTGCGATAGGGCTGGAATCACATTACCCGTATTTGAACTGGTTGCGTCTTCAAAGGTTCCGGTGTAGTCGATCTGGTAAATCGCCCGAAACTCTGACAGCAAAGGATTAGCACCCGTCGATTGCACTACAGCAATTTGATCGCCGCTAGTTCCTGTTCCTTGGGCAAGCGAAAGGTCGGCGTAGTTCTGTGTAGTAGAAGGGGTGATTAAACCTGATTTTGTCCAGGTGAAGTTTGAGGAGGTATCAGTGCTGCGAGTGACTGTCCCGGCGGAGATATCTGCATTTGCCGTAAACCGAATCAGATTTTCATTGCCATCTGCATCGGTGGCGGTGACTCCCCGAAAGCCTGATCCAGTCCAACCATTGTCAGTAAAGTAGATCGTTGTCCCTGCGGCGATCGCAACCAAGTTAACAAAAGAAAAAGAGTCAGGGCTGCCATTGTTGATATAACCAACGATCGCAATATCGCCAGAGTTGAGAACGGTGGGTTGCATAGTTTAGAAAGAATCGTTCGTGAATGTGAGATATACAAACTTGATAGATGCCCATTAGACCTCTTCAAGAATAAGAGAACTACGCTAAATGAAGCGCCTAAAAGCGGAAAATCCCTGTCATTTGCGCTACTCGTAGCGTACTCTTGTTATTTCTGAAGATGTCTATTTGATCGAGGGTGGGGGGCTGTCAAGGCGCTTCACAAGTCATGCACATCTCAAAGAAGGCATGGTGCAAGGGTTTTGGGATATGGGTTTTTGCCCAAATCATGCCAGGAAAAATCTAAAAGTTTCTAGAGGATCGTATTTAGATTGAATTCCACTAGCAATTTAGCACCAGGTTCTTTGCAAGCCTGTGTATCTCAAACGACATCCAGCATCAAGATTGTATAAAGTAGTACCATTCAGAAACGATTTCAGGCAGCCATCTCCATCTGTGAGGTCTGTTAATTTGTGAGTTTAGCCGGCTAATCGCACGATCGCATTTGTGAAAGATGACACCGTTTGAGATCGGCACAGTGAACTGTGAGGCAACACTCGCCGCACTTCTTCTACCGTGGTGATTCCCATTGTCACTTTTTCGATCGCTGCCTGTCTAAAGGAGTAAAAACCGCTTTCTTGAAGGTATTGGTTTAGCTGTGTCGTTGAGCCTTCGTGAATCAATTGCCGAACTGTGTCGTCCACGTTCAATACTTCAATAATCGCCTCACGCCCCAAATAGCCAGAATGGAAGCAGTGAGAGCAACCTCGCCCCCGTCGCCAGGTTTGAGAAAGAACTGCCTCGCGCCTTAGCCCCAGCAGCCGCAAATCTGCCTCTGTCGGCTCATAAGTCTCGGCACAATGGGGACAAACTCGCCGCACCAATCGCTGAGCCACCACACCCAATAACGCATCGCTGATTAACCCTGGATCGGGGCCAATGTCTTTGAGTCGCGGAATCGCCCCGATCGCATCATTGGTGTGCAGCGTCGTCAATACTAAATGTCCTGTGAGTGCAGCACGAACCGCCGTTTCTGCGGTTTCGTGATCGCGAATTTCGCCCAGCATGATCACATCAGGATCTTGGCGTAAGATAGCGCGTAGCCCAGCGGCAAAGGTCATGCCGACCGCTTCATTCACCTGGGTTTGCGTGATTCCGGGCAGCACATATTCAACGGGGTCTTCAACGGTGACAATGTTGACAGAATCTTTGGAAACCGCTTGCAAACTGGTGTAGAGCGTGCTGGTTTTGCCCGACCCAGTTGGCCCCGTCAAAATTACCATGCCCTGGGGTTGCTCTAGCCAGGTGCGATAAATTTCGCGAGTCGCCTCAGAAAATCCTAGGTCTTCGATCGTGCTAAATGAATTGTCCTGTCGCAACAATCGCAAGACTGCTTTCTCGCCGGGTTCTCCTTTTTTTCCGCTCACACAGGGAATGGTGCTAACACGCAAATCTAAGCCTAACTCTTGCTGTTGGTCGGCGACATATTTTTCGCCAATTCGCCCATCTTGGGGCCGCCGACTTTCAGAAATATCCATGTCACACATCACCTTGAGAGACACGATCACTTTGCGGCTGATGGCGGGCGGCAGCGTGGTGACGTGGCGCAAAATGCCATCAATCCGATAGCGGACGCGCAACCCGTCAGCCGTGGGTTCTAGGTGAATGTCGCTGGCTCGATTACGCAAGGCTCCAGCGATAATCGTTTTGATTCGCTCGATTTGGTTATCTGTTTGCGCGAGATACAATTCTGTTGTCTGAGCAATGTCTTCTTGCTCTTGCTTTCCGGTTAATGGGTTGATATATTCTGCACCATTAATTTGATTGCCGTTCGTATGCTGCAAACGATACCAATCTTGATAACTTTTTTCAGAAATTGCAATCACGCTGATATTGGCAGCACAGCGATCGCGCAACTGTTGAACCTGTGGTTGACTGAGCACTATCGGACTGCCCAAATAATAACAATTGCGCCAGAGCAACAGCGGAACCAACGGCAAAGCAGACCGATCGCCCACCTGGCGAAAGAAGCGATCGCTGACTTCGACATCCAATAGCTCGAAATTAATCACACCTTCTGCATCAACCAAAAGCTGTAGGGCGGCTTCGCAGGAAATGTCTCGGTGCTTGAGGCGATGAAAGGCTGACGTGGGGCGAGAGAGCGTTTGCATAGCTTTTGAAGAGATGGGGAGGAGGGACGGAATCAAGCATCTAGTCTTGGTAAGGGCATGGCAATGCCGTGCCCTAGCTGGGCCGTTGCCGTAGAGACAGAATTGATCTGCAAGATTGATCTGTAAGTTTCTGAAGGGGGCAAATAGGTTGTTAGATTAAATTCTATTGACGTCGGTGCAGGGGGCTTTTCTTGGGGCGGTTGGGGTAGGTCGGGCAAGAGATTCCATACGGGTGAGGGTTCTCGTCTCAGCTTGATGGGTGGCTCCATTGTCTGACCAGGAATCAATTGCACGGAGGGGTCGATCGGTTTTGCCGGCTGAGGAGGGGTTGTGCCATCGCTGCCTTGAGAATCGTCTGGAGACTTTTTGCCCGCAGGGTCAGTGTTCACAGGGGTCTTACCGCAAATTTTACTGAGATCGATCGTTCCTTTTGGGTTGTCCATATAGCAGAGTGGGTTGTCTTGGCCCATTGCCATGCTCACAGGCGCAACCATCGACATTGTAACTAGTGCGATCGGCAAAAGTTTCTTCAACACAATTCACCTCAAATCAATTCAATAAAATGGGCAACTAAACACAACTAGGCAAAGGGTAGGCAAAGGGTAGGCAAGAGAGGAGGAAACAGATTTTCTGGTTTGTTTTCTCCTCTCACGCTCAACGTAACTGTGTGAACTTAGGAGATTTCCAGCAAAGAAATTACCCAAATTGTTAGCATACCTGTAACCCTTAGAAGTGGGAGTAGACCATTGCAGCAATCGGATGACCAGGGGCCATTACT
>JAAUOZ010000147.1 GCA_012034655.1 Leptolyngbyaceae cyanobacterium CSU_1_3 | reverse complement strand
TAACGAGTCTTGTCAGGGAACCGTCCCAGAGGCGATCATTGCGTTTCTGGAATCAACAGATTTTGAGGATGCGATTCGGAACGCGGTCTCGTTAGGCGGCGATACGGATACGCTTGCCTGTATTACCGGAGGGATTGCGGAAGCATTTTATGGGGGAGTACCGGATGCGATCGCATCCACCGCGATGGGGTATCTTGACCCACATCTCCGCGAAATGACAATGAAATTTTTGGCTGAGTACCGCAATCTCAGTGCTAAATAGGGGAATACTAAATTAAGAGAAGTATTAAGGTTGGAGTCGAGGGTCGCTACCTTCTCTCCTAAAAATTGGGCTTTGCAAAAATTATGATCCAAGCCAGTCCTGTAGAAGCCGAAAGTAATGCTTATGAGGCATCTTGAATGAACCAACCTACTATTGCCCAACAACTAAGACATTGACTCAAGCACAGGCATCGAGGGGACTGAGAACACCCCGACCACCTTTGTTGAGGATGTGGGTGTAAATCATCGTCGTTTTGACATCCTTATGACCCAACAGTTCTTGAACGGTGCGAATGTCGTAATGATTCTGTAAAAGCTGAGTTGCAAAACTGTACTCTGAGCCTCAAAACTTCGCTAATGCGGAGACCGCTGCCATAGAGAAGTTTTGCGATGAGTTGATATTCCCCATACATGTGTTCGAGGATTGCGATCGCCTCCTCATGGGTGAGAACGGTCGGCAAATAACGCGATTTTTTGGCACGCACAGCATCGATATTCAACCCGGTGTCTTGATGTAGAACATGGCGATAGAGGAACAATAGAGCGCTAAGAACCTGATTTTGCGTAGGAGCCGCGACTTGTTTTTGCACGGCCAGATCGGTCAAAAAAGCTTCAATTTCAGAAGCGCCCATGTCTTTGGGATGGCGCTTTTGGTGAAACAGGATAAAGCGATAGACCCAATGGACATAAGTCTGTTCAGTACGGTAGGAGTAGTGCTTGAGGCGAATCGCATTGCGCAATTGATCTAAAAGTTTCTGGGGCTGCTCGACCATCTGGGTTGGGAATAAGGGGAAAGGAATTGACATTAAGCATAAGAAAGGTTGAGCAGCCGAGGCATCCGAAAGAATACTGAAAATTCTGCCCATACGCCTCAAGAGGTGATATAGGCTGACAAGAATCCGCCCATATCACCGATGGGGAAATGGATGGAATAGATCCAGCTAGGGTGCGACCTCCCTTGGACGGTTACTTGGTCGGAGTTGGTATAATACAAAGCGAGGAAATGTTTTTACTGATATAGCTTGTGAGTAGTGCTTTCTGGCAGGTCTCAGATAGCTTTAGATTATATCCAAAGTGATGTTATGAAATTGACTGTTGAGATTGAACAGGAAGAAGATGGACGTTGGATTGCTGAAGTGATTGGGTTACCCGGTGTTTTAGCCTATGCTCAGACTAGTGATGAGGCGATTACGCAAGTCCAAGCTTTAGCATTAAGGGTTTTGGCGGATCGCCTAGAATATGGCGAAGGGGGATCTGCGCTGATTAATATATCTTTTCAAGCAGCATGAGTCAATGGAGTTCGACAAAAGCGAAGCGGGTTCTGGCTGCGTTACTGCGGATTGGTTGGAACATCAAACGTGAAACTGGAGGATCTCACCGAATTCTTGAACATTCTGATTGGCCTGACTTTGTTTTTGCCTTTCATGATAGAGATGAGATTGGCCCCAAAATGCTAGCTCGTATTGCAAAACATACAGGTTTACAACCTAAGGATTTATAAGCCTATGTCACCGTAAAACCTAACGACGCATTGGAGCGGATGTACGGCACACACGGGTAAGTAGCTTATTTTTTCGGTCACCACTCAATTCAACGACGTTAGACCGCTTAGTTCTTGGTTGAGGCGTAATCAAAGTTCTAACTGTCAGTGTCTAAAAGGTAGTTATGCTGACTGTCTAGCTTCGCCTGAAAGATTGAAATCAATGTCATAATTATTTAGATGGGGAAGCATACAACTTTCCCTAGGCGCAGCCCAATCAAAAAGCAACTGATGGCATGAGCGGCGAACAACTCAATCTACAATTAACCTTTGGTGACGGCTTTCTAGAACATCATGCTGGCAGCATAATTGCTGATCCTCACTATGCATTGATTGAGCTTGTGGCTAACTGTTGGGATGCAGGGGCAGATAAAGTTGACATTGAATGGTTGAAAAACGATAGCCAGTACCTCTCTGTTCAAGATAATGGTACTGGTATGACATATGAGGAATTTACTCAAAGATGGACGCAGTTAAACTACAATCGCTTGAAATATCAAGGCAATGCTGTAGAGTTCCCACCTAAGTCAACCAAACGCAAAAGGATTCCCTTTGGGCGGAACGGAATAGGCAGACACGCTATGTTCTGTTTTGCAGATAGATATTTTGTTGAAATCAAGAAAAATGGTGAGTTTCATCTCATTAGGGTCGAAAGAAGCTACAAAGGTACTCCCTTCAAGTTAATTCTTGAAGATAAGGGAAGCTCTGAGGGGCATGGCACAAAAATCTATACTGAGGCACAAAGGAATGTATCTGAGCTACGCCCATCACAGGTATCTGAGTTGATAGGTTCACGCTTTGTGGCAGATCCGGAATTCAATATATATGTCAATGGGAACTTTGTCTCCTTAAAAGACATTGAACATCTCTGCGAAACATACTCTGTTTCTATTCCAGAATATGGAGATGTTAAGGTATATAGATTTGATTCCATGAAAACAGGGCGAACTAGTAAACAGAGCGGAATGGCATGGTGGGTAAATCGCCGTCTCGTTGGGGAGCCTTCATGGGAAGGCTTTGATGCTCCCTTGCTAGATGCTCGAACCTCTACAGGAAAAAGGTTTACTTATGTTATTGAAGCGGATCAATTAATTGAAAATATAAAGCCTGATTGGTCAGGCTTTTACTCATCACCTATTGTTCATAGTTTTCAAAAAAAATATCTAGTTTCGTGAGAGATGATTTGCGTTTGTTACTCAGTGATATACGGAGTGATCGCAAACGTGAAGCACTTCAAGCTAATAAAGATAAAATTAAAAGATTGCCCCTAATCTCACAAAAGCAAATCTCTGATTTTTTGGAAGAAATTCAGGTTTTATGCCCAACTATGCAACAAAAAAGACTTGGATAATGCAGTTCAAGTTTTAGCAAACTTAGAAAAGGTTCGTTCTGGTTACGCTCTTCTGGAAAAATTATCTCGATTAGATTCAGAAGATTTAGAGCAATTAGAAATTATCCTTCATGAGTGGAGTGTAACTGATGCGAAGAAAGTTCTTGATGAACTTCGCTATCGACTTGAGTTGATTACTCAGCTTGATGGTCTGGTTGAAAGCCACACAGTCGATGAATTGCATGATCTTCAACCACTCTTTGAGCGTGGTCTTTGGATATTTGGACCTGAGTTTGAGTCCATAAGCTTTACATCAAACCGTTCATTGGCAACTGTTGTCAAGAAGTTTTTTGACACTGCAAACTTGGAACATCCAAGTAGGCGACCAGATTTTGTTGTTTTGCCAGACAGTTCAATTGGCATATATGCCTGCGATGATTTTAATGAAAATCATGAGGTCGTTGGCTTCAAGTCGATTGTCATAGTTGAGCTTAAAAAAGGAGGTTTTAAGATCACTAGTGAGGAAAAAACTCAAGCGGCAAATTATGCAAGGGAATTAAGAAGAAGTGGAAAAGTTGGTAAGAGTACCAAGATTATTTGTTATGTGCTTGGGACATATGTAGATTCTTTTAGTGAAGACACATCAACGGACGGAGAAACGACTATACATCCGAGAACTTACAATACTGTTCTTCGTCAAGCTCATGCGAGAACATTCAACTTATTGAGAAAAATTGAAGCAGTTCAAGAAACGGGCATAAATTCTGACAAGGAACTTGAGGAAGTCCTATCTACTGATCAGGGAATCTTTTTACAAGTGATATAAATCCCTACCAAAATCAGAACTCTAGGCGAGATGTTTCAAACTTATAGCTTGCATTTTTGCAAAAGCGGTATAACGTAGCCTCTGAGGTGAAAAATGAATGCACAACTGATGATTCAACCCTCCTCTTTTATTGATACTGGAATTCAAATTAAGACAGTTCGAGGATTGTTCCTATTCAAATTTAGTGAAGACTTGCAAGAGCGATTGGAGAGTTTGAACGAGAAACAGCGAGAGTTACAGTTGACAACCGATGAAGCATCAGAGCTGACTGGAATTTTAGAACTCGACCGAATTTTTACACTACATCAATGCAAAAACTTATTGCTGAGTCTGCGTAAGTATGGCGATTTCAAAAGAGATTCGGCAACAGGTTCGAGAGCGGGCTGTGTATCTGTGTGAATATTGCCACTCCTCCGAAGAAGCCAGTGCAGCCCGTTTTGAAATTGATCACATCCAGCCGCGATCGCTTGGAGGGGTAGATACATTTGAAAATTTGGCTTTGGCTTGTCAGCGATGTAATAGCTACCGTTACAACTTCACAGAAGGAACTGACCCAGAATCTCAAGTTTCTACTCGGTTGTTTAACCCACGACTGCATCAGTGGAATGAGCATTTTGTTTGGGAGAAGGGTGGTCTATTGATTCGAGGCAAGACTTCAATTGGGCGTGCAACGTGCGATCGCTTAGATTTGAATGACCAAGAGCATAATGAGGGGGCAATTGTTAAAGCACGTCGTCTTTGGATTCATGGCGGTTGGCATCCACCATCCGATGATGTTATTGAATCTTAACTCAGATAGAAGGGCGGTGACAGCGGCATAACACTGCGTTGGTGCGGACGGTACAGAGGTTATTAGTGGGTATTCGAGGTTATCTGCCGCCGCACAACTTCACCGTTATTCCGCAAGTCTCTGGTTAGGGTAAAAACTAGGGGTATTGGTCAGGGCAGTTATCGCTCCTCGATTTGTCTATAGATCACTCTGCCCCAGTGATTGACTCATTTCTTTCAGCGATCGCGATCGCGCAATTCAATCTGCGAACCATTGACAGCAATAATTCCTTCACTGCTGAGACGATAAAAGGCTCTAGAAAGCGTCGCGGGAATTGTACTCAGTGCGGCTGCAAGTTGTGTCTTGGTTAAATCTAACGTCACAAGGTCGATCGATTTTGAGCGATCGCTAGATTTTTGAGAACTCACATTGCTGAGATTAAGGAGATATGCAGCTAGGCGTTGTGGCACCTCTTTGAACGATAAATCTTCAATGACACTGACTAAATGACGTGAGTGCTGGGATAGACTAACCAGCATACTAATGGCAATATCAGAATCTTGGCGAAGTAGCTCTAAAAATACTTGGCGAGGGAAAAAGATCATTTCAACTTGATCTAAGGCAGCGGCGGATGCCGGAAATGGCTGACCATCTAAAGCTGCAACTTCCGCAAAGTTATCTCCCTGCTCAAAAATATTGAGAATTTGCTCTTTGCCGATCGGTGAAACTTTAAAGACCTTGACGCGCCCTGTTTTCACAACAAAAAATCCTGTGGCTGGACTGCCTTGATTGAAGATTAGTTCATCTTTCTGCCAGGTTTGGGGCTGGGCAATTTGGCATAAGCGGAGCACTTGCGATCGCGAGAGTCCGTGGAAAATCAGCGTCGTCTGCAACCAATCAGCCAAATTAGAATTAAGTTCATTCATTCTATGTCGCAACTATTAAGCCTTTTTGATTGGATTCTAGCGATCGCCAGAAAAATTAGTTTGTTTGTCAGCGATTGGAGTCATAGGCTAGTGATTGGCAATCTTGATACATAACGATAAATATATGTTCACCTGATTTCAAGCAAGCGGCAACCTTAAGGTTTTCTACAGGTCGGTTTTGACTTAAGTCAAAGCGTTTTCATGGTGATTTGCCTAGTCTAGAAGGTGCTCACTGACTAGAATTGCAATCATGGCAAATCCAACGTTTGATCTCGGTGAGGTGAGGGTGCCGAAGCGTGCCTGGAAATTTAGCCTCCCAGCTTGGCTCGTGCTAATTTGCATCGTCACTTTTTCAGTGTTGATCTTTGCAGGATCGGCAATTTACAAAAATGCACCCCCGATTCCTGTCACCGTGGTGTCGCCGCAGCAGGAAGTCATTCTAACTCAAGAAAATATTCAAGCTGGGCAAACCACCTATCTGGGCCGCGGTGGACAACATATTGGTAGTATTTGGGGGCATGGCAGTTACTTAGCTCCCGACTGGACAGCCGATGTCTTGCACCGTTGGGGTCTTGCCACCGCCGGACTTTTGTATAACGGGAATCCCGATTTTAGTGAAGCGGATTTACAAGCTTTATCGGTAGTCGATCGCGCTACGCTCCAAGCGCGAGTGCAGCAAGAATTTAAGACCAATCGTTATGAGTCTGAGACAGGCGCTTTAACCCTAACGGCGGCTCAAGCTCAGGGGCTAAGCAAGGTTTTTGAGAGCTATAAAACGTTGCTATCCCAAGGCTCTAAGATTCATTCCATTCCTAGCGGTTGGTTTACTGACGACACGCAAATCCGTAATGTCACCGCTTTCTTTGCTTGGACCGCTTGGGCAGCATCCGCCAATCGTCCGAATGCCCCATTCTCCTATACTGCCAACTTTCCCCACGATGACTTGATTGGTAATCAGGCTCCGGCTCAATTCTTGATCTGGTCAATTGTGTCGGTAATTGTGCTGATTGCAGCGATCGCCTTATTTCTGTTTGTTTATATCACCCAAGAAGATAGCGAAGACGTGCTTGCTGTCGCCGATCGCCCCCTGATTCGGATTGCCACACCGAGCCAAAAAGTCACTACTCTCTTCTTTGGGGTGGTCATGACTTTGTTTTTGGTGCAAATGTTGATGGGAATGGTTACAGCCCATTACGCCGTAGAAGGTGATGGCTTTTATGGTGTGCCACTTCAGCACTATTTACCCTATGCCGCCTCGCGGACTTGGCATTTACAACTGGCAGTATTTTGGATTGCGACTTGTTGGCTAGCGGCGGGACTCTATTTCGCACCCAGGTTTGGCAAACATGAACCGAAGTTACAAGCTTGGGGTAATGCTGCTTTGCTAGTGGCTTTGACCGTCGTGGTTGTCGGTTCCTTAATCGGCTCTTGGGCAGGTGTCCAAGGCATTATCGGCGGTGACAATAGTTTCTGGCTTGGACATCAGGGCTATGAATATGTGGAACTCGGTCGCCTTTGGCAATTATTGCTGATTGGTGGCATGGTGTTTTGGCTGTGGTTGATGTACCGCGCCCTCAAACCTACACTCAAGGCGGAAGGCGATAAAACAGGACTGAATCACTTCTTTCTCTACAGTGCGATTACAATTCCTCTGTTCTATGCGTCAGGGTTGATGTACAACAATCACACCCATTTGAGCATTGCCGAATATTGGCGTTGGTGGGTCGTGCATCTCTGGGTAGAAGGCTTCTTTGAGGTATTTGCCACCGTTGCGATCGCCTATCTCTGTAGCGAGTTGGGTTTCCTAAAGCGCTCCTCAGCCCTAAAAGCCACCTACCTGACGACAATTCTTTATCTCGGCAGTGGCGTAATTGGTACGCTGCACCATCTCTACTTTGCCGGAACGCCTGTATTTATTACGGCGATGGGTGCCGTTGCTTCAGCTTTAGAGGTCGTTCCTTTGACTTTAATTGGATTTGAAGTGGTGAAGTCTTTGAAGCTATCCCAAGCAGCGCAAGGCTTTTATCGAGTACCGCTCAAATTCTTTATGGCTACTTGTTTTTGGAACTTAGTGGGAGCAGGTGTGTTTGGTTTCTTAATCAATCCACCGATCGTTCTCTACTATTCTCAAGGACTAAACACCACCCCAATCCATGCCCACTCTGCACTCTATGGTGTGTATGGCTCCCTGGCGATCGCCCTGATGCTCTTTGCCTTGCGTGAAATCACTCCCGATTCCCCTACGGGGACGCTACGCGAACGCGCTTGGGATGAGAAAAACTTCAACTTCTCCTTCTGGTGGATTAATGGGGGGCTAGGCATGATGATGGTTTGCGGACTGATTCCCAATGGTTTCTATCAATTGGTGCAGTCAGTGAATCATGGCACTTGGTATGCGCGCAGTGCCGAAGTCATTGGTTCTGCATGGATGCAGTGGACAGTCTGGCTGCGTATTCCGGGCGATATTGTCTTCTCGGTTGGAGCGGTGCTGTTGGTCTTTTGTGTGATTAAGGCGATCGTGGCTATTTTCCAACAGCCGACCCAATCTCAACCGTTTGAGACTATTGTGGCTGAGACTCCAGTAGTCAGTCGTTAGTCGTTGGATTGTTCAAATCATCTTTCGTATTTATTGAGGATTCAGTCAATGATTCGTCTCTTAGTTGGTGTTCTAGTTTTTGTCATCAATGTCGTCTATGCTAATCGCCCTTATCCTCGTTTTTATGTGCTAGAAACCGTGGCTCGTGTTCCTTATTTCTCTTATCTATCGGTTCTTCACCTCTATGAAACCTTAGGCTGGTGGCGGAAGGCTGATTGGTTGAAGATCCACTTTTCGGAGTCGTGGAATGAATTACATCATCTGTTGATTATGGAATCGCTAGGAGGATCGAGCTTTTGGGGCGATCGCCTGCTAGCACGAGCCACGGCTCTCATTTACTACTGGATTATCATTTTGGTCTACATGGTGTCGTCCAAATCCGCCTACCACTTCATGGAACTTGTAGAGGGACACGCCTATGCCAGCTACGACAAATTCCTTAATGCCGAAGCGGAATCGCTCAAGCAACAGCCTGCTCCAGGTGTCGCACTCCAATACTATCGGGATGGTGATTTGTATATGTTTGATGAGTTTCAAACTGCCCATACTGCGGCATTCCGTCGTCCGGCGATCGACAATCTATATGATGTGTTTGTGGCCATTCGGGATGACGAAATGGAACATGTGAAAACGATGGTGGCTTGTCAGCAGCCATTGGCAGAACAATCGTTGCTGAGTCCTCACGGCATCCCAACAATCCCGACACTGATGAGTGAGCATTCTGGCAGTACCAGTGTGACGGAGTTAACTCACTCGAATTAAGGCACACCAGCCCGTCGCATTGGCGTGGCAATCAGGCGACGGGTTCATGATTTTGCCATTGTATTGACGAAAATTTTTTAACGAAAAGCGTGTTCTAGGAGAATGCCATGACTCTTTTCCAAATCGATGATACGGTGGGTGCCATTGTGCGCGATCGCCCATCCCTATCTCGTTTATTTGAGCAAGCCAAAGTGGACTATTGCTGCGGTGGCAAAAAGACCCTAGCAGAAGCCTGCCGCCAACGGGGCATCGATCCGCAAGTCTTTCTTGCCCAGTTGGAAGACGATGCCGCAGTCGCCACGCCCGCAGAAGTCAATGTTGCAGCACTGTCCTTGACCGAACTGACTGAGCATATCGAGCGGATTCACCATGCCTATTTGCATACAGAACTGCCCCGTTTGGAAAAACTGGTGACAAAAGTTGCCACTGTGCATGGAGACAAAGAACCTCGCTTGGTTCAAACCAAAGATATTTTTCTGCCCCTGTCAGCAGAACTGGCAACCCACTTGATCAAAGAAGAACAGATTCTCTTTCCCATGATCCGCCAATTAGAAGCGAGTCCAACGCTGCCAACATTTCACTGCGGCACGGTTGCCAATCCCGTGCACCGGATGGAATTTGAGCATGAGGAAGCAGGTGTTGCCCTGGCTCAATTGCGCCAACTCACCGATGATTACACCCCGCCGGAATGGGCTTGCAATACTTACCGGGCGATGCTCGATGCTTTGCACACCTTTGAACAGGACATGCACCAGCATGTTCATAAGGAAAATAACGTGTTGTTTCCGCGTGCGATCGCCCTCGAATACACCAAAGTTTTGTAATCAACGCAAACAGTCATGCTGTTCAAAATCCTAGTCATTCTGCATACCTTGGGAGCGACAGTCTGGACAGGAGGACATCTGGTACTGGCTGTTACAGTACTTCCCCAAGCTCTGAAAACCCGCGATCCCGATCGCATCCATCAGTTCGAGGAGCACTTTGAGGGCTTTGGACTAGCCGCATTATTACTTCAGGTCATTACAGGCTTGTGGTTAACCTGGATCTATTTCCCAGGATTGCAAAATTTCTGGGCATTCGATTCCTTTTTATCACGCTACATTGGCATTAAACTTGGTTTGTTGTTGGCAACCCTAGCCCTAGCCGTTCATGCCCGCTTTCTCATCATCCCCAAACTGACAAAAGAAACACTCAATTCCCTGGCGTATCACATCGTCGGCGTAACGACATTAGCTGTGCTGTTTGTCATTCTAGGTGCAGGAATTCGTCTAGGCGGACTCACATAGAGGCTGCACTCGTTCGCAGAAAAATCAACGCTAGAGATGATTAAACGATGACCTTTCCAAATCCCAATCCGGTTGCAAACTCTATCACTTCTCCATCACTAGCTAGTGTGACAAACTATACTCCAGCTTGGTATCGCCCCACGGTTTCCCCCGAACATGGCGTTTATGTCATGCTGTTGGTGGCTTTTTTGACCGGGGCAGCGGCAGCCCAAACCTGGACAATCGCCACCAGCCTCGCCCTCGTTTGCGCCTTTGCATGCTTTCAAGCCTGAGCATCCCTTAACACTCCAGATTAGACAACGGCGTAGTTGGAAACCTCGATTTCTGTTTTGGGGTAGCCTTTATGCTGGCATTGCTTTGGGCATCGCGGTTTATCTATACTTTACCTGGGGATAGACTTAGGATTTCAAGATAGATAAATATAGAGAACGTTCCTTACCCCCTCAGAGTTTTGATTAAACTAAGCTTTACCTCCGAAGATATTGAACAACTGCATTACGAACGCTTTCACCATCCTCACCCACGCGTACAACGAAAAATGGAAGCGTTGTACCTGAAAAGCCAAGGGTATCCTCACGGGGAAATCGCTCAACTGATTCGCGTGAGTGAAGTCACTTTGGTGAGCTATTTTCGAGACTACCAAGCAGGCGGCATTGAGCAACTCAAGCAACTCACCTTTTATCAACCCAAAAGTCAACTTCAACAGCACCAAGAGAGCATCAAGCGTTACTTTCGCGCCCATCCCCCCCAAACCCTCGCTCAAGCTGCTGCCAAGATTACCGAGTTAACGTGAAAAGTCAGCTCCACGTCCGAGCGCATCTAGGGCTTTACGCCGGAAGTCATAGCTGTAGGAAGCTGCCATAGAAATTCTTTGAGACACTTCTTGCTCAATTCTATAACGCCCTAACAAATAGTCGTAGTGCTATAAGTCTCTGAGTAAAAAGTTTGTCCTAAGTCAAGATGCTTAGTGCTATAACAAGCCAGCAATCACTACCGATTGTGCCAATTCCTTTGCAGCCAGGAGACACAGAATCTATTGTTTCTATATGTACATTTTGACCCACTTGTTTGAGTGGGTTCGCTATAAAACTCGCTTTGATTATCAACTCACGTTCCCAGTAGCTCAGATCGGGTTACTTGATAAACAGCATTTCCTGGTATTTGGGTAATGGCCACAGATCGTCTGCCACCTCACCTTCCAAGGCATCGGCATATGCACGCACCTGATCCATCAGGGGCCGCAGGTTTTCGCACAATACTGCATGTGATCTTGGATCGTAGAAAAATCATGTTTGCCCAAGGCATCTGCTAATTTGCTGACTGCATCGCTCATAAATTGCGTCAGGACAGCCACCTTTTCGGCGCTTTCTTTTTCCAGTTCAATGCCAATCTGCTTGAGATTAGCAATTGAGCCAGACAGCTCAGACAAATAGCGAAAGGCTACTGGGTAGATCACGGTTTTGGCCAGACTGATTACCAGCTTGGCTTCCATCTCAATCACCTGAATATACTGCTCTGCATAGACTTCAAAGCGGCTTTTTAATTCTGTGGCAGAGAGGACGCCCGTTTTCTCAAACAGTTCTTCGATATACTTCTCTTGCAAAATCGGCAAAGCATCAGCGGTGGTGGGTAGATTGGGTAATCCTCTTTCCTCAACAGCCATCCGGTGCCATTCTTGGCAGTAGCCATTGCCGCCGAAGACCACTGCTCCGTGATCTTCCATTACCGCTTTCAGAATCGTGTAGGCAGCCGCTTCCAAAGTCGTGCCTTTCGCAAATTCCGCTTCTAACTGGTCGGCGATCCAGGTTAAGGAATCGGTCAGAATCGTGTTCATGGCCACCAGCGGCCCGGAAACAGACTGGTTGGAACCCACAGCTCGGAATTCAAAGCGGTTGCCCGTGAAAGCGAAGGGAGAGGTGCGGTTGCGATCGCCCGGATCTTTGGGAAATTCCGGCAAGGTGGGTAAGCCCAAATTCATCACACCTGCATGGGCACAGCTTTTCACCTCTCCCTGCTTAATTTGATCAAACACATCTTCGAGCTGAGTGCCCAGGTAAACCGAAATAATGGCTGGCGGAGCTTCGTTGGCTCCTAAGCGATGATCATTACTGGCGGTGGCCACGACAGCCCGCAACAGAGAGCCATACTTGTGAACTCCCCGAATGACTGCTCCACAGAAGAGCAAAAACTGGAGATTTTTGTGGGGCGTATCTCCTGGATCGAGGAGGTTACCTTGGGTGGCATTGCCCACAGACCAGTTGACATGTTTACCAGAGCCATTAATCCCGGCAAAGGGTTTTTCGTGCAATAAACAAATGAACCCATGTTTCTTGGCAGTGTTCTTGAGAATAGTCATCGTCATCTGTTGATGATCGCTGGCGACATTGGCCGCTTCAAAAAAGGGAGCAAGTTCAAATTGACCGGGAGCCACCTCATTGTGTCGGGTTTTGGCAGGAATCCCCAGGCGATACATGCGTTCTTCTACGTCTTGCATAAAGACCTGCACCCGCTCTGGAATCGCGCCAAAGTAGTGATCATCAAACTGCTGTCCTTTGGCGGCGGGTTGTCCAAATAGAGTTCTGCCCGTTAACAGTAAATCGGGACGACTGTGGGCAAAATGAGCATCCACTAAGAAGTATTCTTGTTCCGCTCCACAGCTAGAATTTAGCGGTGCCACCTCAGTATGTCCTAGCAGTTTCAGTAGTCGTGTGGCAGCGTTGCTCATGGCTGCGTTGGAACGTAACAGGGGTGTTTTCTTATCCAGGGCTTCCCCTGTCCAAGAGATAAAGACAGTAGGAATGCACAGGGTCGCCCCATTGTCCGTTTCCATCACATAGGCGGGACTGGTGACATCCCAGGCAGTATAGCCCCGCGCTTCAAAGGTTGAGCGAATGCCACCATTAGGAAATGAGGAGCCATCTGGCTCCCCCTGCACCAAGACTTTACCTGTAAATTCGGTGATTGCCGATCCATCCCCCTGCACCGAGATAAAGCCATCGTGCTTCTCGGCGGTAAAGTTGGTCATCGGGTAGAAGACATGGGCGTAGTAGAGTGCGCCTTTAGAAATAGCCCAATCCTTCATGGCGGCAGCGGCAATACTGGCAACGGAAACATCTAGCTTGCCGCCCGTTTGAATCGTACTTTTAAGGGACTTAAACACATCTTTGGGCAAACAGGCTTGCATTTTACTAAGGGTAAAGACATCGATTGCCCACAGCTCTTCCAAACGGCTGGGAACCTTGGGGGGGAGTTTTTCGCGATCGGTAACCTGACAAATGGCCTGAAAGCGTAATTCATTTCCACTCATAATCGACTTTCCTTAGAGGTTTGATGGAGATCAGTACAAATATCAATACAACTGTGGGACAAAGAACTGCTCATTCCGAGGTGGGCGCACATAGTCATGGGCAGACTCGCGGGGCGGTAGTTCCAAAGGTTCTGGGGTCATATCAACGTAGGGAATTTTGCTGAGGAAATGGCGAATGCAGTTGAGGCGCGCTCGTTTTTTGTCATCGGCTTCGACGGTAAACCAGGGTGCTTCGGGAATGTTGGTGCGGGAAAACATTCTGTCTTTAGCTTGGGAGTACTCGACCCAGCGATCGCGCGATTCCAGATCCATGGGACTCAGCTTCCAACGACGAGCTGGATCAGTGGTTCGAGACTGAAAGCGCCGCTCTTGTTCCTCATCACTGACAGAAAACCAATATTTCAGCAGAAGAATTCCAGATCTGACTAGCATCCGCTCAAATTCTGGGCAGGTTTGCATAAATTCTTGGTACTGCTCATCGGTGCAGAAGCCCATCACATGCTCAACGCCAGCCCGGTTATACCAACTGCGATCGAAACAGACAATTTCACCCGCTGCGGGCAGATGGGGCACATAGCGCTGGAAGTACCATTCCGTTTTTCGCGATCGCTGGGCGTTCCCAAGGCC
>JAAUOZ010000146.1 GCA_012034655.1 Leptolyngbyaceae cyanobacterium CSU_1_3 | reverse complement strand
CAAAGTAGCCATGCGTGAGATTGAAAAGAGGTTGCAACGGAATCCTGAACTACCGAAGTGGGATATTCTGATCCAACCTAATTAATGGGTAAATTTGTTCCTGGAAATCTCCTTAGCCCAAAAGAACGCGATCGCCTCACCCAATACGACTATTCTGCAAGTGCCTTTAATATCTATCTCGGACTCGATGAGCGGTTTGATCCTGCTCAATATGGCATTGGTAATTGGAATATTTGGTACTATCCAACGGGCAATCTCAATCACGAATATCACAAACAACTCGCGGGCGATCTGAGCCATCCGTGGATCTTTTTATCCTGTCCGACGCTCAAATCCTCAGAACCGGGTATGGCTCCAGTGGGGCATCATGTCTTAGAGATTGCGACAGTTTGCCCCTATGAACCTTTGCTCAACTCCACAAAACGAATATTCAAGCCTATAGGACGAAAAACGAGAGGTCTATCAGCACCTGATGGACAGTGTGCGAGATTTGATTCCTGATGTCGATCGCTACTGTCGAATGAAGGTCTATGGTACGCCTACAACTAGCGAGTTTTACCTCGGACAACCTCAAGGTAATATCTATGGCGCGAAGCTAATCCCTCGGCAAGTTGGGCTAAATCGCTTGGGTTATAAAACTGAGTTGCCGAATCTATTCCTCGTCGGTGCGAGTGCAGGATATCCTAGCGTTCCTGGTGTGATTGGAAATGGAATGAATGTGACGGAACTTTTGACCGGAAGACCCGTGCGACATCGGGTTGAGATGCCCCCTCTGCCAGCCCAACAACTCGCACTCACTTTCAACGAGTTGGCATAGGATGACAACTGAGGCAGTTTCTAAAAAAGATATTAGCTTCCAAACTTTGGCCTGCGACTTCGCTCAGCCAGCGAATCACTGGTTTGTTAGAAATCTCTTTAGGAACGTGGATTTAATCATTCCGTCCACTGCAAGGTTGTCTCGCCCTCTCCCCAGCCCTCTCCCAATCTGGGAGAGGGAGCAAGAGTCCGGTTCCCTTCTCCTAAGTTGGGAGCTAGGGGATGAGGGCAGAAGAGACTTATCAGTTTTACAGGTGAGGTGAGGGTTGTTATTTTGTGAATTTTTAACTCACAAAAATAACTCTTGACAGACCGCTAGGCCAGTTCTAGCAATGCTTTTGCCTGCTGAGCGACTTGTTCTACTTCATCGTTGGCCAGGGTTGCTAGGGCTGATTGTGCCTCCGGAGTAGGAAATACCCCCAAAGACTGCACGACCCGATGGCGAATTTGCCAGTCAGCATCGGAAGCGTAGGGAATTAATAGTTCGATCGCACGGGCATCGCCCAACTCACCCAAAGACCCGATCGCGGCAGTTTTCATTAGGTCATTGCCCGAATTGAGCGCTTCTTGTAACAGGTCAAACGCTCGCACGTCACCCAGTTCGCCCAGAGCCGCCACAATGCTAAAACTGACCAGCCACTCCTGCGTTCGGCGGTAGAGTTGCTCTAGATCGTCGTAGGCAGAAGTAAGCTTGAGGGCAGCGATCGCATCTGCCGCCGCCGCCTGTACATCCGGTTCTGGATCAAATAGCCCAGCTTTGAGCAGCTTGAGTGACTGGTCGAGGTCTTGCGTTCCCAACGAAGAGAGTTGGCTCACCGACGCATAACGCACTCGCACATTGCTATCAGACACCAATGGCTGAATCATTCAAACGCGATCGCCGGATCGAGTTGCCGCAGTTGGTTCACGCCCCGTAGGCGATCGCCAAAATCGGTAGACTCCAGAAGCTCTTTAACTGACTCAGAAGTAATGCTCATCCTAATGACTCATCGCTAACAACTCAATGAATATTAAATTTGGCTCAACCAAGAAGCAGAAAATCTGTGCTTCCCTCATCCCTGGGAAGCCATCGCCCGAATGATATCGCCACGGGTGAGAATGCCAACCACTTGCCCCCCTCGATCGAGCACTGGCAAACGATGCACCTTGCGATCGTGCATCAACTTGGCTGCCTCAGACAGAGGTTTATCAAGGGCGATCGTCACGACCGGATCGTGATTCATCACTTCACCCACCGTCTGCCCCAGCGCTTTGTGCAGATCTTTCTCATAGCGAGTCGGGTTTTCTAAATAAATCACACTATCGAGAATCATGATGTAAGCAGGAGGAGTTACGCCACTTTCTTGCCACATCAGGTCAGTTTCAGAAATGATCCCTACCAGCTTTCCGTCATCATCCACCACCGGAAGACCACTAATTCGCCGTTCTGCCAGGGTTTGGATGACTTCCTTAAGCGGAGTCTCAGAGCGGGCTGTAACGGGATCGCGAGTCATGACATCCGCAACGGTCTTTGCCATGTGAAATGTCGCTTTCTAAGGTTCTCACGACTATTATTAGGGAATTTTGGGGATCAACCTCGATCGCGTTCATAGGTTGTAACAAACACAGGTTGTAACAAACACAGGTTGTAACAAACACAGGTTGTAACAAACACAGGTTGTAACAAATGCAGGTTTAATAGGGTCGATCGTACCGAATAGACACTGAATGGATAAAGCGATAACAATTCTGTAAATGAAAGCCCTTACAATAAGTGGGATTTAAGCGCAGATATTCTGGTTGAACCCTATGCCTCGTCGTGAAGACCTCCACAAAATTCTTCTCATCGGCTCCGGCCCAATTGTGATCGGGCAAGCCTGCGAATTCGACTATTCTGGCACTCAAGCCTGCAAAGCCTTACGCGACGAAGGATACGAAGTGGTTTTGGTCAACTCCAACCCGGCAACGATCATGACCGATCCTGAGACTGCCGATCGTACCTACATTGAGCCACTTACCCCAGAAATCGTCGCCCTCATCATTGAGCGAGAACGCCCCGATGCCCTACTGCCCACCATGGGCGGCCAAACTGCCCTCAACCTGGCCGTCGCCTTGGCCAAAAACGGCACGCTAGAAAAATATAACGTCGAACTGATTGGGGCCAAACTGCCTGCGATCGAAATGGCTGAAGATCGCAGACTCTTTAAAGAAGCAATGGCGCGAATCGGCGTGGCCGTCTGCCCGTCTGGGTTGGCAGAAACGCTAGAAGAATCGCAGGTGATCGGCAAGCAGATTGGCAGCTACCCATTAATTATTCGTCCTGCTTTTACGATGGGTGGGTCGGGCGGCGGGATCGCCTACAACCAGAAGGAATTTGAGGAAATTTCGCAGTCGGGGCTGGATGCGAGTCCTGTGTCGCAGATTTTGATTGAGAAATCGCTGCTCGGCTGGAAGGAGTATGAATTGGAGGTCATGCGCGATCTGGCAGACAACGTAGTGATTATTTGCTCGATCGAAAACCTTGACCCAATGGGCATTCACACCGGAGACTCGATCACCGTTGCCCCCGCGCAAACCTTGACAGACAAAGAATATCAGCGCTTGCGCGACGCTTCGATCAAAATCATTCGTGAGATTGGGGTCGAAACGGGCGGCTCAAACATTCAGTTTGCGATCAATCCGGTGACGGGTGAACTGGTCGTGATTGAGATGAATCCCCGTGTGTCGCGCAGTTCTGCCCTGGCTTCTAAGGCAACTGGGTTTCCGATCGCCAAAATGGCCGCAAAACTGGCCGTCGGCTACACCCTCGACGAGATCCCCAACGATATTACGAAGAAAACTCCCGCCAGCTTTGAGCCAACGATCGATTACGTGGTGACGAAAATTCCTCGTTTTGCCTTCGAGAAATTTGCCGGGTCTCCTGCCGTGCTGACGACTCAAATGAAGTCGGTGGGCGAAGCAATGGCGATCGGGCGCACCTTCCAAGAATCCTTCCAAAAGGCGCTGCGGTCTCTCGAAACGGGACGCGCTGGCTGGGGCTGCGATCGTCAAGAAATGTTGCCCAGCTTAGAACAAATTCGCGCCGGGCTGAGAACCCCCAACCCAGAACGAATTTTCACCGTTCGTCACGCGATGCAAATGAAAATGGGCGTAGACGAAATCTACGAACTCACCAACATTGACCCCTGGTTTCTCGACAAAATGGCAGACTTGCTAGAAACCGAGAAACTCCTGAAACGCACGCCCCTAGAAAGTTTTAGCAAAGAACAACTCTATCGGATCAAGCGGCAAGGGTTTAGCGATCGCCAAATCGCCTTCGCCACCAAAACCACTGAGGCAGAGGTTCGCACCTATCGTAAATCCCTCGGCATTGTGCCAGCCTACAAGACCGTCGATACCTGTGCCGCAGAGTTTGAGGCGCTCACTCCTTACTACTATTCTACTTACGAAGAAGAATCAGAAGTTTTGCCCTCCAGCAAGCGCAAAGTGATGATTCTCGGTGGCGGCCCCAACCGGATTGGGCAAGGAATCGAGTTCGACTATTGCTGCTGCCACGCTTCTTTTGCCCTCAGAGCCGACGACTTTGAGACGATTATGGTCAACTCCAACCCGGAGACCGTTTCGACCGATTACGACACCAGCGATCGCCTCTACTTTGAGCCACTCACCCAAGAAGATGTGTTGAACATCATCGAAGCCGAGAACCCGGAAGGGATCATTATCCAATTTGGTGGCCAAACGCCGCTTAAGCTGGCAGTGCCCCTACAGCACTACCTAGAAAACAGCGCCGATGAGACCATCCAGACGAAAATTTGGGGCACGTCTCCTGACTCGATCGACATTGCCGAAGACCGCGAGCGATTTGAAAAGATCTTGCGTGAGCTAGATATTCTGCAACCGCCAAATGGTCTAGCTCGCAGCTATCAAGAGGCCCTAAAGGTGGCCCGGAGGGTCACTTACCCGGTGGTGGTGCGTCCTAGCTATGTGTTGGGCGGTCGAGCGATGGAGGTCGTCTACTCCGATGCCGATCTCGAACGCTATATGACCTACGCGGTGCAGGTTGAGCCAGATCACCCGATTTTGATCGACAAATTTCTAGAAAACGCGATCGAAGTAGATGTAGACGCGATCGCCGATGCCAAGGGCGAAGTGACGATCGGCGGCATTATGGAACACATCGAGCAAGCTGGCATTCACTCTGGCGACTCTGCCTGCTCGATTCCTTCGGTAACGTTGAGTCAGCCCGTACTGGCCCAGATTCGCACCTGGACTATTCAACTCGCCAAAGCCCTGAAAGTGATTGGCTTAATGAACATTCAGTTTGCCGTCAAAGACGAGCAGGTTTATATTCTCGAAGCCAACCCTCGCGCCTCGCGCACCGTGCCGTTTGTCTCGAAGGCCATCGGGCAACCCCTGGCCAAAATTGCGGCTCGTGTGATGTCGGGTCAGACGTTGGCTGATCTAAAGTTCACGCAGGAAATTATTCCTCAACATATTTCTGTCAAAGAAGCGGTGTTGCCGTTTGATAAGTTTCCAGGGACGGATACGATTTTGGGGCCAGAGATGCGATCGACGGGCGAGGTGATGGGCATCGACACCGAGTTTGGCAAATCCTATGCTAAGGCAGAACTCGCCGCTAGCCAGCGATTGCCCCTCAAGGGGACGGTTTTTGTCTCCATGAACGATCGCGAAAAAACCCTCGTCGTCCCCGTTGTGAAAGACTTGATGAACTTGGGCTTTAAGGTCGTCGCCACCGAGGGGACGCGCAAAGTTCTTAGAGAAAATGGCTTGGAAGTTGAGCTAGTCTTAAAACTTCATGAAGGCCGGCCCCACGTACTCGATTCGATCAAAAATGAGCAAATCCAGCTAATTATCAACACTCCAACAGGCGAAGAAGCCGTCACAGACGATCGCCTAATCCGCCGCACCGCCTTGACCTATAAGATCCCCATCATCACGACGATCGCCGGAGCAAAAGCCACTGCCGACGCAATTCGCTCCCTCCAGTCTGAACCCTTGACTGTGAGAGCCTTACAGGAATACATTCAATCTTAAAATTTACGCCGAAACCCGTGGGTGCATCCCAGTGATGCAAATTCCCCCTCATTCCCTAGGAGTCTGTCAAACTTTAATTGACGCACAGAGAACGGGGAAGCGGTTATTTTTGAGGGAGTTTCAACCCCCTCAAAAAATTCTTGACAAACTACTAGCCCGCCTTCCGTTTTGGGAGCCTGGGAACCTGATCAAAGTCCCTCTTCCGCTCTGGGAGAGAGGTGTAGGGTGAGGGCTGCAAAAGTGGAATATACCCGAAACCCACAGGCAACGGACGAAAGCGGATAAGCTATACTAGCGATCCGACCGATCGTCATTCTTGCCCCTCGTTGCCCACTACCAGGTTCGATCTACCACCCGACAGATGCAAGAAACCGATCTCTTACCCTATTCGTATGGGAGTGTCTAAAGTACAAAAACTCTAGACTCAAAAGGATCAGTTTTTTCGATAAAGCTTAACAAAAAGTTAATTTCTCCTTTTTCTACTCCGATATTTTAATAAACTCGTGATTCTGTCTCACAGGATGCACCAGCAAAAATAGTTCCTGAGTAATCTGGTCTCATATTGGAGAAATTGAGCATGGGCTTGTGTCGCTGTTTGACTCATAGGCTTAGAAATAGGCTGACGAAGGCCAAATACGCTCTCTCAGAATCTTTACAAATCTTAACTCGTTCCCCCATAATCTAGTAATAGTGCACGATCGACCGACTAACGGCTGATTGAAGTACACAGCTTGTTAAAGCAACTTCTCTTCAAGGCTGCTGTCGGCTTCACCGAGTCTCTAGGAAAACTCATAACTCCATCACTTCTACTCAAAATCAGCGCTATGAAGACAGTTCAGACTCCTACCGATTCAGTCCGTGCATACCTGCGCGAAATTGGTCGCGTCCCCTTGTTGACCCACGAGCAAGAGATTCTCTACGGCAAGCAGGTGCAAAAGCTGGCGCTGATCAATCAGACCAGGGAGGCACTTACTCTAACCTTGGGCCGCGACCCTGAGGTGGGGCAGTTGTCTCAACAGGTGGGCTTGCCAGACACAGAAATTGAGCGAGCGATCGCAGAAGGTGAAATTGCCAAGCGCCGCATGGTGGAAGCAAATCTACGTCTAGTGGTTTCCGTTGCTAAAAAATATACCAAGCGCAACGTAGACTTGATGGATTTGATCCAGGAAGGCACGATCGGAATGCAGCGTGGTGTTGAAAAGTTTGACCCTACTAAGGGCTACCGCTTCTCGACCTACGCCTACTGGTGGATTCGACAAGCCATTACGCGGGCGATCGCCGAAAAAGGGCGCACCATTCGCCTGCCGATCCACATTACCGAAAAGCTGAACAAAATCAAAAAAGCCCAGCGGGCCCTCGCTCAAAAGCTAGGCAGAGCCGCCACCGCCGCCGAACTAGCCGTTGAACTCGAACTCACCCCCCGCCAGGTGCGCGAATATCTAGAGCGCTCTCGGTCTCCCCTATCGTTGGATCTGCGAGTCGGAGACAACCAAGACACCGAATTGGGCGAACTGCTCGAAGACACCGGTCCTTCTCCAGAAGATTTTGCGGCTCAGGCTGCCCTCCGCAAAGATTTAGACACGCTGATGGCAGATTTAACGGCGCAACAACGAGAAGTTTTGGCTCTGAGGTTTGGGCTAGAAGATGGCAAAGCGCTGACCCTGGCCAAGATTGGCGATCTGCTCAATATTAGCCGCGAACGAGTTCGTCAAATTGAGCGAGAAGCCCTGGCAAAACTGCGAAAGCGTAAAGGCGACATGGGCGAATATCTCGCAAGCTGATTAATGTTTGGAAAGCGGGACGGATCGTGTGATGGCGATCGTCCCGTTTTTTAATCTGTCAAAAACCTGTTTTAGCTCCAGTTCTCTCCAATGATAGAGGTAGGTTCTCTCTGCTGATAGAGATGAATCGCAATCACAAATTTTACAGTTATCCCAAGAGTAAATCCTTATCAAAAAACTATCGCTCTTGGGGAGTTACAAAACATGGCATACGCAAATAGGCCGGTGGTTGATCCGATGGTAGTGCAACCTGTGGGCGACTATCACGATCGAGTGCGATGGGGCCCGATCATCTCTGGTTTGGTGATTGCATTGGCAAGTCAGCTAATTCTTAGTGGTATTGGAGCCGCGATCGGCGCTAGTACGATCGCCACCTCTGGTGCACCACGCTCTAACCTAGATAATGTGGGAAGTGCGGTCGGCATCTGGTCAATTATCAGTTTGTTAATTTCGCTGTTTATTGGTAGCTGGGTGATGGCTAGAGCCTGCGGGCCCATGAATCGGGGTACGGCGCTGCTAAATGGTGCAATCCTCTGGGCAACTACCTTAGCCTTGAGCGCTTATTTGCTGGCAAGTGGCGTTTCGGGTGCGTTTGGGGTGATTGCTGCTAATGCAGGAGAAGTTGCTAATCAGGTGATTCCGGGTGGTGCAGCCAATGCGCCGAATGTGGTTCCTAGCCCTGGGGCGACGGCGCAACAGACCCGTGATATTGCGAGTGGTGCAGCGACTGCGGGCTGGTCGTTTGCGATCGGGTCTTTGCTAGGTTTGGTAGCCTCTTTAATTGGGGCTGCGGCTGGGGCGCGCAGTCCACGGGTGACTGCTAACACCTATGTGGAGCCGACAACCCACTAGAGATTCTGAGCTTTAAGCCTTTTCAAGTTCCCTTTGCTTTTTTCTGAAGCAGAGGGAATTTTTATGGGGTCGTTAGTCTATCCAAAAACAAAAGAACTCAGCCAAGAGATTTCCTCTAAACTGAGTTCTTATGCTTTAGTAACGGGCTAGGAGGGATTCGAACCCCCGACACCGTGGTCCGTAGCCACGTGCTCTAGTCCACTGAGCTACAAGCCCTTGCTCACTGATAGGATTATCATACTATTACAACTGACCAAATGACAAAGAAATCGAAGATTTCTTCTGAAGATTCGGATCTTGCTCGATCTCTCAGCCACTTAGACGCTGACGGACAGGCGCAAATGGTGGATGTTTCTGCCAAGTTGGTAACGGTGCGACGGGCGATCGCCTTGGGTCGAGTCAGAATGTTGCCGGAGACGATGGAGGCGATCGCAGCAGGCAATGCCCCGAAGGGCGACGTGCTGGGGACGGCGAGACTAGCGGGAATTATGGCAGCCAAGCAGACGGCAAATTTGATTCCCCTGTGTCATCCGTTGCCATTGCAAAAAGTGGAGGTGACGATCGAGCCTGACCCCACCTTGCCGGGCTATCAGATTCGAGCAGAGGTGAAGACCCAGGCGGAGACTGGCGTAGAGATGGAGGCGCTAACGGCAGTTTCGGTAGCGGCGTTGACGCTCTACGACATGGCAAAGGCCTTAGAGAAATCGATGCAGATTGAGCAGATTTATCTCTTGAGCAAAACGGGGGGCAAATCGGGAGATTATCAGGCGGGAGAAATGGAGGGATGAGGAATAGGGCAGGAGGGATGAGAGCAGAAGGGCTAAGGAGTTGCCTCCGGCACGCTGCGGGAGAGAATGGGGAGGAGGGAGCGAATTGCAGGTTGGTTTGTTGAATTTGCAAACTGAATGATTGTGTCATTCTTGTGAACTTGTCTGATAAATCTATTTTGAAAAAGAGATTCTAGGCAGATTCACTTTGTATGCTGGTAGTCTGTGACTATTCGGTCACACCTTCTTCCTCGGTTTCTACCTCTTTTCTCATCCCTTCCTCTGCTTCGTAATCATGGCTGCATCTCAGCTTCCAGTGTCTCGGTATCAGGTGGGCGGTAGCCTGCCTCCTAATGCGCCAAGCTATGTCAAGCGGCGTGCCGATGACGATTTATATGCAGCGCTACGGCGGCGAGAGTTTTGCTATGTCTTTAACGCTCGGCAGATGGGGAAGTCGAGCCTGCGGGTGCAAATTATGCAGCGTCTGCGGCGGGTGGGTGTGTTTTGCGGTGTGATCGATATTACAGCGATCGGAACCCAGCAAGTCACCGCCGAACAGTGGTATGCCTCGATCGCCGCTTCTCTGGTCAACAATTTTCAACTGCGGGTGAACTTGGGAGAATGGTGGCGCGATCGCAGTCATTTGTCTCTCGTAAATCGGTTGAGCGATTTTATTGAAACTGTCCTGCTGGAGCAAGTTGAGCAGGATATCGTGATTTTTGTTGACGAAATCGATAGTGTTTTGGGTCTCAAGTTCCCAACTGACGATTTTTTTGCGCTGATTCGAGCTTGCTACAACAAGCGGGCCGAACAGATGCTCTACAAACGGCTCAGCTTTGCATTGCTCGGCGTTGCCACACCGACGGATTTGATCACCGACAAAACGCGCACTCCTTTTAATATTGGACGAGCGATCGAGCTAGATGGGTTTCAATTTGCTGAAGCCGCGCCGCTTCTGCCTGATCTGGCGGCCGTGGTCAGTCAGCCAGAAGTTGTTTTGCAGCAGATTCTGACCTGGACTGGCGGGCAGCCTTTTTTGACACAAAAACTTTGCCAAATCGTGGTGCGGGAGTTGTCCCCAAAGCAGGCAGAATCGATTCCTGTGTTGCCGTCTTCTTTTTTTTCGCCCGCTCACCTGCCTCGTTACGCACCTGCTTTAATTGATCAACTGTTTCACACATACGTGATCTGCAACTGGGAAACCCAGGACGAACCCGAACATCTGCGAACCATCCGCGATCGCCTGCTTCGCAATACATCTCAGGCTGCCCGGCTCTTGGGGCTTTATCAGCAAATTTTGCTTTCTCCGCCTACTTCACAACACTACCAGGGCATCCCCGCCGACAGCAGCCGCGAACAGACTGAGCTACTCCTTTCTGGTTTAGTTGAGAAATATCAGGGACGGTTGATCCTCAAAAACCCTATCTATGAGGCTGTGTTTAACCTCGACTGGGTAGAACAGCAACTCACCCAGCGACGACCCTACGCCGAGACGCTAACGGGATGGCTTAATTCTGGCTGTGCGGATGATTCGCGGCTGCTGCGGGGGCAGGCGCTGTTGGATGCTCAGGCTTGGGCACGGGGCAAGAGCCTCAGTGATCAGGATTATCAATTTTTGGCGGCTAGCCAGGAGCTTGATCGCCAAGAAGTTCAGAGAACTCTGGAGGCGGCGCGGCTGCAAGAGGTGCAAGCCCGGATGACTCAGCAGAAAGCTCACCTCAAACGACAACGGGGCTTGTTGGCGTTGATGAGTCTACTGTTGGGGGTGGCGATCGGGTTGGGGGTGACTTCATTTTGGCAATATCGCCAGGCAACGTTGAGTGAAATTCGGGCGATCGCGACTTCTTCTGATGCGCTGTTTGCCTCAGAGCGACGGTTTGATGCGCTGCTGGCTGCCATCAAAGCTAAACATCGTCTGAAAGCGATTCGCGAACAGGACGAAATGACCGAACACCAGGTAGATAAAGCGTTACGACGATCGATCTATGGGGTGGTCGAGTCAAATCAGTTTGCCGTCAAGGCATCGGCCTTGGGGGTGGCCTATAGCCCAGATGGAAAAACGATCGCTTCGGCAAATGCTGACAAGACCATCAAACTCTGGAAAACAGACGGCACTCTGTTGCAGACTCTGCAAGGGCATGGCAGCACGGTCTACAAAGTCAACTTTAGCCCCAATGGACAGATGATTGCCTCGGCCAGTTTAGACAACACGGTGAACGTGTGGAAGCGGCACAAAAAAGGGGCATTTAGTCTCTACAGAACCCTGAAAGGGCATCAGGCGCTTGTCTGGGATGTGGCGTTTAGCCCGGATGGAAAAACGATCGCCTCAGCCAGCGCCGACAATACCATTAAACTGTGGCAACCAGATGGCGCTTTGCTAGACACCCTTCAATCGCACAATGCCTCGGTTTGGAGTGTGACGTTTAGCTCTGATGGGCAGACGATCGCCTCGGCCAGCGCCGACAACACCCTCCAACTGTGGCAAAAGGACGCAAGCGGGAAATTTGCGCCAGAGACTAAAACCCTGGAGGGGCATGAGGCGGCTATTCTCAGTGTGGCCTTTAGCCCCGATGGCTCCCTGATTGCGTCTAGCAGTGAAGACAATAGCATCAAACTTTGGAAGCGAGACGGCACACTCTTGCACACCCTGAGAGATCACGATGCCGGTGTGAATGAAGTGGTGTTTAGCTCAGATAGCCAACTGATTGCCTCTGCCAGTGTGGACACAACCGTCAAACTTTGGAAGCGGGATGGCTCTCTGCTAACCACCCTCAAGGGTCACGGGTCGGGGGTTTATAGTGTGGATTTTAGCCCCGATGGGCTGACCCTGGCATCGGCTGGGGCAGATGATACAGTGCGGCTATGGCGGTATCAATCGACCTTACTGAAAACGTTGAATGGGCACAGTGCGGTCGTTGGGGGGGTGGCTTTTAGCGCAGATGGGCAAACGATCGCTTCGGCTGGTTCCGACAAAACCGTCAAGCTTTGGAAGGCGGATGGGACGCTGCTCAAAACTCTGAAAGGGCACAGTGCTGCTGTCAATCGGGTGGCGTTTAGCCCAGAAACTTTGCCAGAACGGCTGATCGCTTCAACAAGTGATGACACCACCATCAGGCTGTGGAAGCAGGATGGGGCGATGCTTCGCAGTTTCAAGGGGCACAAGGCAGGAATTATGGCGATCGCCTTCAGCCCCGATGGGCAAACGATCGCGTCGGGCGCTGACGACAAAACTATCAAACTCTGGAAGCTAGATGGCACGCTGACCCAAACTCTGTCAGGACACGAAGGCAGGCTTCTAGATGTGGTGTTCAGCCCTGATGGTCGCTGGTTGGCTTCGGGCGGAGGCGACGGCAAAGTGCAGATCTGGAAGCGGGGCAGGCACGATCGCTTTGTATCCACCCCTCATAAAACCTTAATGGGTGACAGTTCGACGGTTTGGGGGGTGCGGTTTAGCCCCGACGGGCAGACGATCGTGGTGGCAGGCAGCGATGGCTCAATTCGTCTCTGGAAACGAAACTCCGCCGGAGACTTTCCTGATCAGCCCGCTCACATCCTCCCCAAAACTCAGTCGCTCACACGCATCGACTTCAACCCAACGGGCCGAGTGATTGCTGCGGCCAGTGCCGATGGTACAACGAAACTCTGGAGTATCGATGGAGCACTCTTAACGACTCTCACCGGCCACCGAGGAACCGTCTGGGATGTTGCCTTCAGCCACAATGGGCGGTGGCTTGCGTCTGCCAGCGATGATCAGTCGGTTATTTTGTGGGACTTGTATCGCATTCTGAACCTAGATCTACTAAAGCACGGCTGTGACTGGGTGCGAGACTATATGCAGACCAATGTCAAAGTGGAGGAGCGCGATCGATCGATCTGCGAAAGAGAAGATGCACCAAATCCCAAACTTCTCCATCAACGCAACTAAAATTTCAGAAGCTTGCCTCCGTCGCCAGCACTCTGGCGCATTGGCGATTCGCTCGATCGTGTCACCTGCTTGACCGACTTGACCTATGATCAGTGAGTTGAAAACTGCGATCGCCCCATGCGTGTTTACTCCTTGATTGCTCCCGCTAAAATTAACCTCTATTTGCAGATTGTGGGCGATCGACCCGATGGTTTTCACGAGTTGGTGATGGTGCTGCAAAGTATCGAGCTAGCAGATTTGGTGACGGTTAGAGCCAATGGGACGGATCAAACTCGCATTCACTGCGACAACGCTGAAGTACCACTCGACGAGACAAATCTTGCCTACCGAGCCGCCGTCATGATGCAACAACAGTTTCCTAACTCGTTTGCAAAATATGGTGGTGTAGAGATCAAAATTCAAAAGCACATTCCGATCGGAGCCGGACTCGCAGGCGGATCGGCCAACGCAGCAGCGGCGATCGTCGGCCTCGACCTGATGTGGAACCTAGGCTTGACCCAATCAGAATTACAAGACTTGGGGGCGACATTGGGGTCGGATATACCATTTTGCATCACGGGAGGCACGGCCCTCGCCACTGGGCGCGGTGAAAAACTCGATCCGTTACCCGATCTCAATCAAACCTACATTGTGTTGGCAAAATATCGCCACCTGCCGATTTCAACTCCGTGGGCTTACAAAACATACCGTCAGCAGTTTGAGAAAGCTATCCCCAAAATTCCGGTGAGATCGAAGTTCGTAAAAAACACGCTGGGGCAATGTTGACCGCGATCGCGCATCAAGAACAAGCCCAAATTGCCAGGCTGCTTTACAACGATCTCGAAAAAGTTGTCTTGCCAGAACATCCCAAAATACAGGCATTGCGCGATCGCTTCCAACGCCTCGGCGTGCTGGGTACGATGATGTCTGGCTCTGGCTCTACGGTGTTTGCCCTGGTTGAGTCGCTGGCCCAAGCAGAACAGGTGAAAGCAGAAATGCGATCGACATCCCCCCCCGATCTTGATCTGTGGGTCACGAAGTTTTGCTCGTCTGGGGTGCGTTTGGCAACTCATTAAAGAGCTATACTGCGTCAGCCTATAGATTTTGGTTTAGAAGGGGTGTGGGGGCTGCGCCCCCAGCCAGGGGTGGAACCCCTGCACCCCGTCCAAAATCTTTAA
>JAAUOZ010000145.1 GCA_012034655.1 Leptolyngbyaceae cyanobacterium CSU_1_3 | reverse complement strand
GTTTCCCCATTCGACTCATAGATACGCCTCGACTAAACCAGGCCTTGTCAAATTGCGGATTCAGCGCCAGTGCCTTGTCATAGCTTGCGATCGCCGCCTCGGTTTGCCCCAAATGCTCTAGGGCACGACCGCGACGATACCAACTGTCTTCACAGGTTGGCTCAATGAAGATTGCTTGGTCAAAACTGTCGATCGCAGCTTCATATTGACCCAGTTTGCGAAGCGCCACGCCACGCCCATTCCAGGCTTCATAAAAATCAGATTTCAGCGCCAAAGCTTCGTTATATTTAGCGATCGCTTCCTCGTATAGCCCCAATCGCTGGTAACTACACCCCTGATTGTGCCAAGCCTGATGCAGATCAGGCTTGAGGTTTAAGGCCTGTTGATAGCTGGCAATCGCCGCTTCATATCGGTACAGTGCATCCAGGGTGTTGCCCCGGTTATACCAGGTTTCGTGAGCATTCGGATAGAGGTCGATCGCTTTATCGTAGCTCTCTAGTGCCTGCTCGTGGGAGCCAAGTTTGTGCAAAATATTTGCCTGGTTATACCAGACTTCATGCAGATTTGGCTTGGTGCGTAACACTCGCTCATAGCTCACCAGTGCTTCTTCATAGCGACCCAATCGCTGAAACAGGTTGCCCTGATTGTAATGAGCATCTGAAAAATGAGGGCGAAACTCTAGCGCCTTATCGTAGCTCACGATCGCGGCTTCATAGCGTCGCAGTTGGGTCAGTGTAATTCCTCGGTTATACCACCCTCGTGCGTAGTCAGGCTTCAGTTTCAGCGTTTCCTCATAGCAGTAGAGCGCCTCGCTCACCGAACTCAGCTTCATCAAAGCATTGCCCCGGTTATACCAGGCTTTGTAGTTGTCAGGAGAGAACTCAAGGGAGCGATCGTAACTTGCGATTGCCTCTTCATAGCGCCCCATTTTTGCCAAAATCATGCCCTGGTTGAGCCAGGCGGGGGCATAGTCAAACTTGAGAACGATCACTTCCTTGAAGCTAGTGATTGCCAGTTCATAAAGTCCCAATTCTTGTAGCGCCTTGCCCCGCTCATACCAGCTAACATACCAATTGGGATATTGTTCGATCGCCTTATCAAAGTAGGCGATCGCATCTTCATGGGAGCCGGCTTTGCTAAGTTGCCGTCCCCGATGTAGAAAAAACTCGATTTGCGAATCAAAAGGCTGACTCATACCCTCGGAGCCTAGATAACAGGCTAGACAATCTGCTTCCCATCTTACACTGAAGTGCAATAGTCAAATTAATACCTCTTGCTCTGGTGAAATTACAGATGCGCCCTAAACAACTGCTTAAGCAATTCTCTCATGCAGTCTACACCTTCATTACTGTCTTACGATCGCGCTCCACCTCAGACCCGATCGCATCATCTCCTGTGATCAGCCGTGCTCCTCGATTGCGAGTGATGTAGCTCCATCCCCATTGGATCATCACTACCAGCTTGTTGTCAAACTCGATTAGGTAATAGATGTGGGCTACCACCCAAACCAGCCACGCCACGATGCCAGAAAATTTAACAAACCCCAGATCAACTACGGCTGAGTTTTGCCCGATGACCGCCAAACTGCCCACATCTGAGTAAGAAAACGCAGGCAGTGAGTTGCCCTTGAGCCGCGCTTTGATCAGTCTGGCAATATATTGACCTTCTTGCATGGCAACGGGTGCAACGCCTGGTAAAGGCTTCTCGCCTTGGTGGGCAAAATTGGCCAGGTCGCCAATTACAAAAATATTGGGATGATTGGCAACGCTCAGGTCTGGCTCGACGACCACACGACCGACGCGATCGAGGTGGGCCCCGGTTCGTTCTGCCAAAATCTTGCCCATCGCCGACGCTTTGACCCCTGCCGCCCAGAGAATGGTCTGAGCAGGAATTTGTTCGATCTGGTGGTTGCGCTCGATCGTCACCTCATTGTTGGCAATATTGGTCACTTTAGTTTGGGTCTGCACCGTTACACCCCGCTCGGTCAGGGCAGCTTCAGCTTTGGCAGACAACTCAGGATCATAGGGCGGCAGAATGCGATCGAGACCTTCGATCAGCAAAATTTTTGTCTCTGTGGTGTCAATGGTGCGAAAGTCTTCTTTCAGAGTTTTGATGGCCAACTCTGCGATCGCTCCTGCCAGTTCTACCCCGGTTGGGCCGCCACCCACTACCACAAAAGTTAACCAGGACTGGCGCTTTTCGGGATCGGTTTCTTTTTCGGCAGCTTCAAAGGCCACAAAGATTCGACGGCGCATTTCTAGCGCATCTTCAATGGTCTTCAAGCCGGGGGCGTTGTCCTTCCATTGGTCGTTGCCAAAATAGTGATGACTGACACCCGTAGCAACGATCAGCGTATCGTAGAGCAATTCCTCTTTGCGAAGCGTCACCTTCTGGGCAACGGGATCAATATCTACAACTTCTTCCATCAGCACCCGCACGTTCTTGTGACGGCTGAGAATGGATCGCAACGGTGAAGAAATATCGGCGGGGGAAAGGGTTCCTGTGGCCACCTGGTAGAGCAATGGCTGGAACAAATGAAAGTTACGCTTATCGATTAGCGTGACTTCGGCAGAGGAACTGCCCAGCGCTTTTGCGGCATAGAGTCCACCGAAACCACCGCCAATGATGATGACGCGATGCTTAGACTGCTTTTCAGTTACGTTGACCATTGTTCGTCGTGCTTGTGGGTTTTGGGTGGTTTAGACTCTGAGCTTGCACCCTGAATCTCAGACTTGATACACAAGTTTTGATTCAGTTTATTGAAACCTGAGTCATTAATTTGTGCTACAGACCTTTACTAGTTTAGTCAGCCCAATCAGGAGTCTGAGTAGCTCCTGCTACGGGGATCACGTTTTTTGATCAGAAAATTAACTGAAAAGTTCAATCTCAGACGGCATCTGAATAGACATTTGTTCAAGTGTAAAACAACCGTAGAAAGTAGCCAAAAGGACGGACGGGAATGTGTCCATTTCATCAAATCCTCGATCGAAACGGCTGTCATACTGACCCCAAGAGACTCAGAAGATAAAAGTTCACTCAATTTCTACGCTCACATTCTATTGCAGAAAACCTGGAGGAACCAATGCAAAAATATCAAGTAAACCACGATACACCAACCAATGCCTGGGTGATTCAAGTGTGGGCTTCTTTTGTCCTTTCAGTTTCAGCTTTGACCGTTGGCATTCTCAATTTGCCAGTCGATAGCTGGATAAAAGGCTACATGGGAATGGGTGTTCTCTTCTCTGTCGGGTCTACTTTTAGCCTATCAAAAACCACACGAGACATTCACGAGTCGAAGCGGCTCATTTCGCGAGTTGATGAAGCCAAACTAGAAAAAATGCTGGCGGAGCACGACCCTTTTATCAAGTAAGATGACACAGCTCCGGAATTAGACGGTCAGGACGTGAAGCCGTATCGATGCAGTCTGTGAGTTTTGAGTAGATCAGCTTAGAATATCGATTCAAAAATTCAAAGAACTAGGGCGTGTTTTAAAACTCCTCCGCTTCGATTCTGCCTCGCCCAAAATTGATTTCAGGGTAGAGCAGCAACGGAGATCAAGAGTTTTAAAACACGACCCTATGTAGTTTGCGCTGTAAGTCTTGATCCCTTCTGGCGGAGGACACAGCAGTGCGACGCTCCTACCCCTACCCCTATCCTAATGGCAACCAAACCAGCACCGTGTTGTAATAGGGCAAGAGAATCTTCTTCAGAACCTTTTTTCAATCAGGTTTCTAGTCTCTAAAATCGCCCATCTGATGTCCAAAATGGTATTATTAACCTGGCAACAAAAGACACCACTGAGGTGAGTTTCGACTGCGCTCAATTCACAAACGGCGCGAGGGTTGAGCGCCGTTGAAACCCAGTTCTATGCACGAACAAAGGATGCCGGGTTAATAGATTTTGAATCTGCAATTTACTCACTCAAAAATCAAAACGTTTGGAGCGATTTAAGGTCACTAAATTCATTAGAATGGTCAGAAAATCGCTCTTAAGATCGTGAATTAAATGCCGTCTCGGCTATTTCAACTGATTGGCTGACAAAACTCAGAAGACCCTCACCCCAACCCCTCACCCAGAGCGGGAGAGTCGCCAGCGTTACTTTTCTGACTTCCCTCCTCTCCTGGTGGGAGAAGGAATTGAGGGATGAGAGGGCCAGGTTTGGTTAGTCAGATGCCCGACTTGCCCAGTTCTCGGAGTAAATGAATCCACGAGCTTTAGCATTTCTAGAGACAGATTTTATACTGACATCTTGCGACCCTGCCCCATGACACAGCCTCCCCTTCCACCCCGCAAATCTCAAACCATCTTGGGTAGCCTTACTCAAGCGGTACAGACGATCGCCAAGATTAACTTTACTAAGCTGAAGCTGAAGCCCAATGCCAAAGTGCCAGAGCTTTTGGTGCAAGATGCAGACGCTGCCAAGGCGGAGGTTTATCCCCTGTTGGGCGATCGCTACTTGCTGGGGCGCAGTTCTAAGTCGTGTGACATTGTGGTGCGAAATCCGGTCGTCAGCCAGGTGCACATTTCCCTGCATCGTGAAAAACGGCGCAGCTTTTTGGGCTTGCCCACGCGGACTCGCTTTCAGATTAGAGACGAAAATTCGACTAACGGCATCTATCGGGGTAAGCGCCGACTGCAAACCAAAACGCTCTACGACGGCGATGTGCTCTCTTTGGGGCCACCAGAATTGGTCGCTGCCGTCCGTTTGCAGTATAAAAATCCGCCGCCCTGGTACATCAAAGCCATCCGCTATGGGCTGTATGGAATGGGTGGAGTAACGGCGTTAACGGTGGGTCTTGTCGCGATCGAATGGCAAAGATTTTCGGTCTACCCCCGCCTGTGACCGTGCAAGGGCCCACGATCGTCTTTTCTAGGGAAGGGCAAACGCTCCGCACGCCCCGCACCCAGCGCCATGCTGAAATTTCTCGACTCAGAGATTTTTCGCCATATTTGCCAAAAGCGGTTCTCGCCTCGGAGGATACTCGCTTCTACTGGCACTTGGGCGTAGATCCGATCGGCACTCTGCGAGCCTTTGTCACCAATATTCGCGGGGGCGAAATCCGCGAGGGCGGCAGTACGTTGACCCAGCAACTTGCCCGCAACCTGGTTCCTGAATATGTGGGTCGCCAAGATTCGGCTGCCCGCAAGCTCCGAGAAGCCGCTGTCGCCCTCAAGCTAGAAACTGTCTACAGCAAAAATGCCCTCCTGCTGACCTACCTCAATCGCGTTTATCTGGGCAGCGGAACCTACGGCTTTGAGGATGCTGCCCAATTTTATTTTGGCAAATCTGCCACAGATCTGACCCTTTCTGAAGCGGCAACCTTAGCGGGGATTTTGCCCGCGCCCAATAGCTTCAACCCCGTGCAAGACTATCAGGCAGCCGTCGAGTATCGCGATCGGGTCATCAGTCGCATGGCAGAACAGGGGGTAGTTTCTCAGCAAGAAGCGCAACAGGCGCGCCGATCGCGAATTGAGGTTAGCCCGGCGGCCCGTGAAGAACTCCGAAGCACGATCGCTCCCTACTACTACAGCCATGTTTTTGATGAATTAGAACAGCTACTCGGCAAGCAACTCGCCCAAGAGGGAAACTTTATTGTTCAAACGGGTCTGGATACGCAAATGCAAGCCAAGGCAGAATCGGCCCTGCGAAATGCGATCGCCACCAACGGAGCAGAGGCGGGCTATTCTCAAGGGGCACTGGTGACGATCGACTCCCAAACGGGCGAAGTGCGGGCAATGGTGGGCGGAGTCGATTTTCAGGCAAGCCAGTTTAATCGAGTCACGCAAGCCCAGCGCCAACCTGGCTCAACGTTCAAAATTTTTGCTTACACAAGAGCTATCTCCCAGGGCATTTCACCTAGCCAACCCTATTCTTGTGCGCCCTTAAATTGGGGTGGGCAAGACTTTGGGGGCTGCAATGCGGGCGGGGGCAGTCTGGATATGCATACCGGGCTGGCGCGATCGGAAAATGTGATTGCACTACGGGTAGCGCAGGAAGTAGGGCTGGATGGCACGATCGAAACCGCCCAGCAGATGGGAATTCAGTCTAAACTCAGATCCGTTCCGGGATTGGTGTTAGGGCAAAGCGAAGTGACTCCCCTAGAGATCACGGGAGCCTTTAGCGTTTTGTCTAATCGTGGTGTTCGCCACCGACCGCGTACCATCACGCGAATTCTTGACAGTGGAGATTGCACCAACTCCAAAGATTTCAACACCTGTCGCGTTATTTACCCGATTAACCCAAATGACACGTCTGGGATGAAGGTTTTGGCTCCAGAAGTCGCCGACACGATGACCTCAATGCTACAAGGGGTCGTGCAAAGTGGAACTGGCAGAGGGGCTGCTTTGGGGATGGGAGAAGCTGGAAAACTGGAACCACAAACGACAATATCGATTTGTGGTTTATTGGCTACATCCCCAATGGCGGTTTGACAACTGGCATCTGGCTGGGTAACGACGATAACACCCCGACCGGAGGAAATAGCGGGCAAGCCGCCCAGTTATGGAGAAACTACATGAATCAGATTGTACGTTAAGCACTCAGTGTGCTGAAGATCACTACTTCTCGGTATCTTTTATTGCAACTTGCGTCTAAATTGAGACATCACTGAAATGGGTGATGTTTTTTGCAAACAGTCTTTTTATGTAGAATAACTGTTAGATTATTTTAAGTTGCAGATAGCTCAGCCCCTCAGCAATCTTTCGTAATGCACAGCATTGCAAAAATATTTGATGTCTACCTTGGGAGAGATTGCTGAAAGCTCGTAAGAAATTTCTAATGAGCAACAGGGTAGGCTAGGCAAGCAATCACACTTCATTCAGTTGGAAGCTATGAACTCGTGGGTGCAATCACCAGAATCAGGGTTAAGTTTTACATCCAGTCTCGATCGGGCCACTGTTCTTTCTCAGCCATCTACTTTATTTGGAATGATTCCCCCAGAGCGAGTGGGCATCCAAGGAGAGTATGACCACGAGGGGCTGGCAAAGCGCATTCGGTTAGCATTTTGCGACCATCTCGAAGCCGAAGATCTCGATCGCTTACGCATCACCCAGCGCGGCAGAGTCGTTGTTTTGGTCGGCAGTGTTGCCAATCAGCAAACCCTGACGCAATTGGTAGATATTGCGTTGGAGGTCTACGGCACGGCCACCGTTGAAACCCACGGCGTGACGCTCAGAAGCGCTGGCATTGTAGGTTGCGTATAATTTGGCTTTTCTCATCGCACTGGCGTTCTGCTAGGGCGTGACAGTGCCATATCTCAATGCTACGCCCCGACAATTCCATACCTCTTGTCATACCTCTAATGCCATACCTCTACGGTGGGCGATCAATTTTGCGGTAAACCTCTGGGGATCAATTTCAGAAATTCATTCACTGATTTAGCTGGATCTCAAGCGTTCGATCGTAGACCTTGAGCAAATCGCAGGTGTCGTGGTCGGTGATGTTGGTGTCGCTCAGTTCTAAATTGTAGAAATCGATGAAATCTGTGTCAAAGTAGGGGCCGGCGTGCCACGTTCCTACTTCGAGTTTGATGAAGCAGTTGCCAGGAATGCAAAAAGCCTGGATGTCTTCGAGTTTGGGTGGGGCGATCGTACCGGGTGGGGCAACGGCAATCAGCCAGGTTTTGCCTTCGAGGGAGCCAAGACACTGGGTGCATCGAGAATGGCGTGTAATTCGATGAAATTTTCGCCCTCGCTGGTGCAATCGCATGATGTAAAACCGAGGAATCCCATTCTGAAGCTGAAGCTGGGCATCTTCGGTGTCGTAGGGTTTGCCGTCGCTAGCCGCCTGGATGACTTGACCATAGAGACGAAAATTTTCGGGAGTGGCTGGGCTGGCTAGGAGAGGATAGAGATTCATAGGGGATGCTGGAATTCAATTCTTCTCAATGAAGTCGAGCGGCTCGGCTTTGGGAAACTCACCCTTTAATCGCAGCATATCGGCATAAGGAGACTGGTGTAGATGGGCTTTGTTGGAGGAGCCAAACAGCCGCAGCTTTTCGGTAATGACGGCTTGCATAGAATTGATCGTTGCCTCCATCGAGTCAACCAAATCTTTGAGCGATGCCGAACAAATGCCCTGCTGGAGAGTTTGCATGTAGGCCGCGCGCACTTCAGTGTTGACGTTAAATTTACAGACACCCAGGGTGATCGATCGGCTGATCATCCTTTCTGGCAATCCTGAAGCCCCGTGGAGGACTAAGGGCAAGTCTCCTAGGAGATGGCGGATTTTTTCCAGTCGGGCAAAGTCGAGCTTCGGTTCGCTGCGATATTCTCCGTGGACATTGCCGATCGTGACCGCTAGCGAATCTACATTTGTCGCCTTGACAAACTCCACCGCTTGCGTGGGATCGGTCATTTTCGCTGATTTTTCGGCTACGGTCAGCCCGTCTTCAGTGCCGCTAATTCTACCAATTTCCGCTTCGACGATCGCTCCTTTTTGGTGGGCCAGGCGCGTCATGTCTCGCGTAAATGCCAGGTTCTGTTCGTATGGCAGGTGGGAGCCATCTGCCATAATCGATGCCATGCCCGACTCTAGAGCTAGGTGAATATCATCGGCGGAGGTGCTGTGATCTAGATGCACCGAAATCGGGGCACTGGACGATCGCGCTGCCTCCAAACACAGGGCGACGAGGGGTAGCCCACCATAGCTAAGGGCACTGGGATGGAGTTGCAGCATGGCAGGGCTTTGTTCGGCTTCTGCTGCCAGGATCACTGCTTTGACCCCCTCTAGGTTGTAGACGTTAAATGCACCGATCGCATAGACATTGCGGCGAGCAGTTTCTAGCAATTCTCTCGTGGAACTCAGCATAAATGAAATGGGGAATTAGGGTTCTAGGACTTACGCACTGTACAAAACGAGCATATTGTGGATTAACGTAGATACGTCGTTCCAGCCATTTACAAACTTCCCTTCTGGGGTTGAGATCGGCTAGAAGAAAGCAGGAAAATCAAACTCAAAGTGCTGAAAACCGGGACTGCTACCTTAGCTTTTCTGTCAATGCGTAAGTCCTAATCTAGCCAAATAAGTAGGAATGCAGAATTACTTATAAACCGCATTTCGACGGCGCTCAAGGCTCAAAATCTCCCCCAAAAGAGGGTTGAGCGCCGTCGAAGCCCAACATCTAGATTGGCTTTAATTTCACCCTGCTACTCAGACAAAAGTTCCATATGCTTTTCTCGAACACTCGGAGGAATCCTTACATCATTGGTCGTCCGATTACTGAACCGGAACTATTTTTGGGCGTGACACCCTCTTTCAGTTCATCGCGGACAATCTGATTCAGGGTGCTCAGGTGATTTTGCTGCACGGGCAACGACGCATCGGCAAGTCTTCGGTGCTGGCACAAATTCCTAATTTTGTAGACCTAGAGGGCTTTGTCTTTGTTCCCCTTTCTCTAGAAGGCGACAGCCAAAAACCTCTGTCTGAAGTATTATATGAACTGGCTAGAGACTCGCTACATGAACTGTCGCGCGATGCGTTGAACTATGGCGATCTGGCGGAAAAGGTTGCTCTGCCGACGATCGCCCAACTCGAACACAATCCCCAAATCTTTGCCGATAGCTTCCTGCCCAATCTGCGCCAAGCCTTGGGAACTCGCAATCTCGTGCTGCTGCTCGATGAATTTGATGCTTACGCAGACTACGAATCGGATGCCGCCCCTGGGCATTTGTTTCCCTACCTTCAGGCAGCCGTCTACGAAGACAAGGAATTGTTTATTATTCCTGTGGTCGGGCGGCAACTGCACGAACTGCCGATGCTGATTGGGCTGTTTCGCGAAGCACCCAACCAGGAAGTCGGCTTTCTCGATCGCCGCAGTGCTGAAGAATTGATCACCAAGCCATCCACAGGGATGCTGACCTACACGCGAGACGCGATCGCCGCCATCTTAGAATTTTCTGCGGGGCATCCCTACTTTACGCAGTTAATTTGTTTTGCGCTGTTTGCCCAGGCCAGAGAAAACGATCGCTGGATGGTGACACGCCTCGATGTAAACCATGTGGTCGATAACGGCGAAGGAACCGGACGGAGCAGGGCGATCGAACTGGGAGAAGGGGGCATCACCTGGTTTGGGATGGGCTGCCGTTGCCAGAGCGGGTCGTCTACTCGGCGGCAGCAGAAGTGCCAGAAACAAAGCTGGCTAAAATGGGCGAAGCGGCAACCCTAGAAGACGAATTTTTGGCCCTCAACTTCACCGAAGCCGAGCCGCTAGAACTGCTGGTAGACTGCGGAGTCGTATTGACAAAAGACCTCCGCCAAGCCGAATTCAACCTCTTTGAGTGGAAGTTTTTGCAGCCCCTACCCACACGAACCACCCGAAGTGGAACCAGCATTCCCCCGCGAATTGCAATCTATCGGGTGACGATCGAACTGGTGCGGCGCTGGCTCGTAAAAAAACACTCTATTCGTCGAGAAATCTGGCAGCTAGAACACCTTAACCCAGAGGCGCACCAACTTTATGAATTTGCGAAGACAACCCGCCAAACTGCCACCACAGTCAACGTGATTTCGGGGCTAAACCGCGTACTCACTGCCAACCCCAACCATTTTGGAGCTTTGTTTGAATTGGCCGAAAGTTTGGCGGAGTTGCGGCAGTTTGCCCAAGCAGCAAAGCACTACGAACGCGCTTATCAGGTGGATTCGATTCGGGCGAAAGATGGATACCTGCGAACCCTCTACAGCTACAGTGAAGAACTGCGTGAAGAAGGACATCTGGATGCAGCGATCGATACACTCAAAAAAGCCTTAAGCATCGATTCTGATAACGAAGAGATTCGTGAATTATTAGAAAAAATACACAAAGAACAACCATACATTGAATACTTAAAGCCTATTTCGATCTACGTTCCGCCGAATGGCAACGGTAAGCCTAGTTTACCCGAAAGCCCCCTACCAGACTCTAGGGACGATCTGGTGGGTTTGCAGCAAAGGTTTCGCCATCTCTGGGAGCGGGTCAGCGTTGAGGCTCCTCGCGAGGTGAAAGCCCAGGCTCTCGATCGATTGTCTGAAATTGAAGAGTTTTTTACCACAAAAGAGCTAAATCCGGCCACTATGGTCTACGTGAAGCAGTGGTTTTTGCGGCGGCTGCCCTCCGCCTTGGCCTCGGCGGTCGGGTTATTTGTCGAAGAAGTCGTGGAGAAAGCGAACGACCCCCACCACCCAGAAGACTGACATGCGGGCGGTTAAATTTCTACGATCGCCTGAGAAAATTAGTACCGTCCAGTGTGTTTGACCCAATTTCCTTTTACCATACCTTATAGGAAGATTCTTTAAATCTTTTTATCAACTTTGTAATTTTCATCTTACGCAATGGCAACGCCCTCAGCCAAACCCGTCCGCCTACCGCCCCCACGCAGATTGAATCAACTATTTAGACAAGCCCGTACCCAAATTTTGCTCTGGTATGTGGTGTTGATTTTGGGATTTGTGTTAGTTGCTCTACCGCTGATACAACAACGCATCTTTTCTAAGGTTGATACACGAGTTCGCGAAGATTTAGAAGAGGAAGTCGAAGACTTTGAGGCTTTGCTCAGGGGCAACATCAGCGGGATCGATCGCACCACCATTCGCCGAATGGAAGAAGACGGCCGACCCAGCTTTACCCTGCGTCCCAAGACCCCTAGAGAAGTAGAAAACCTGTTTGAGGTCTATTTTGCCCGGCGCGTACCCGAAGACGACACATTTTTGATCGCCATTATCGATCAGAAGTTCTATAAATCTAGCCCCAGAGCACTGCCCGAAGTGTTGCGACCCGATCGACAACTGATGCAGCAATGGGAAAAGTTGCTCCAAGAATCCGAGGGAGAGATCAACATTTCTGACTCCAAGGTGGGCAATGTTCTCTACATTACCGAACCCATTGAGATAGAGGGCAAAGTAGTTGGGCTGTTGGTGGTTGCCCACACCACCGGAGGCGAACGGCAAGAGGTCGTAGAAGCCTTAGTTGGCATAGCTGAAGTGGTTACGGGGGTCGTGATTTTGGTGCTGCTGGCAGCCTGGTGGATTTCGGGACGGTTGCTGGCTCCCCTGAGCGAACTAGCCAAAGCAGCCCACCAGGTTAGCGAATCCGATCTAACGGCACGGCTGCCAATCCGGGGGGATGGAGAGATCGCAGACCTTGCTCAAACCTTCAACGACATGATGGATCGTCTAGAAGCAGCCTTTGCCACCCAGCGCAACTTCATCAACGATGCCGGCCACGAACTTCGCACCCCGATCACCATCATTCAGGGGAACCTAGAGGTGATGGGAGACGACCCAGAAGATCAGCAAGAAACCCTGGCTCTGGTCATGGATGAACTCGATCGTATGGCCCGATTGGTCGATGACCTGATGCTCTTGGCAAAATCTGAGCGACCCGATTTTCTGCGCGCCGAGGTCGTGAATGTGGCTACTTTTACGGAAGAATTGTTAGCTAAGTCTAAGGCCCTCGGCGATCGTATCTGGAGGCTTGATGCCGTTGCCAAGGGAACGATCATCCTCGATCGGCAACGTATCACCGAAGCCGTGATCAACCTGGCACAAAACGCTGTGCAGCATACGTCTATAAACAACGAGATTGCCATCGGCTCTGCGATCGACAAAACCCATTTTCGTCTGTGGGTGCGAGATACTGGAGAGGGCATCGCCCCAGAGGATCAGGTGCGAATCTTTGAGCGCTTTGCCCGTGCTGCCAAAGCTCGGCGCAAATCAGACGGCTCCGGGCTAGGGCTACCGATCGTCAAGGCCATCGCAGAATCTCATCACGGCGAAATTGTGCTTCGCAGCCAACTCGCCAAAGGGTCAACCTTCACACTGGTTTTACCGACTCAACCGTTGCACAGCCCTCTGAGACACAGGGAGTGACCATGCCCCATATTCTGATCGCCGAAGACGAACCTCGAATTTCTGGATTCATTGAAAAAGGACTCAAATCGAGTGGATTCACCACGACGATCGTGCAGACTGCCAACGAGGCCATCTCTCTGGCCCTGCGCGGTGGGTTTGACCTGATGATTTTAGACTTGGGACTACCCGGAAAGGATGGGCTAGCAGTGCTCGAAGAACTGCGGGGGCAAGGAGAGCAACTGCCAATTATTATTCTGACAGCACGAGACGACGTGCAGCAAAAAGTGGCCGGGTTTGAAGGGGGAGCCGACGACTACCTCACCAAACCCTTTCGATTTGAGGAACTGATTGTGCGTATTAGGGCGCGACTGCGCGATCGTTCACTGCCTTCTGGGGGCGAATCGATGATCTTGCAGGTGGGCAATGTTCAGTTAGATTTGCGAACCCGGCAGGCAAAGGTTGGGGAGCAGTGGGTCGAGTTGCCCTCTCGCGAGTTTATTTTGGCAGAAATGTTTTTTCGTCACCCAGGGCAGGTGTTGAGCCGAGAACAGTTGCTCGATCGCGTCTGGGGATATGACTACGACCCCGGTTCTAATATCGTGGATGTGTATGTGGGGTATCTGCGAAAAAAGCTCGGTAGCAGTCTGATTGAGACAGTGCGCGGCATGGGCTATCGACTGCGAAATGGATAAGGAACGTGGATTCAATCATTCTGTCAACTGCAAGGTGGTCTCGCCCTCACCCCAGCCCTCACCCCAGGAGCGAGGACTTCAAAGCCTGACCCTGGCGGCTCCTCCTTTTTTAGGGAAAAGGAGGCTAGGGGCTGTTTGAGCGGCCTCGAATTCACGTTAGATTGCTTTAGCGATCGCTCCCAGGTTTATGAGAAACTTCTCATCATCTTCAAGCTACTTATGCTTGTATAACTGAAACGATAGAGATCAATACTATTCATTCTGCTGGTCGGTTTTGCTGATTGGCGGAATACGCTTTTAGTCAGCACCTTCCTCACTTTAAGAGAATTTTAATTCATGGGCCGTCGGATACTGATTGCCGAGGACGAGTCTCGCCTCGCCGCATTTGTCGCTAAGGGACTGAAGAAGCACGGCTACGATGTGGTGATTGCAGAGGATGGGCAGCAGGCACTGGAAATCTCACAACAGGAAGCTTTTGGGCTAATATTGCTCGATCTGGGGTTGCCCGTCAAAGATGGCTGGGCGGTGCTGATAGAACTACGCCAGCAAGAAACACAAGTTCCGGTCATTATTGTGACAGCGATGAGTGATAACGGCAATAAAGATCGCGCGATCGCCCTAGGTGCAAACGACTTTATGACCAAACCGTTTAGGTTTAATGTGCTGCTTACAAAGGTGCGATCGTACTTTGAGCCATAAAATAATCAGTCTGCCAAGCGAAAATTTTTTGTGAATTGTGAATTGGATCTAAAGCTCAAAATCAGCCCAAAATCTAAACTTTTCTAACAACTTAGAAACGTGGATTCAATCATTCCGTCCACTGCAAGGCTGCCTCGCTCACCCAGCCCTCGCCCAATCTGGGAGAGGGGAGCAAGAGTCCGGTTCCCCCTACTCCAATTTGGGAGCAGGGGAGTAGGGGAGTGAGGGCGGA
>JAAUOZ010000144.1 GCA_012034655.1 Leptolyngbyaceae cyanobacterium CSU_1_3 | reverse complement strand
CCAAAATCTATAGGCTGATCGCAGTATATCTGTCTTTCGCGATCGCTCCTACCCTCCATGTCTCTGCTGATGCCACTGCCAGGCGTGGGTGAGAATCTTGCTGAGATCTGCATAGTCGGGCGACCAACCCAAAATACGACGGGCTTTGTCGCCGCTCCCCACTAGAGCCGGCGGATCGCCAGGGCGACGATCGTGCTCGACCGCTACAATTTCCCTACCCGTGACCTGACGTGCCGTTTCGATCACATCTTTGACCGAGAAGCCATTGCCGTTGCCCAGGTTAAAGAAGTCGCTGGTCCCCCCTTTGAGCAGATATTCTAGCCCCAAGACATGAGCCTGGGCCAGATCGGTGACGTGAATATAGTCGCGAATGCAAGTGCGTCTGGGTAGGGTAGTCTGTGCCAAAAATAGCGATCGACTCTCGCTTGCCCAAAGCCGCCATCAGCACCAGCGGAATCAGGTGAGTTTCTGGGTTGTGGTCTTCGCCCAAACGCCCCTGGGGATCGGCTCCGGCAGCGTTGAAGTAGCGAAAGCTGACCGATTTGAAGTCGTAGGCTTGGTCAAAATCGGCTAGCATCCTTTCTACCATTAGCTTGGTTGCGCCGTAGGGATTGATCGGACTTTGGGGATGATCTTCAGGAATGGGGACGATCGTGGGAACGCCGTAGGTGGCACAGGTCGAAGAGAAGACAAACTGCTTGACCCCGGCTGCAACCATTGCCTCTAGTAAGGTGAGGGTTCCGGTGACGTTGTTGCGGTAATATTTGTCTGGTTTGGTGACAGATTCGCCCACATAAGCGTAGGCTGCAAAGTGCATCACCGCCGCAAAGTCATGGTCGGCAAACACCCGATCGAGCAGTGCCCGATCGTTGGTATCGCCAGCAATCAACTCAACTTGCAGCACCTGTTCAACGATGTCTTGATGCCCATAGACCAAATTGTCGAGTACGACAACTCGGTAGCCTGCTTGCTGAAGCGCTAAGACCGCGTGGGAGCCAATGTATCCGGCTCCCCCGGTGACTAAAATGGTCGGTTCTGTCTGCACAGTAGTTCCTCTCGTAACATTAGAAGGGCAATTGTTTTTTACTTCAGACGATCGCCGCCAAACTCAGGACAAGTTCTCCCAGGTTTCGGGTGGTTTTGGCTGAGCTTATTTTTTTTTTGCCTTTGCCAAACAACTCCTGCGACAGCAAGAAAAAGACCACCACAAACACAATTCCTGCCAAAATTAATTCCATTTATCTGCACCTGATTTTGACAACACCACGCATTAGGATACAGAGTCTTGTGGCGGATGATTCGTGATCGACTTAACAATCTGACATTCTTTACCAAATACGATCGGTTTAGCTGCCCAAACTTGAAGCATAGAGCCAGAAATCACAGATTTGGGGTGGCTTGGCACTTAATTTATAGCAATCTCTATAAAATTTAAGTGCCAAACTGACAAACTTCGGTACAATCCTAATCTTGATACGGGTGAAATTTTGAGGACGTTGACTTCGATAGACTTCAAGCCTTAAACGATGGACTTTTAGATAGTTTTTGAACGGTTCCACTGTTCTTGTGTCATTGAAGATTTAGCGAATAGCGTCTAACGGTCTAATTGTCATAGTTCCTGAGCGACAGAAATCGTTTGAGCGATCGCAGGTTTGAGTCCAAGAACCAGGTGAGGTTCACCACAGGGCATTAGGGAATTACAGCATGGTTTTATTGGTGACAGATGTATTTGTGCTTTTAACCCAGGTTCTCCTCTGGGTGATTGTCGGGTTGTTTGCCTGGTATGTTTTGCTGAGGGCGCTGCCGAGGGTGTTTCTGGGGGGGTTGGTGCTACTGTTGCTGTTGGGAGTGGCGGCGCTGACGTTTTATCGAGGGTCGCCTGAGCAGGGCTTGCTGGGGGATATTTGGCGAATTATTGCCGTGCCATTTAGCCCGATCGGGTTGATTTTGATTCTTTTATTGATCGCTTTCTCAGAAGTTATTAGAGGCAAAGGGTTATCTAAAAGGGGCATCACCCTGGTGCGAATTGGCGTACCGCTTTTGCTGATTTTGAGCATTCCTGCTGTGTCTTATTTTCTAGCTCAGCGAGCCGAGTTAGAAGCGATTCAACTGACTCGGTTGGCTCCGCCAGAGGCCTTGGCGGGGGCGAGACGGGTCATTGTGGTGTTGGCGCAAGACACCACTCGCCTGCAACTTCGCCCTCGGACGCAGCCAATTCCTGCGCCGACTGCGCCCCAGGTGAATCGATCGCCCTTCTTTACCCCTGCCGAGCCAATCAACGAGAGCACCTTTGCACTGCTGGCAGAGCAGCCATCCAGCTAACCGAGCGAGGCAACCGTCTCACCTACGCTGGGCAGCTTTATCAAGAAGAGCGGGGTCGCGGAACGGCTCCCTTGTTGATTGTCAGCGGTGGGGAGGCGACGCGAGAGCGTAAGACTGGCGACACCACCGAAAACACTTCAGAAGCCAGGGCCGCGAGTACGTTTCTGCAAAATCGATTTGGCATTCCAGCAGGTGACATTATCGAAGAAAATCAGAGTTCCACGGTGCACGACAGTGCCGTGAATACGCGGGAACTCTTGCAGCGGCAAAATATTGGCTTTGGCAATCAGTTGTTTGTAGTGACTTCCGCGATCGAGATGAGTCGGGCTGCCCTGACGTTCGATCGTGAATTTGCCAACACAGGGCGAGAGGTGGCCATCATTCCTAGACCCACTGACTTCTATACTGTGCCACCCAGAGAGACGCTTCGGCAGCGCGTTCAGGGTCGCGATTTGGTCGAACGAGGGGTTCGCATTAGTGATTTACTCCCTAGCACAGATGCGTTTTCTCTCAGTTCCAAGGTGGTTAGTGAGTATGTTTCTTCGATCTACTACTTTTTGCGCGGTTGGATCAGACCCGTGAGAACACTGTGAGGGTTGATGTGAGAGGGATGAAGCGAGTGCTTCATCCCTGAGGAATTGGCGGTACGATGGGAGAGGTTCCGCACGACTGGTGTATTGCTCATGGCACGCGCTCGGCTGAAGAAGTTAGGGGTCTATTTGCGTCCTCATTGGCGCAGTGCGACATTAGGGGTTGGGGCACTGCTAGTGGTGAACGGGCTGGGGGTCTACATTCCGCTCTTGATTCGAGATGGAATTGATGAGTTGGGGGTGGCCTTTACGTTCGATCGTGTCTTGATCTACGCGGGAATCGTAGTGGCGCTGGCTTCGGTGATGTGGATAGTGCGGATGGCCTCCCGCGTATTGCTGTTTGGGGTGGGGAGGCAGGTTGAGTTTGACCTAAAACAAAGAATTTTTAATCATCTTTTACATCTGGAACCGGGCTACTTTGGAGTCCATACGATCGGAGATCTGATCAACCGCGCCACCAGCGATGTTGACAACATTCGTCGCTTGCTGGGGTTTGCCGTGCTGAGCCTGGCCAATACAATCTTTGCCTACGGTTTGACTCTACCCGCGATGATGCGGATCAATCTACGGCTGAGTTTGCTGGCGATCTCGGTGTACCCGTTTATGCTGATTTTGGTGAACATGTTCAGCAATAAGCTGAGAAGTCAGCAACTCGCCGTACAAGAAGAACTCTCGACCATGAGCGAGATGATTCAGGAAGATATGAGCGGCATGGCACTGATCAAAATCTACGCTCAAGAAGAAAATGAGCGCCGGGCCTTCCGACAACTCAATCGCCAGCTATTGGATGCAAACCTAGAACTGGCATTGACGCGAAATATTTTGTTTCCGATCTTGCAGGTGTTGGCGGGGGCGAGCGGATTGATTTTGCTGTGGTTTGGGGGCGGTGCGATCGAGCAGGGTGTAATCTCTGTCGGCGACTTCATTGCCCTGTTGTTGTTTGTAGAACGGCTGGCATTTCCCACGGCGCTGCTCGGATTTACGATCACGGCCTATCAACGGGGAGAAGTGAGTATCGATCGGGTAGAGGCAATTCTCACGGTTGAGTCTAAAATTCAAGACAAGCCGAATGCGATTTCGCTACCGCTCAGCCAGGTCAAAGGCAGGCTGACAGCACAGGATCTATGTTTTAGCTATCCGACAACTGCTTCTGAAGCGTCTGTTCTAGCATTAGATCATGTAAATTTTGAGATTGCTCCCGGTGAAACAGTCGCGATCGTAGGGGCGATCGGGTCGGGTAAATCGACCCTGGCGAATGCCTTGCCCCGCCTGCTGGAGATTTCGCCGGGGCAGCTTTTTGTGGATGGGTACGACATTACAACCTTGAGAATTGAAGATTTGCGAAGCGCGATCGCCTACGTGCCCCAAGAAAGTTTTTTGTTTAGCACCTCGATCAAAAATAATATTCGTTACGGTAGCCCCCACGCCGACCAGTCAGCGATCGAGTTGGCAGCCATCCAAGCGCAGATGCACGACGAGATTCTAAACTTTCCGCAGCAGTATGAAACGATCGTCGGCGAGCGTGGCATTACCCTTTCGGGTGGCCAGCGTCAACGAACAGCCTTGGCCCGTGCCCTGCTAGTAGACAGTCCGATTTTGATTTTGGATGATGCCCTGTCAAGCGTAGACAACCAGACAGCCACCAAAATTCTCAGAAACCTCTCCGAAGGAACCGCCAAAAAAACCGTCGTCTTTATTTCTCACCAACTCTCTGCTGCCGCCCTGACCGATCGCATCCTCGTCATGGATCGGGGGCACATTGTCCAATCGGGAACCCACGCCCAACTCATTGACCAAGATGGACTATATCGATCGCTCTGGAGCCAAAATAAACTCGAAGAGGCCCTGAAATAAACATGAACTTTGCCCCTACCCCCAACCCCCACCGGAGCGATTAGATCTCAAAGCCTGACGCGGCTCCTCCTGCTCCTTGGGGAGCAGGAGGCTGGGAGGATGAGGGCAATTTGAGCGGCATCGAATTCACGTTAATCTAGGGAACCATTGCGCCGAGGTCTACTAGCTAGCCTTGCGAAGCAAGGCTCGATTTGAGGAGGCCGCAGAAACCGACTCTCGGAAGCCTCGCTTTGTGACCACCCACTCGGTATTCCCTAGAAGATGGTCATAAATGGCAATGATTGCAATCACGTTCTTGAAGACACAGTAGAACGGAATAAACAAGCAGTAGAGCACAAAGTCTCTCGAAGGATGCTTCACCATTCTATTTCTCACCCGCCAAGCCACCAGGGTTTGCACGGGGCCGCTGATCAACGTCAAGGCAGTTGTCGTCCAAACATATTCCTGGGAGAGAACAGGAGGCTCGGTCTGCGTCAACGACAAGCTAAACAGCATCGGGAAGATCTGTAGGGCAACAAAATGAAAGCCTGCACTGTAAATCAGTAGAAGCGTCCAGTAGAGCTTCTGCCAACCATCTAGCCTATTAGAGTTGAGCAACGGTACTTGATGCTTCAACGTCACCTCTAACCAGCCCTGGGCCCATCGTTTGCGCTGAAACCAAAACGATCGCAGGTCGATCGGGGCCAGTTCTGTCGTTACGATCGTCGGCTCATGGACAATATTGTGACCTCGAAGGAGCGTTCTCAGGCTGGCATCAATGTCTTCGGTCATCATACTGGGTGCAAAGCGAATACGCCGCAGCACCGCCGTTCGCCAGTAGCCATTTGAGCCGCAAAACATACCCGTATCGGCCAGCAGAGATTTTGCAGGATGGCTCACTCCATACATGCATTCAAATTCGACCGCAATCATGCGAGTGAGAAAGTTAGTGCTGTTGTTGCGGATTACATTCCGCCCTTGCACTACGGCGTAGCGATTGCTGGCTAGCCAACTCCAGGCACGTTTGAAACAGTCCGCGATCGGACGGTGATCTGCATCCAAGATGCCCGTTACTTCCCCCGTTACAATTCTCAGGGCTGCATTCAGGTTCTCTGCTTTAGAGTGGCTATCTTCTACGGGCAGCAGTCGCAGTTCTGGATGCCTTTCTGCTAGGCGCTCCAGTTCATCTTCTACAGGCAGCCTAACGGGGCTGTTGTAGGCCAAAATCACCTCCAGTCCTGCCTCTGGACGCTGGACGTTATTGAGAATATATTTCAGCGTGTTGAGAATGATGTGCTGCTCGTTGGGCAGATAGGCCACCACGATCAGCGAGCAGCGCGGAAGGGGGCGTTTTGGCTCAGATACGAGATTGCGATGGGCGGCGTAGGCGCGGGGTATTCTCAAAACCCGTTGTAGTAGCCCTAGTTTCGGTTTCTGTTGACGGGGAGATGAGTAGGCGATCGCTGTAGACAACGCTTCCCCGATTACCACGATCGAGGTCAAAAAATAGAGGATGGGGATACACACATGCAAGGCGATGAGGTTCCATCCGCTCTTCAAGATCAGGTAGTACAGAACGGTTGGTAAGCCGATGACGACCACATGAGTGAAGATCACTTTGTCAACAACAGGACCAAAAACAACGATGGGCTTGTGCAGCAGTCCCTTCCTCATAATTTTTTAAGTTTTAACGAGTCCACATAGATAGATAGAAACCATGCACAAGCAGCCTTGTCAAACGTAATGGAGTTGCTGAAGTTAGGTAACTTGTAAGTCAAGAACTCTAGAATCCTTGTGTAGCATACCCTATAGAGAATAAGTATTCTTGCTTAAGAATACATTAATCTTCCAAGTATTTCTTGCTAGAGGGAGCAAATCAAGAAACTTGATTCAAGATGGATTTCAATTCCTCAACAATACATTACGGAAATTTAAGCAAGTTCTACGATTTTTTTCTCCGTAGTTACGAACGACCTCGTCAATGGGCGGTCATCGGTGGCGAGTTAACCAGACTAGAGCGTGTCATCAATCAAAACTGGATGCCTGACGATACTAGGATCTCAGGCTTGAAGTCTTGAGCGGAGGCGAAACCCATCACCCTTGTCTAGCAAAGCTTCTACAGCTAATTGATGGCAGACCCTAGTGCCCCAGAAAAATCGGCTTTGTGGTTGGGGCGATCGTCCCACTCACAAAGCCAACATCACTACAAATTCTAAGGGGGCTTGCCGAGACTCAGAAACCCAGCGTCTAAGCAAGCCCTGCGTTAAGGCTCAGGCAATCTCAACTAACTGAATATCAAACGTCAAATCTTCACCCGCTAAGGGGTGGTTAGCATCAAGCGTTACCTCAGCCTCTGAAATGTCAGTGATCACTACAGGGATTGCCTGACCCGAAGGTTGCTGAATTTGAAGCTGCTGTCCAATTTCTGGGTCTAAATCACTGGGCATCTGAGCACGATCGACCACCAGCACCATCTCTTCTCGGTGCGGGCCGTATGCGTCATCTACAGGAATCAGTTCGGTTTTGGAGTCACCAGGACTCATTCCCACGACTGCTTTCTCAAAGCCCGGAATAATATTGCCCGATCCGATCGTAAATTCTAGGGGGTCGCCACTAGAGGACGAATCAAACACCGTCCCATCATCTAACTTGCCCGTGTAATGAACTTTTACCGTATCGCCTTGTTGTGCCTGTGCCATGCATTAAGCTCCTTGTGATAATTGCGTTTCTCGATCGCACTTTCAGTTTTTTTAACTTAAGCGAAAGCGCCATCAGTGCCAAGCTTCTTAGGTCAAATTGCAGCACTTCTCACTCTAGCGGCACAGACTCAAAAGAGGCATGATCTAAACATTTACGTAATCTCGCTACCACCCAAAGCTAATGGCTAGCGCAGCAAGACTGATTCAAAATGCCGCGTATGCCCATAATCTAGACAACGTTGCTTCTTCACCATTCATGGCTTCAAGCTTGGCTGTTTTGCTCCAATTTCGAGGAGAATTTGCCGCCCTCAGCGCTGCCTTAATCTGGGCGATCGCCTCCGTCGTCTACACCGGGGTCGGGCGGCAAATCTCACCTTTGATGCTCAACTTGACCAAGGGATGGGTCGCGATCGCCTTCCTCCTGGCAACGCTCGTGCTCAAGGGGCAGCCCATGCCCACCATCCCTCCTTCCGCCTGGGGCTTACTTCTCCTCAGTGGCATCTTAGGCATTGGCTTGGGTGATACCGCCTACTTTAATACCCTCAACTGTATCGGCCCCAGACGTACCCTTATGCTCGAAACGCTGTCTCCCTCTCTGGCAGCGTTGCTAGCGTTGATCTTTCTGCAAGAAAATCTCTCCCCCCAAGCTTGGGCAGGAATTGGACTCACCCTGGCGGGGGTGATCTGGGTCGTTGCAGAACGTGTACCAGAAGTGGCTCTGCTCGATCGCTTTCATCCCCTAAGGGGGCTGATGTTTGGCACATTGGCAGCCCTCGGACAGGCGAGCGGGGCAGTTTTGTCAAGAGCCGCCCTTGTTGGGGCTGATGTTGACCCACTTTGGAGCACACTGATTCGACTGATGGGCTGCACGGCCGTTCTGATTTTGTGGGTTGTGCTGAGGGGGCAATCTCGCGATCTGCTCAAACCTTTACAAACTCGACGATTGCTCAATGTGGTTGTAGGCACGGCCTTCGTCAGCACTTATTTAGGCATCTGGCTTCAGCAGACGGCTTTGAAATACGCTCCGACTGGCATTGCCCAAGCTCTGACTAATACCAGTCCGTTGTTTATCTTGCCGATCGCTCTGCTCATGGGCGAAAAATCAGCTTTCGTGCAGTCGCCGGGGTGGCAGTCGCCCTAGCCGGAGTTTGGTTATTGTTTGGCCAATAAAAGCTCTCAGGGTTGGCAAAATTCATGCCTCATGGACTATGCCTCTCGATCGTCATTATTCCAACATCTCCCCCAACAATCTTTTCTAGGTAAGAGTCAGTGCACACCATCTTTTAGCTACCTTTTAGCTACAGATATAGAGAGAAAGGTGAGAGAACCAATCCCTATCGATTCCATCCATCAAAAAAAATTAACTCACCCATTAAATCTATGAATCACTACTCCTCAAATGGTTGAACGAATAGCTTGGGACTTTTACACTTAGAGACTTGCAGGCGAATCATCTGCCGATCGATCGGGCTTCAACTGCGCTCAGCCCTTAACCCGCCAGTGGGTTGAGCGCAGTCGAAACCCATCGACAACGCAGCAGGAGATTGTGTTTTCTCCAAAGTCCTTTAGCTCTCAGTAGGTAGAATCGAGTAAACTCTTTTTGTAGGTAACAAGTAGCATTCTTACAAGCGTCTCGTCCGTAGATTTCAGTATTTTCAATTTTAGCCAGTTGAACTGCCAGCCTTGCTTCCGTGTTCACGCTCATGGAATATAACTGGTATTCCTGTATCTATATAAAAGGTATTGCAGAGTCGCGCCCCCGCCGGCCCATAACTAGACCTTTGTTAGAAATCTACCCAATTTATCAAACCTTCCTTAAAGAGGATTATTGTCATGCAGGCACTGTTACTTTTTCCAGTCATTTTTTACCTTGCGATGATGCCCATTTTGTTTACAGGCTGGATGGGCTTCTTCAAACAAGATTCTGACCTCTCAAAAGAAGAGAAACAAGTTTCTTTAATTGTGCTAACGATCGCCACCTTACTTTGGCCGATTGTCCTCCCCTTTGCTTACCTAGAGCTGTTAGATAAGTTCAAGCGATCGGCCAGAACGAGTCGCCTATACAAAAGCATGTTGGACAACAACGTCACCAATTCGCAACCCTGTTAAGCTTTCTATATTATTTCTAAATAAATCGTTAGGCGATTTTATCAAGCCTCGCCACAGCTTGATAAAAATCGCCCATGCCTTTTTAAAGGAGCCTTCTAACTAAGCCATTAGATAGAGATCTAAACAGAAACTCTGTGAAATAGTTAAAACTGTATTGTAGACAACACCTATCAATGACATATTTACTGAAGAACTACAAGCAGCCCCTAAATCTACGCTGCTATACTAAAGCTTGGCACGAAGGGAAATGATCCATAGAGTCAATTTTGTCTTAAAAGTAGCAGCCTTTAGAACTGAGACTGCACTAAAATTAATCAATGACACGCTTAGAGCCTGTTGCTCTAGTGATCTTGATGAGAAAGTTCTAACATCATTCGAGTGGGTAGCCTAATCTGAAGTCAAGACTCAGTAAATCTTCTGAGTAGTAAATTCAGAACGGAGGAACCAACCTTATCTGGGGCTAATCTCACATTCGTGAGAGAGACACCTTCCAGTCTTAGCCCGTCAGCTAACTCCGTCGGCAATGGGAGGAGCGCCCAAGACTTGCTGTTCTAATAGCAACAGTCGTTGGAGTCTCCTGGTATCTCACACCTGGGTTTGTTCCAGAGTTTGTTGAGTTTCAGCCCTGACCCACCTCTCGCAAATTCATTCTTGAGAGGCTTTACTGTGAATATTTTGTCTATGCTGGTGCGGCTTCAAAGCACATTGGGTCGCTCTGACTTGGTTAATCAAATGGTGCTTCTACCTAAAGCCCATGCTCTTTGCCCTAGTGTGAACCACGAAATTAATTTGGTGGTGGGCTACTCAGGTTCTCCTTCTAGCCAGACTGCTCTCGACCTCACCCTGTGGATCGCTCACCAGACTCGCTTGGCAACGGGTAAACAGGTTACGGTACAGGTTGTATTTGTGGTTGACGACAAAGCAGCGAATAAGGTTCCTTTATATTGCCCAACGGAGAGCATTCGAGAGATTGAGCGCCGATCGCAGTCTAGGCAGCAGGTCTCCACCTACGGTGGACAGGGGCAGACGGAGGTTTAACGGCGGTCGTTGAACCACCCAACCTTGCCGAAATGGGAGGGCTGAGTCGTCAGTTTGGCATGACTGATATCTTTGAGCAGGCCGATCGCATCCTCTGGCAGGCCCGGTGTTTGGCAGACGAGTGGCGCGGGTCGCTGAAGACTCATCTGCGGTTTGGTTGGGTGGCCGAAGAGTTGCTCAGTGTGGTGAAAGCAGAATCGGCTTCTCTGCTAATTTTAGGGTGTGAGTCTGATACGCATCGACTGGTGCGGCAGTTGGGTAAAAACGTTCCCTGTCCGGTGTTGGGTATTCCGGCGGCGATCGAGCCTGATTGACCCCAAGCCAGCGCGCCTTGCTCTGAGGGAGTTGTGATCAGGAGTTGTGATCAATAGAGATCAATGCATATACCCTCGTCAACGGCGCTGCCCCTATCTAGAGCTTATACTGTCACTTAGTGGAATTGATTTCCGTTAATTCACTAAGAGATTCAAGCTGCTTTTACAATGCCTTCAGATCCTCATCAAAGTCACCTACTGATTATTCAAGACGACACAGGAGAGCGAGAAATGCGGCTCCATCAAACGCGATATTCGATCGGTCGCGATCCCGACTGTAATATTCGTTTGATTTCGCAGTTTGTTTCTCGCCACCATGCAACTCTAGAACAGCTTTCTCACGAAGATGGTACTTTCTATTATCGAATTTTAGACGGCAATTTTCGGGGGAAACCCAGCGCCAATGGGCTGCTGATCAATGGGCGAAAGCTGCGATCGCGCGATCTCGAAAATAAAGATGAAGTGATTTTTGGTCCCCACGTCAAAGTCGTCTATCACCTGCTCGAACGGGCTGGCTTCAACACCACACCGCCGGATGATTTCGACATTACACTCATCAACCCAGGCACAGCAGATCAGATGCCAGAAGACGAAAGGAATTCGCAAGATGAAGAGGACTCAGAAGCTTTGCCCTTGGGCAACAAGGAAGACTCAAAAGATTCGCCAGGCAGGTAGGTGCGAGATATTAAGCAACCTTATTGGCTTGGCAATCTTGAAAGATCTGACGTGGGTTTCGGTTCCGCTCAACCCACTGAGCGATCGAGGGCTGAGTGAAGCGCAACCTTCAAACTAGCTAGAAGAACTACTGCCAGGTTGAGTTAAATCTAGGCGTTTGGGCAGTTTTTGGAGAAAGGCTGAGACCCCAATTCGCGGGTGAGCGATCGAAAACTCTCTGAAGTATTGTGAATATTAAGCTTTAAAACACCTCCTAGTAGTCTGTCAAACTTTAATGGACAGAGCGGAAACGAGGAAGCGGTTATTTTTAAGGGTTTTCAACTTCTTAAAAAATTCTCGACAGACCACTTGCCCTCTCCCAAAAGTCGAGGGAACCAGACTTCTGGCTCTCTTTTCCCTGGGGATGAGGGCAATTCATCCGTTCATTCAGCAACGCCCGAAAATCCAGTCTCCACAATTATTTTGCCAATATTTTGCTGCGGTCAGCCACCCACCGTTTCGATTAGCTTCCAGTGTTGGTTGTCGCTGACTGCCTGACTGACTTGGTTATACATTTGCCGACAGTGATTATCTACTTGGAGGGGCAATTCTTCATTTTTAATGACAAAATTCATCCGAATTTCTTCGTCGGTTGCGGTTGTTTTGTCAATCAAAACTTCGACCGTCACCAGTTTTGGAAAGGAGACCTGCCCTGGCACTTCTCGGGCCATCATGTAATCTCCAGTATCATAAATCACGTCTAGATTGCAAGACTCCAACGTCTCATTCAACACTCGCGGGAGATTATTGACGGAAATTGCGACGGTGAACAAACAGGTATAGCGAGCCATAGTCAACCCCAAGCGTGCGACAAGCGAATCTTTATCATGATACTTTCCCCATTTGCGTTTGAGAAAGGAGGCGGGTATGGTCTCATGACATGGGTTCAGTGTAAGTCTAAGTGCTACCTCGTCAACAACCCTACCCCCCAACCTACCCCAAGGAGATTGGGTTTCCCGGTGACACCAGGAAAGTAGCCTTATGACCTTTATAGCGAATTAGGCAGGGAGTGAGGTATTCTGCGAAGGCAAAAGCAGGGATGGGGAACGGAGAATGGGGGATGAGAAGCAGCAAGGGCGATTGATTGTGTTGAGGGGGTTGAGGGGTGCGGGAAAACAACCCAACTGGGACGATCGCGGCAGTGGCTCGAACAAAGTGGCTGGGTGGCGCGGCTCCAGTCAGACAATCGGGTCAGGCAGATCATTGTCACCCGTGAGCCGGGAGGCAGCGATCTGGGGGCGGGCATTCGTCAACTGTTGCTCAACCCGGCTAAAGAAGCCATTTGCGATCGAGCGGAGTTGCTTTTGTATGCGGCGGATCGGGCCCAGCATGTAGAAGGACTTTTGCGTCCCCATTTGGCACAGGGAGACATGATTTTGTGTGACCGTTTCACCGACTCGACGATCGCCTATCAGGGCTATGGGCGAGGGTTAGATCGCAGGCTGATTGACCAACTAAACCAAATTGCCACCGGCGGATTGGAAAGCGATCTGACCATTTGGCTTGACTTAGATGCAGAATTGGGGCTAGCACGAACTCAGAAACGGGGCGCAAACGATCGCATCGAGCAAGCGGATCTAGCGTTTCATCGGCGAGTGCAATCTGGGTTTGCGGTGCTGGCAGCAGAGAACCCCGATCGCGTAATTTCTGTGGATGCCGATCGTAGTGAACTAGCCGTTGCCGAACAGATCGAGGCCATTTTGAGTCAGCATTTAACTCGCTGGTATGGTGGAATGAGCCACTCTTGAACCTCCTTCTCCTTGGGGAGAAGGAGGCTGGGAGAATGAGGGCATTGTTAGCGGCATCGGATTCACGTCAGCAAAATGTTTGGTTTGTCGTCCTTACTTCATTAATTCCTTCCCATGTCTGCGTTTGCCTCTCTCATCGGACAACCCCAAGCGATCGAACTTCTGTCTCAAGCGATCGCCCAAGATCGCGTAGCTCCGGCTTATCTGTTTGCTGGCTCAGTAGGAATCGGCAAACGATTGGCGGCGGAGTCTTTTGTAGAATTGCTGTTTGCCGACGATCGACAGCGCGTTAAACCGCGTAACCATCCTGATTTGCTGTGGGTCGAGCCAACCTTTTTACACCAGGGCAAGCGACTGTCGCCCGCAGAAGCCGAAGTAGCCGGAGTCAAGAAGAGAATACCCCCTCAAATTCGGTTAGAGCAGATTCGAGAAATTACGTTGTTTTTGAGCCGTCCGCCCCTAGAAGCAGGGCGATCGGTGGTGATCATCGACCAAGCTGAGACAATGGCAGAACCCGCCGCCAATGCCCTGCTCAAGACCTTAGAGGAACCAGGACAGGCGACGTTGATTCTTCTGGCTCCGAGTCTAGAGTCTCTGTTGCCGACGCTGGTGTCTCGCTGCCAAACCATTCCGTTTTATCGGCTCGATCGCACCCACATGGCGCAGGTGCTAGAAAAAATTGGGCGAACAGAGATTTTGCAGCGATCGGAGATTTTGGCGTTGGCGCAGGGCAGCCCCGGTGCGGCGATCATCCATTGGCAGCAACTCCAAACCATTTCCCCAGAAATTTTGCAGGCAGTGGCTCAGATGCCGCGATCCTTGAGAGAAGCGTTGACGATCGCCCGTCAAGTCAGCAAAACCCTAGATTTCGAGTCTCAGCTTTGGCTAGTAGACTATCTCCAACATGCTTACTGGCAGCAGTCTAGAGATATTTTGTCCTTACAGCTTCTCGAAAAAGCGCGAGACTCTCTACTGGCATACGCCCAATCGCAACTCGTTTGGGAAGTGACCTTGATGGGGATGATGCAGAGCTTCTAAGGATTGTGGATTAAAATAACCTGGTAAAAACTTATAAGTCTCTTCT
>JAAUOZ010000143.1 GCA_012034655.1 Leptolyngbyaceae cyanobacterium CSU_1_3 | reverse complement strand
ATGTCCCAACTGGGGGAATTAGATCGGACACTTTCCGCCTAATTCTGGAATTTGGCACATTAGATCGACTCGATTTCCGTATATTACCCCCCACAAAAGAATTAGGCAGAAAACTTCAGTATTTCTTCCAGAAAAAACTCTGTATTGGTCTGTCTAAGATCCCATTCAGTCAGATTTGATGGATGAGCAGAATTGAGAACATGACACCACCACCAAAAAAGCTTCTAGACCAGGTGCGCGATGCAATCCGAGTCAGGCATTATTCTTACCGCACCGAAGAAACTTATGTGCAGTGGATTCGGCGATTTATTCTGTTTCACAACAAGCGGCATCCCAAAGATATGGGCGCTGCTGAAATTGAAGCCTTCTTGACCCATCTCGCCGTTCAACAACGAGTAGCCGCCTCGACGCAAAACCAGGCATTTAGTGCCTTGCTATTTCTATACCGTGAGGTATTGCGCCAAGAGCTAGATGAATCGATTAACGCAGTTCGCGCCAGACAGCCGCGCCAGTTGCCAACAGTGCTGACAAAAGAGGAAGTGAAATCGGTGATTCAGCATCTATCAGGAATGCCGAAATTGGTGATTCAAGTGCTGTATGGCAGTGGAGTGCGACTGAATGAAGGCTTAAATCTGCGCGTCAAAGATTTAGACTTCGCCCAGCATCAAATCATAGTGCGAAACCCCAAAGGGTATGAGAGCCGGATGACGATGCTACCCACGAGTTTGGCGGAACCTTTGAAACTGCATCTGGAACGAGTACGACAGACTCATCAGCAAGACATCGATCGCGGCTGCGGCTCCGTACATTTACCATTTGCCCTAGAACGCAAGTATCCTCACGCCGACCGAGAATGGATTTGGCAATTCGTGTTTCCTGCAATTGGTATAGCGCGAGATCCCCGTAGCGCCCTAGCTCGACGGCATCATTTGCATCCCAGTGGCGTGCAAAAAGCGCTCAAGCAAGCAGTGCGCTCCACAGACCTCGCAAAGCGAGTCGGATGCCACACCTTTCGTCATTGCTTTGCCACACATCTTCTAGAAGCCGGGTACGATATTCGCACCGTTCAAGAACTGCTGGGTCACAAAGACGTAAAAACGACAATGATTTACACACACGTTCTGAATCGGGGTGGAAAAGGCGTGCGAAGCCCACTTGATTCCTGATCTGCGATCGTTTACTGATACATTGCATCCAATTGTGAGTGAATCTAAATAACCCATCCACCCAAGCAAATTGTTTGTGCCCTGCGGGTTAGCACCATACTAAAGCAATGCAGCACCCTCTGGCGGCATAGCGGTAAATCGAATGCAGAAATGATGGGGCTTGTTGCTGGCAGCATCCCAACCGTGCAAAACTTCCGAGCCGTCCTCTCCCAAATTGGGAGAAGAATTGAGGATGAAGGCAGAGAGACTGTGCTCCACACCTGAGACGCTCCCCGCCAAATCAACCCTACATCGTTCCCTTAAACAACCCCTGCGGCCGGATTAATAGCACCAACACCATGATCAAAAGTGCAACTCCCTGCTTATATTCTGAACGTAAAAAATAAGTGCTAAGCTCTTGAGCAATGCCAATCACCAGCGCCCCCCGCGATCGCCCCATAGGGGTTGCCAATTCCTCCCAAGATCACGGAGGCAAACAAGGGCAAAATCAAGAACCATCCCATATTAGGTCGCACCGCCTCCACTAAGCCCAACATACTGCCACCCAGGGCCGTCATTCCGCCCGCAATCACCCACGTCCAGATCACCACGCGATCAACATTGATACCCGTCACCCGCGCCAAATCGATATCATCCGCGACCGCTCGCATTGCCTTGCCCACCTTCGTGTTTTGCAGCAGATAATGCAAAGCCGCGATCGTGACAACTGCCAGCACAATCACAATCAGATTATAAAAAGGAATGCGAATTCCACCAAATGCCAACGCTTCCGCAACAGGAAGATTATACCGTTGATTGCTGCCGCCCCAAATCAAAACAATGCCATTGCGAATGAATAAGGCCAACCCGATCGAAATAATAATCAGCGTGGTAGAAGTTGCCCGTTGAAGTCGCATCGGGGCCCAGAGAATTTTTTCGGTCAGCAGCGAAACAGCGATCGTCGCGATCGCCGACAGCACCATTGCCAGCCAAATATTGACCCCTGCCGCCGTGTTCATCCAAAAAGTGAGATAAGCTCCCAACGTCATGAAATCCCCGTGGGCAAAGTTCGATAATCGCAGAATGCCGTAGGTAAGCGTCAACCCTACCGCCGACAGCGCGATAATCGCTCCCACAGATACCCCATTAACAATCAGTTGCGCGATCTGTGAATCCATTGTTGAGAATTGCTACACACTATCGCTTTGATTGTCTCCGAAGTGGGCAGGTTTGGAAAGCAAGTTATAACATTTTAGACTTTAGCCTGGCGATTTTAGAGTCTACAAACCCAATAGAAGAAAGGGTTCAAAGCAGCATCGGTCACACTCATTCGTTAAATTGATATTAATTAATGTTGGGCAACTGATTAATCTCCTAGTAGATCCCCGACTTCTAGAGAAACTTCACACAAAAAGGTTGAACATTGGACGATCGCTCCAAATGTTCAACCTTATTGATTGGCTTAATTGAACTTAATTCACCCTTGTCAAGGCAGCAGAGAGTAAAATACAACGGATCTTCATGGCATCTCTGTGCACCAAGAGATTGCCTAGAATGCTTCACCTGATTGAGAACCTACATTCACTCTCTGCTGTCATAATTTTTTATCCCACGCTCATCGGAGAAATCGCAAAAACAAGCTTATCTTGTTTGCCTAACTGCACTTCTAAGGGGTAGGTTTTATTAGGGGCTAAATCTCGTAACTCTAGATTGAGGCGACCCATATTCGGACGATCGGCCAAGGCTTGCCATTCTTCACCCTGTAACTGCAAGCTGCCGCCACAGGGAAGATCTGCCTCCACCCGCAAGCGCACCGATCCTTGACTGAGTTGATATTCAGTTCGCACGGTCAGAGTCCCCTGATCGGTCAGCCATTGGCGATCGACCACGGGTTGACTGGGCGTAACAGTCAACGTCAAGCACCCCAAAATCTCACGCACTGCCATCAGAGACAGCGCCATTTGCTGGGGAGCGATCGCCGCCTCAAAGCTCGTGGGTAGGTCGGCTTCAGACAATAGGGCCCCCGTAGAACGAGCAGGAGCCACCATCACCATTCGAGCCACGTCATTAAGCATTTGCGATTGCTCTGGAAACAGAAAATCGACTGCCTTGACGAGTTTTGCCCCCTCACGCAGAGAAGACAACACCACAGACTCACAGCGCTCTAGCAACTCGACTAGAACGGCTTCGGGTAGGGCAACGGGCAAGCTGAGGTTGCGGAGCTGAGCCATCCACAACGAAGCTGCTGAGAAAATAGGGTTAGTGCCTCTAGAAGCAGATTCCGATCGATAATCAGAAATCTCTTTTCCCAGGGAAACAGAGGCGGTTTTTGCTCAATTTCAAATTGAAGGCGACGTTTCAGCAGCGCATGAAAACGGTCTTGCACAGCAGGTATCTCTCCCGGTTTTAGTAACATATCCTCCTCTAAGAGGTTAGGCTGGAGCGACTCCGGCAACTCGGATGTAAAGTTTTGCCAATCGGTGACTTCTTCCTCAGCGAACTCGGCAATCATCAGGGGATCAATGCCGTCGATCGCGCTTGGATTCGTCAAACCCAGGTCTTGCAACAACTTTAGATAATTTCTCTGTTTAGCCTCTGAGTCGTGTTCCATTTGATAACACCCTATTCATCAGGAGTTTGACTTCCTCCGGAATCTTGGTCATTGCGAATTTCCCAAGCGAGTTCCAGAAGTTTATACCACTGTTTATGGACTTGATTGACCGTACAACCAAGGGATTGCGCGATCGTAGCATCAGCAGCCCGGTTTTGCTTTAGCTTCAGCAACTCGGCTTGCTGCGGGGTGATTTTGCCTGAAAGCACCTGCCACTGACGATTTGACAATCCCAAGTTACGCTCTAGATCGGCCTCTAGCCACTGGTGAACCAGTTCCCAATTGCTGGAAAAAGCAAATCGAATCAGATGATACTTAAATCGCTGCTGGAGATAATCGCGTTGGCGAGGTGTTAGCCCCAATATTTGCTCGATTTCGTTGGCAGGCAGATCCCGCAGGCGCAGGGTGAAGTAGTCGATACAATCATTCTGCTTGCGTTCTTCGAGATAGGCAATCAATTCTTTGATCACCGTCTGTCGCAGGGTGTCTTCCTCGATTTCTGGCTCTTGCGCCACCATCTGTTCGCGCACCTGCTGAATCGATGCCACATTCCAGGGCGTTTCTGCCTCTGATAGTGTGCCCTCGGCGGCCCGTTCCATATCGACCAGGGTTTCGGAGGGTTGCTGCTGGGAGAAGGTCTGCGCTCGTAGAATAATTAGCTGTTGGTTACGATGCCCAGGTAGAGGGATACGTCGCTTACCATAGCGCTCGGTGAACGCCATATATTCCGCCAGATCCAGCAGGGTTTTGGGTGTATGGGTGGAGCCGACTTGGGTTTCTCGCCGAAATGCGGTCAACGCCTCGACATAGAAGCCTTGCAGAAAATCTTCAATTAGAGTCAGTCGGGCCTGGTAGCTCGATTGACTTTGGATGGGGTTGATGTAGCGATAAACCACGGCACTGAGGTTGCTGTGCAGTTCTACCCGTCCCCGTTTGGAGCCGAGTTTGTAGTAGTTGAGGCACTGCTCAAGCCGATGCCGAGCTAGTGCGGTTGCCCATGCGTCTGCTTCTCCGGAGGCTTGAATGCGTTTGCTTTCAGAGCAGATCCGAACCACCTCTTGGGTCAAGCGATCGGCAACATCGCGGCAATTTTGCTCGGAGGCAGTTGTTGCCTGTCGCAGTTCGCTCAACAGGAGTTGAAAGATGGCATCTACGCTCTGGCAGACTTCCCCCACGATCTCTAATGTCTTACAAATCAATTGCTTACTCTCAATTTTGTTTTGACGAGGTATCGATCACAATGAATGTAGGTAGAAGAAACCCCTGAACACTTTTAGATGGATTGGTGAAATGGATCTCGACCAACAAATTCAGGCACTCATCAAGGGTGCACCGCAGGACGGAAATACGCCTCATCTGATTGAGTCGATCGCGCCTGTGCTTAAGTTGCTGGCTCAACGTTTGCGGCATCTAGAGTATTACGTGATGCAAACGTTGGAGAACGATTGGGTCATGTTTACCCTGAGTCATCGTACCCAGACAGAAACTGAGAAGAACGTAATCTACGCTTTCCCCACGCTCAAAGATGTTTCCGCAGGTTCCTTTTCTCGCTCTGACCCTAACTTGATTGCGCTGCCGGTTCCGGTGGTAGATGTTTTGTTTCAAATGCTTGCGATGAATAATATTTACAGCACAATCTTCTTTGAAACACCTGGGAATGTGACAATTGGAACAGAGGTACAGCGATCGGAGTTAGAGCAGTTAATCCATCAATCTTGGCAAAACCTGGTAGATGCAGCGCCTCAACCTAATATTCCGAGTGATATCGCTTGAGTGCGTTCTTGCGGCTGATTACAACACTGAGTGCCCTAAGTTGGGGCTGATAACTTAATAAGATGTGGAATGAAATTTTCCACATCTTCAAAGTTCAGTTCCAACTTTTGGTTTTGATGCAGTATTTTGATGCAGTGTTGAAGTCAACCGTTAATTCACTAGTTCGCCTCCAATTGTACCTAGAAATCGCTGAGTTAATAAGGAGAAAAGTAATTCCAACAAAATTCTTAAACTATAACGAGGCTGGTTCATAAAATCTTTATATAAAAGCTCCTGCTATGTGACAGAGATCACGGGACATTAGGATTTAGATTGGCTCAAAAACAGTCTTGTAAGCTATAGAAACTGCTTTATTTTTCAAGTATTTTGACGGTTTTCTTTAACCCTTCATGCAAACGACGTATAGTTTCTACGCATATTTGCTCAACGCAACTTATGGCGACTTATCTGTTAGAAACTGTGCTGTTTCTGAAGACTACCAAACTTATAGAGCTGAGCTTCTTCAAACTTAGTCATTGAGCTACGATCGCCCTCGGCAAGCTTACTAATCGCGTCTGTTTTAGAGACTGGCTTCGCCGATCGCCGCGATCGCGGCTTCTAGAGCAATGGCGATGTGAGTCCAATGAGTCCCGCCTTGACAGAAGACGACATAGGGTTCCCGAAGCGGGCCATCGGCTGAAAACTCAGAGGTGCTGCCGTCAATAAACGTACCCCCCGCCATCACGAGTTCACTTTCGTATCCGTGCATTTCCCCCGGAACTGGATCGAGGTAGGAACCGATCGGAGAATTTTGCTGAACGGCTCGACAAAACGCAATGATTTTCTCTGGCGAACCCAGCTTGATCGCCTGAATCACATCCCGCCTTGGTTCCATAGGTTTAGGATTGACCGGGTAGCCCAATTGCTCAAACACATAGGCCGTCAGATGATTCCCTTTCATCGCTTCACCGACCATCTGAGGCGCGAGAAACAATCCCTGAAACAGGAGGCGATTTTGGTCAAACGTCGCCCCGCCAAAGCTACCCACCCCTGGAGCCGTGAGCCGACAGGCTGCTGCCTCGACCAGATCGGCTCGGCCTGCCACATAACCGCCTGCGGTGACGATCGTCCCTCCCGGATTTTTGATCAGCGACCCCGCCATCAGATCAGCCCCCACGGCCGTCGGTTCACGATCGTCTACAAACTCGCCGTAGCAGTTATCGACAAAACAGACCGTCTGGGAATTTTGCTGTTTGACGAGATGGATAATTTTCTCAATGTCTGCGATCGCGAGGCTTGGTCGCCACGCATAGCCACACGATCGCTGGATCAAAACTAAGCGGGTCTGCGATCGCACTGCGCTTTCTAGGGCCTCCCAGTCGATGGTTCCCGCCGCAGTGAGTTCTAATTGCCGATAGTCTACGCCAAATTCTTTGAGCGATCCCTGCCCCTTCCCACGGATGCCAATCACCTCTTCGAGGGTGTCGTAGGGCGCACCCGCCACCGCCAGCATCTCATCTCCCGGACGAAGCACCCCAAATAGAGCAGCCGCGATCGCATGGGTTCCCGACACAAACTGGACGCGCACCGCCGCCGCCTCAGCCGCCACAATTTCGGCAAAGACCCGATCAAGCACCTGCCGCCCCAGATCGTCATGCCCATAGCCCGAAACACCAGAAAAATGATGGACTCCCACCCGGTGATTTCGATAGGCACGCAGAACTCGTGTTAAGTTTTCCTTGACCTGCGCGTCAATACCAGAAAAAATCGGGAGTAGTGCTTGTTCTGCTTCTCGCAGCTTTGAAGGGCGATTCATCTAAACTGTTGTAGGGTGAGTAACGCTAAAGTGGAGTTTGCGACTTGCCTGGGTCGTCTGTCACTCAGATGGAAGATGCAAAAGAGTCACCGGGGATCTACTATAGTACCTTCCTGCTTCTTGGCTCCATCTGTCTTGACTCCCAACCTAGGAAGACACATCTTCGCGCAGACCGGGCACCCAATTCCAAATATCGAGACTACTGCATGACTGTCGCAACTTCAAAACAACTTCGCCTCGACTACCCCGTCATTTTCTTTATGGCTGCGGTGCATTTTGGGGCGCTTTTTGCTCTGTTGCCGAGCAACTTTAGCTGGGCAGCCGTCGGTGTAGCGGTTTTCCTACACTGGGTTACAGGTGGTTTGGGGATTACGTTAGGGTTTCACCGTCTAGTCACACACCGGAGTTTTCAGACTCCCAAATGGTTAGAGTATTTTTTGGTTTTTTGTGGGGCGCTCTCATGTCAGGGAGGTCCGATCGATTGGGTTGGAATGCACCGCATTCACCACTTGCATTCTGATAAACAGACCGATCCCCATGACTCTAATAAGGGGTTTTGGTGGAGCCACATGGGCTGGATGCTTTATGAAATTCCTTGTAGAGATGAAATTTCTCGATTTACGAAAGATATTGCAGAAGACCCATTTTATCTATTTCTGCAAAAAGCTTTCTTCCCGATTCAGGTTGTGTTAGCGGTTGCCCTCTACCTGGTGGGTGGCTGGCCGTTTGTGGTCTGGGGCGTGTTTGCTCGGCTGGTGGCGGTGTTTCATTGCACTTGGTTCGTCAACAGCGCAACTCACAAGTTTGGCTACCAAAATTATGAGTCAGACGATCACTCTAAAAACTGCTGGTGGGTTGCCCTTGTCACCTATGGTGAAGGCTGGCACAACAACCATCACGCTTACCAGTTTTCTGCCCGTCATGGCATCAAGTGGTGGGAGGTGGACATGACTTGGATGACCATCCGAATCTTGCGATCGCTAGGTCTGGCCACCAAGGTGAAGCTGATTGGTGACTAATTTAAGGAGATTTCTAGCAAACCAGTGACCCGCTGTCTTCGGCTTCGCTCAGCCAGCTTGCGCCCTGAGCGGAGCCGAAGGGCAAAGGTGGTCCTATCTCTTTTAGAAATCTCCTCAGTCTGTCAAGAATTTTTTGAGGGACTGAAAGCCCCTTAAAAATAACCTCTTCCCCATTTCTGCTCCGTCCATTAAAGTTTGACAGACGACTGGTGGTGGTTTTGAAGTCTGAGTTTTGAGGTCTGGGTTTTGAGAGAATGGCTTTGATCTATCTCTCAAAGCTCAGAATTGCCCGGTTCCTTGAATAATGTGCTTGGTGGTGGTGAGTGTTTCCAGGCTGATTAGCCCTCGACGATGACCTTTCTGGTTTGACATGCCTAAGAAAATTGCGTCACCTCGTTTGGGGTTACGGTAAAAGCGGGGAGAGGCGTTGATATAGGTGGAAGCACTATTTACGCCTAGGGCAAATTGTCGGCTTTCTTGGTAGGATTCCGTCGCCAGGCAGTCGGCATGGCCGCTACTGTGATGGTTGACCCAAGTGATTGCCCCCTCTAGACTATCTACCACTTTGAAGGCAACGATGCGATCGAGATAAGCTTGGCTCCATTCAGACTCCTCGGATAAGGTCAGTTCTGGAAACTCGCTCACCAGGCTGGCATCGCCTCGAATTTCAAATCCCTTTTCTCTCAAACTGCCCCAGAGCATGGCCAGAGAAGAGGGATTTTGTTGTCGATGGATCAGCACCTTCTCGATCGCATTCACGGGGTCAGGCTCGCTCATGTGGCTATCGAGAATCATCCATCGCGCCGATTCAAGGTTGCCAGAGGGCGACCAGTAGAGGTAGCAATTGCCCATTGCCGACTTGAGCACGGGTGCAGCAGATTGCCGCACGACTTGCTGTACTAGGCTCGGCCGCCCGTAGGGGATCACCAGATTCAGGTAGCGATCGTGCATCACCAAGTCTCGAATCGAGGAACCTTGATCGGCTGGAAGAGATTGTAAACAGCCATTAGGTAGCCCAGCATCTTCGATCGCCTCTTGCAGCGCTTGAGCGATCACCCCATTGGAGTGACTCGCCTCACTGCCGCCCTTGAGAATCAGACTGTTGCCTGTTTTGATGCACAAACCTGCGGCGATCGCGCTCAACTCTGGAAACGCTTCGTACACTAGCGCAATCACGCCCAGCGGCATCAATTGTGAGTAGGTCTGGCACTGATCAACTTGAAAGTTAGCCGTCATGACGCGACCGATCGGATCGGGCAATTCACTCAAGTGCTGCAAGATCTGAACCGTGTTCTGAAGGCGTTCTGGGGTGAGCTTGAGCCACTCTAACAGTAGGTCTGGCACTGCCATCTCGCGGCTCATCTCTAGATCTAGCGTGTTGGCTTCTAGGATGTCGTCTTGTTGGCTTTTGAGCGATCGGGCCATCGCCTGCACCGCTCGACTGCGAACCATTCCTTGAGTGGTGGCGAGTTCTAGAGAAGCCCGGTAGGCGTTTTGGATGGCTGTAGTTGGGTCTAAGGCAGTCCCCTGGGAGTCGGTGGTCATGGGATCAACGTCGATAAGCTAACCAGACCATCAGCGCGGGCAAAACTGCCAACAATAGCGCCACAATCACCCAGAGAACAATGCCTACCCCAGAGGGGTTGCGGAGTGCTACAAGCAGCCAAATGAGCAGAACAAGCAGCACCCCCAGCGCCAGAGGTAAATAATTGTCTCCTAACCCTGGATGAACGACGTTCCACTGATGACCTGTCCAGCGCCACGATCGCTTGTAGGGGTAGCTAGTAGACAGTTGCTCAATAACGTAGCCTCCTTCTTCGACCACAAAAATCTGTTGACAGCGATTACACCCAAAGGCTTCGGTCAGGGTGATGGGGGTCAACTGCCCCCGCCGACGACAGGGACAGGGGTAGTCGATGTTGAGTTCAATCTTGTGGGCTTTTTGAGGTTGCACAAGCAATTAAGGGGACAAAATTTTCTTAAATTAACTTTCTTAAGCTAACGCTCTCAAACTAACCTTATTCCAATCAGTTGGGCAGAAATGAAAGGCATTACACCCTGGCATTACACCCTGGTTGACTGAGCAATCTTTCCTGTCATCCTCCAACCCTTCTCCCACAAGGGTTAGAAGGGGAGCCGGAACAAAACCAGATTTAAAAGTCCGTCTTGTGCTCTGGGAGAGGGGCTGGGGTGAGGGTCTTCTGAGTTTTTTCAGTCAACCAGCATTACACCGTAATTTTGTACGAATGCCCCTGATTTAGAGAAGATTAAGCCTCCTTCAGGATTGTGTCAAATAGAAAGATATCTACGCTCGAAATTCTATCATCCTCTCTCTACAGGAGTTCCTCCCTTAAGATTAGTTGCGGTTCTGAGGCGGTGGAAAGAGGACGAACTCGAAAATTCTGAGGACGATCGTTTCTGAGGCGATCGCTGTTCATTGTGAGAATTCTTGGGAACTTTATAGTCAACCCCCTTTAAGTAAAACAATTAACAAGAAATCTAGCATTTGTACTAATTAAACTTGCGTCTAATGGTGTATTGCAGTGCTCTTGTCTCGTTTGCTTTTCAGGTTGGTCAGTTCACCCGCCTCTCGTCCAACGATGACCGCGTGAGGCGATCGGTTTAAGGCAGCAACTCATGAAACATATTTTAATCGTCCTATCCGAGTGGGGATATTGGGGCGAAGAGTTAATCGGGCCGCTCGAAACCTTCGATCGGGCTGGCTACGAAGTCACTTTTGCCACCCCCAAGGGCAAGCGTCCGGTTGCACTCCCTCCCAGCATGGACCCTAACTATATTGATCCTCCCCTGGGGCGTTCTGTGACCTCTCCTCAAGTCGCTGAGAAGGTGCGCTATGTTGACCAGTCTCCTCGGCTGAGCAACCCGCTCAATCTTTCTGAACTGATGCCAGAGATGCCCTACTTTAGTTCTCCGAGCTTGATTCGGGATCTAGAGTCCTACTATCTGGCGATCGACAAAGCTCGCGTCAACGTGCTGTATCAATATGATGCGCTGCTGATTGTCGGGGGCAGCGGACCGATCGTCGATTTGGCTAACAATCAACGTATTCATGATCTGATTCTTAGCTTTATAAAAATGGGCCGACCTGTGGGTGCAGAATGCTATGGGGTTGCCTGTCTGGCCTTTGCACGAGAACTTGAAGACCGCAAAAGTATTATTTGGGGCAAGCGTGTCACCGGGCACTGCAAAGAGTACGACTACCACGACGGCACAGGCTTTATGGGAACCGACTTCAACATGGGGCCCCCTCCCTACCCCCTAGAGTATATTTTGCGCGATGCCACTGGCCCAGATGGCGCATACATTGGCAACTTCGGCAAAGAGACCTCGGTGATTGTGGACTTTCCCTTCATCACGGGGCGATCGACCCCCGACTCTTACCTCACGGGCGAAAAAATGGTCGAAGTGCTCGAAAAGGGTCTGACCCGCTACGGCTGGTAGATCACCGCAAAAGTTAAGCATTGCCGATGGGTAATGAAAAATTGCGGTGCAGGTCTTGCGCTCATACCTGTCCCGCCGAGTTGCAGCAATGCCACTCTTGAGATTTTCGAGCGGAATGGTGAACAACTCTCAAGATCGCCTTCCGCAGTCCATACTGCTCATTCAATTTTTAAGGGGAAGACGATGGCTTTTAGCGCAACACTAGAGACAATTAACGATATTGCTCAAATTACGCTATCCGGCGATTTAGATGCGAGTTCCGCAGGTCTGTTCAAAGCTGAAATTGAGAAAGCAGCCGGCCAGCCAGTCAAGCACCTAGTTCTGCTGATGAAAGATCTGGAATATATTGCCAGCGCAGGTTTGCGAGTCCTGATTTTTGCCAAACAAAAAATGGGAGTCCATGCCGACATTTACGTAGTTGGCGCTCAAGAAATGGTGCTGGATACGCTGGAAAAAACAGGGTTTGACCAGAGCGTAATTGTCACTGATACCTACGTAATTGCTGCCTGAGCAATGTAATATCCTGTCGAACGGAGTGGGGAGGAGTTATTTTCTCCACTCCTTTTTATTTGAGGTAAATGAATCATGATGCAGACGACTCAGCCTATAGAATCTTCGGATATGCAATTTTTGACCGTGCCCGGCGTGTTAGATTCTCTCGACGAGATTGCCAAGTTTGTGATAGCGGCCACGCAGGCGGCTGGGCTAGACAAAAAGGCGGCCTACCGCTTCCGGCTGGCCGTGGACGAAATTGCTACCAATATTATTGTTCATGGATACGAAGAAACGGCTAATGAGGGCGACGTGACCTTACAAGTTGAGTTAAATGAACACACCCTAACCTTGATCCTTGAAGATACTGCCATTTCCTATAACCCCAATCAACATGATTTGCCTGATCAAGAAGACCTAAATGAACCGCTAGAGAAGCGCAAAATCGGTGGTTTGGGTGTTTATTTAGCAATTCAAGGGGTCGATAAATTTATGTATGAGCGAGTGGGTAATCGCAACCGTAATATTTTCGTTGTCAATCGCCCTACGGACTAATTAAGTATGAAAACGATCGAATCGGAAGAACTACAACTGCTGCGTCAAGAAATTGCTGCGCTAAAAACGGAGCGATCGGCAGCAGAGGCATTGAGAATGTTGTTGGAAAAACTCGTGTCAATGGCACGCACCCCAGCAAAAGAAGAAGTCCTGAAGGAAACACTACAGGAAACGCTAGACATATCCAGACGGCTTACCGATGCAGAACGAGGCAGCTTGTTTCTCTTGGACAATGAAGGGGTGGTCATTGAGAGCATTTTGACCCAGCAGGATGCCACAGGCGAAGTGCGTTCTCGGCTGATTGGGCGAGTGCTCGATAAGGGATTGGCAGGTTGGGTGAGTCGCACTAAAACGTTGGGGCTAATTCTAGATACAGAAACCGACGATCGTTGGCTAGAACTTCCGAATCAGCCTTACATTGTGCGATCGGCGTTGGCAGTTCCGATCCTCAAAGGGGAAGAGTTGTTGGGCATTTTGACACTATTGCACTGCGAGCCAGAGCAGTTTAGCCCTGAAATTGCCAACCTGATGCAAATCACAGCCGATCAGATTGCTCTCGTTTTAGAAAATGCTCGCTTGTATGGAATATTAGAAGACTCCTACGATTCGCTCGATCGGGCTAAACAAAAAATTGAACTCTACTCGAAAGCCCTCGACGAAGAACTGGATAAAGGTCGGCAGATTCAATTAGACTTTTTGCCTAATGAAATTCCGCAGTTGTCAAATTGGGAGATTGCAGCCTGTTTCTACCCAGCGCGCCAGGTTGCTGGAGACTTCTACGATGCGTTCGTGCTGCCGGGAAATTATTTAGGTTTAGTAATTGCAGATGTATGTGATAAAGGAGTCGGTGCAGCGTTGTTTATGGCATTGTTTCGCAGTTTGATTCGAGTATTTTCTGGGCAGTTGCATGAAGATAATCCCGATCGCACCTTAGAAGCTGTTTCGCTCACCAATGATTATGTGGCTCAAGAGCATAGCAACATGAATATGTTGCTCACGTTGTTTTTTGGGTTGCTCAATCCTGAAACGGGGTTGTTGTCTTATGTGAATGGAGGTCACGAGGCGTTGTATGTGGTCGATCGCAATGGTGTGCGTGAGACCCTCAAGCATACTGGGCCGGCGGTGGGGATGTTGCCCAAAATGAAGTTTAAAGTGCAACAGGTGCAGTTGCAGCCTGGAGATATTTTGATCGGCTACACCGACGGCGTGACAGAGGCCCACTGCCCCAACAACAAGCTGTTTGGCAACGATCGGCTCCTCCAATGTCTACAAGGGTCTGCTCCTTCGGCGACGGCCCTGGTAGAGCAGGTCAAAGTTGATCTATTCGCCCATATGGACAATGCAATTCAGTTTGATGACATTACTATTTTGGCGATTCAATATGCACCAACCCAAAAATTAAGATCTCAGGTTCTTAGGTAGGGGCTGGCAGATCGATCGTCTACCAGAGTCAAGGGCACGGCATTGCCATGCCCCTATCAACAATTATCTATACTTTTATCTATCTTTAAGTTTTATCTATCTTTAAGTTTTATCTATACTTTGTCAGGGCATAAAATTAAAGATTTTGGACGGGGTGCAGGGGTGGAACCCCTGGCTGGGCGCAGCCCCACACCCCCTTCTAAACCAAAATCCATCATACCCAAGCA
>JAAUOZ010000142.1 GCA_012034655.1 Leptolyngbyaceae cyanobacterium CSU_1_3 | reverse complement strand
CGCCGAGAACAGGGCTAGTCATCATCCGTCATGGAGACAGCGGGTTCGGCGCGTAAAAGTATGAACCCGTTGAGAACGCAGTTTTTCTGGAAAACTGTGGAAGGAGTCATCCTTTCCGGGGCAAGGACTTGCCTCGTCAGACATTGAGAGCCGTGCTCTACTTTCTTTGCTCGTCAGGGAAGGCAACAAGGCTCGATGAAGTGTCAGAAACCCCATCCGCCATGCGGTGGGGTAGTTCATGGATCACAGATCCCCGCTTCTAGATCAACGTCAGATCAGATCTTGCACCCTCAATAGGCGGTTGGATCTGGTTTTTATCGTTGGGCTTCGTCGAGCCACTCACTGACGAAGGAAATGAACAGAAAGAGGGCGGCCACGCCGATCGCCGATAGCCTCGCCCCTACTTCAAAAAACATCATGCTGGTGAGACTATAAAATCCGCCCAGGCTAAAGAAAGTCATGAGTGCAATCACGATCGCAGAAGGTAGCTTGACGTGGATCAGCGCTCTAGAAATATTTTGCAGATCGCGAATGGCTCTTTCACGATCGCGGGGGTTTTTGCTGAAAAAATAGGGTCTCAACTGCCCTGTTTTTGCCAGGGTAAACAGCTTACTGCGCGTCATGGCATAGGCAGTGGGGCGCAGATCTAAAGCATGGTCAAAATTAGCGATCGCCCCTTCATATCGGTTCATGTTTCGCAGCGTCAACCCTCGCCCGTGCCAGAGTTCTGAGTCGTCAGGTTGCAGCTTGAGCGCTCGATCGTAGCTGGCGATCGCCTCTTCATATCGGGCCTCTTTACACAAAGCGGCTCCCTGGCTGCCCCACACCTTGGCATCTGACTTGAGCGACAGCGATCGGGCGTAGCTTGCCGCAGCTTCTTCGTAGCGCTTGAGCCAGTAGAGGGCATTTCCGCGCAGGGTCCAGGCTTCTGGATTGTCAGGCTGACAGTCTGCAAGATGTTCGTAGCTCAACAGTGCTTCTTCTTTGCGGTTCAAGCTCCAGAGAATTTCGGCCCGATCGTGCCATGCCTCGGCCAGTTTCGGGTCACATTTCACTGCGTGGTTGTAGGTTGTCAAAGCTTCTTGATAGCGGTTGAGGCGCTCTAAGATCTTGCCCTTCTGCCACCAAGCTTGAGCATGTTCTGGATCGATCGCCAAAGCCTGATCAAAGCTGGCGATCGCCGCCTTAAACTGGGCATTTTGCTGTTGAATTTTGCCCCGACCGACCCAGGCGGCAATGTAACCAGGGTTGAGATCCAACGTGTGGTTAAAGCTGATCAGAGCAGATTCAGAGCGATCGAGCTTCGCCAAAATTACGCCCCGATGATACCAGGCTGCCTCACAATCAGGTTGCAGATCTAAGGCCTGTTCATAGTGCGTCAAGGCTGCTTCAGCATCGGTCTCTGCCAACTGATGCCCCTGCTGCAACAGTGAAGACACCGCAAGCGCACTCGATTCTTTGGGTAAAAAATCATCGTCCTGGTGCATAGCGAGAACCTCGCACAATAGTAGACTGACGGAGAAGTTTTGAATGGTGGGTTGAGATAGGCCCAACTCAGAACGCAAAACCATAGAGGAATATGATCATGAGCGCAGAGAATGACCCCGTAAAATTGATGAAACAGCAGGTAGGAGTCGCCGCCGCCGCCAGAGTGCAATCTGGATCTATTGTAGGACTCGGTACTGGGTCAACCACTGCCTACGCCATCCAAGCTTTGGGCGATCGCCTAAAGTCGGGCGATCTCAAAGATATTAAAGGTGTGCCGACTTCCTTTCAAGCGATCGTGTTGGCGCGACAGTATGGCATTCCGTTGGTGACGTTGGATGAAATCGGCTCCATCGACCTTGCGATCGATGGAGCCGATGAGGTCGATCCCCAGAAAAACCTGATCAAGGGGGGCGGTGCGGCCCACACCCAAGAAAAAATTGTTGATAGCCTGGCCGCGCAGTTTATCGTAGTGGTGGATGGTGGCAAACTCGTCGATCGACTGGGATCAACCTTTCTGTTGCCCGTCGAGGTGATTCCGATGGCCGTCACCCCGGCAATGAGAGCGATCGCCAAATTAGGCGGCAAACCCGAACTACGCATGGGCATCAAAAAAGCCGGCCCTGTCGTTACTGATCAGGGCAACTTGGTCATCGATGTCAAGTTCGATCGCATCGACAACCCTGCCGAACTCGAAAAAACCCTCAACAACATTCCCGGTGTTCTAGAAAACGGTTTATTTGTCGGCGTTGCAGACGTGGTGCTAATTGGCGAAATCGTGGATGGGAAACCGATCGTGCGAGAAATGTAGAAACCAGAGATTGCCCTCAAGAACTTGCTGATCAACACTTACCCCATCTACCCATCTAGATAGCCCGGCAATGTGCTTGCAGGTTTGGCGGTCGGGCTTCGCTCAGCCCTCAACGATTCCGTGAGTTGAGCGGAGCCGAAACTCAGTTCCTGTGCTTCGATCGGATCTGGGGTTGCCAAGTTAATTAAGGCAGGCGCTCCCTCATCCCTCATTTTTTGTCACCATCACCAGCACCTTGTCCACCCGATTGCCGTCCATATCCATCACCTCAAAGCGCATCCTTTCCCACTGAAAGTGGTCGGCGGCGGTAGGAATTCGCCCCAGGTGCATGACCACAAACCCGCCCAAGGTTTGATAGGTTCCTCTTTGTTCGCCGGGTAGCTCTGCGTCCTCTAAGTTAAGAATTTCTTTGAATTGATAGATCGGCAACATACCATCCAGCAGCCACGAACCATCCTCCCGCTGAATGGCTTGCGGTTCTTCGAGTTCTTCGATCGACGGAATATCTCCTACGATCGCTTGCAACACATCGGTAAACGTCACCAACCCCTGAATCACGCCATACTCATCCACTACAAAGGCAATGTGTGTGCCCGTTTGCTTAAATAGCTCCAACACTTTGAGGGCGCGGGTGCTTTCTGGCACAAAAACAGGCGACTGAAGCGAACTGGTGAGATCGAGTTCTTGCCCCACCCAACTTTTGACTAATAAGTCGTAGACCTGCACCACGCCGAGTAAATTGTCTAACCCCCCATGACAAACTGGAAACCGCGAGTGAGCGCTGTCCATCATGGTGCGGCGGTTTTCTTCTACCGAGTCTTCTAGATCGAGCCAGGTGATTTCGAGGCGTGGGGTCATCAAAGCACTGACGCGCCGATCGCCCAGGCGAAACACCCGCTTCATGATGTCTTTTTCGGCCTGCTCAAACATTCCGGCTTCGGTTCCCTGCTCGATCATGATCCTGATTTCTTCTTCTGTCACCTGCGGTTCATCGGAGGGACGAATGCCCAAAATCCGCATCACCAGGTTGGTAGAAGCGCCCAAGAGAAAGACGATCGGGGCGGCAATTTTTGCCAGCAAACTCATCGGGATCGCCACCCAGGTGGCCAACCGTTCGGGGGAATTGAGCGCTAGACGCTTGGGAACGAGTTCGCCAATCACCAGGGTCAGGTAGGTGATCAACACCACGGCCAGGCCAAAGGCAACTCCCTGGCTGTAAGGTCGCAGGGGTGGAAACGATCCTAGAATCGGCTCCAGTCGGGTCGTGAGTGCCTTTTCTCCAAATGCACCCGACACAATGCCGATGAGCGTAATTCCAATCTGAACGCTGGCTAGAAAGTCGTTGGGTTCGTTGGCGAGTTCTAGGGCGACTCCTGCCTTGGTATCCCCTTGATTGGCTGACTGCTGGAGACGCACCTTGCGGGCAGAGACGATCGCCAACTCAGACATCACAAACACGGCATTGGCAAGCGTCAATAACAGGATGATTAGAAGATCGGTAGTAAAGGACTGCATTCCTTCAAACTGCTAGTTTCCAGGCAGAGGTAGTGATTGACTGCTTTAGTCTATCAGTGTATCTGCGAATGGTTAGCGGGGTTGACGCTCTCCCTCTAACCCTAACGGGTATAGACGGAGATTCTTAAGAGATTTTCACCCTTACTGGCTGCGCCAAGCAGCCTCTAAACTCTCCGATTAAATCATTGAGCTTACTTGTATGTTTTCGCAGGATATTCAAAGCACCATTAGCATCGGCATTAACCAACCATTTCTTTTTGGTTCGATACAGGCCGCGCTTGATCCGCTTCCCGCTGAATTCATGCTTAGTGGTGTTGCTTGGACTCCACACTGGCAAGATGTCAGCATCCAAAGAACTAGCCTTGCTTGTATAGGACTCTTCCTGCTCAATCAACTCCATCCCGTACCGTTCGCAGAGGCTTTGCAGCTTGCGCTTAAAGGTAAATATCGGAATCTGAGTAAAGTTTTGATTGTTCCGCTTGCCCATATTGACCCCCTGCTTGAGGTCTGGGTTGTACCCGACAACAATCTTGCTGATTTGGTTGGCGATGCACCAATTCACCACATAGCGGGCCGACTTATTCAGATAGTCGCCAATGCGATGATTTCGACGGTCAAGCAGCTTTGCTTGGCGATGCGTCAGCACTTTAATGTCTTGCAAGTCTTTAATCGACTGCAATCGAGCATTCTCCTTATTCCACCACTGGTTAATCGACTTAATCCGCTTCCCATCAATAATGAAAGCCTGCTGAGTCGAGCTAACACAGGTGGCGAAGTTATCCAGCCCCAAGTCGATGCCAAGCATTTCCCCAGATGGGTTAACTGGCTCAACTTCTGGCGATTCGTAGACAAAGCAAACATCAAAGCACCGCGCACCATATTTTGGCAAAATGCGGATTTCTTTAATCGGCTTGTCCCGCAATCGTTCGGGGATAGTCACAGAGACAACCCCAAATTCACGCCGGAACCTCCGAGACATCGGGACATTAAACACCCAGTCTTTACCGGGGAGCCGATTCCAATCCCTTGGGCGAAGTGGAATTGTCAACAGGAAGTAGCCATCCTTTGGTAAGTAATGAGGCATTCTCGCCTTTGCCTGATAACTGCCCTGCTGCTTCATGCTCAACAATTTGAAGAACGATTGAAAAGAACGATCAACGATCTTCAAGGTTTGCTGCGCGATGTCCGTCGCCAATGCCTGGTAGTTCTCATTCTCTTTCGAGTGATGATAATTACCCTCATAGCGCAAGTATTTACGCTCTTGGAAAAAGTATTGACGGACGTTATACAGCCCAACATTGAACATGTTTTTACTCAATCGGCAAAGCTGTTTGAGTGCTTCAGATTCTTTATTATTTACCCGGAGGCGATTAGTTTGAGTCAGAAACATTGCAGATTCCCGCTGAGATTCTCTCATTATAGCGGAAACACTGGAAGATTGCCAATAAAATTGGCGCTCCTATCCCCCACCACCCATAGCCGAAGGCTTGGGTGGAGTACCTCGGAGGTCGCTTGATGGGGGATGAAGGCTGAAGGGTTGACTTTGCCACGCTGCGTGAGAGGGCTGAAGGGTTGACTTCGGCAGGCGGCGCAAGAGGGCTGAAAAAAGAGGCGTTGCTGAATTAAGGGATGCCATTTAACTTGTAGGGGCAATCTCCCGTGGTTGCCCTGAATGCGGGAAAAGGATAAGCACAGGGGCATTACCCCTACCCAGAAAATCATCCCTCATTCAGCAACGCCATTTAAACGTCCATTTCGCTGATCTGACGCACGACATAATCAAATGGCTCATCGATAAAAGTAGTGTTTTCAACTCCTGCAACGATCGCGTGTTGCTTGACTTGATCTCGGATGAGTTGCACACTTCTCGCTGTGGGCCCCAATGGAATTCCTAGGGAGTTAAAGGTTTCTCGCAGACCTGCCAACAGGCGCTCATCAAGGATGCTGTTGTCGCCTGTTAGCAGTGCATAGCTGCAATAGCGCAAAAAGTAGCCCATGTCGCGAATATACATGTTGTAGCGGCGCGTTGTATAGGCATTGCCACCGGGTTGCACTAACTCAGGCTGCTCCTGAAACAGTTGGCTGACGGCTTGTTTGACGATTTCTGTAGCTTTAGAACTGACGATCGTCACCACTTGCACTCTAGCAGCCCCTGTGTTGAGAAAGTCTTGGAGTGGCTCAACAATGTTGCGATCGCTGAGGCTCTCTGTCAGATTGAAACGATTGACAACGCTGACTACTTTGTCCTGCATAAAATTCCTCTTCTAAAAATGTGTGAACCGATGGTCGCTCATGGATAGTCGATTGATGCAGCTATACTTTGTCAGGGGCATAAAAATTTAAAGATTTTTGGACGGGGGTGCAGGGGTGGAACCCCTGGCTGGGGGCGCAGCCCCCACACCCCTTCTAAACCAAAATCTATAGGCTGACGCAGTATATTTAGTTTAGAGGGGTTCTCAAGTCCTCTAGATTTGAACTTACCATAGTCATTTTTTCTTGCAAGCTCAAATTACGACTCGTAACATGCCAGCTTAGGAGGTTGTTTTTTGGCTTTCAGCCGAGAACGATGACGGGAGCTTTAGGGCGATCGGGGATGGGTTTCTCGAAGAGATTGCACGGTGTTGAGGGTGGCTTTGGCGGCGCGATCGATGTCTTCGAGGGTGTTAAAGCGGCCGATGCCAAAGCGAAGGGAGGCGTAAGCTAGAGGGTCAGATCGCCCGATCGCTTTGAGGACGTGGGAGGGGGCAACTTTGGTGGAGGTGCAGGCTGACCCAGACGAAAGGGCGATCGTGGGCTGCAACCCCAAGAGAAGGGCCTGTCCGTTGATGCCGTCGATGCTGAGGTTGAGGTTGCCGGGGAGGCGTTGGGTGGGGTGGCCATTCAGGTGAATGTCGCCCAAGGGTTGGAGGGTTTGCCAGAGGCGATCGCGCAGTCCTCGAAGGCGATCTGATTCGGCAGGCATTTCGGCGATCGCTAGCTCTACTGCTTTGGCGAATCCGACAATTTGCGGCGGGTAGAGTGTGCCCGATCTCAAGCCTCTTTCGTGGCCGCCACCGTGCATTTGGGCGGCAAGCTGCACCCGTGGATTGCGTCGCCGCACATACAACGCACCAATGCCCTTGGGAGCATAAACTTTGTGCCCAGTGAGCGACATCAGATCGAGGTGCATCGCCTCAACATTCAGGGGAATTTTGCCGATCGCCTGGGCCGCGTCGGTATGAAAGAGAACCTGGTGCTGCCGACAGATCGCGCCAATTTTTTCTAAGGGTTGCAACACGCCGATTTCGTTGTTGGCTGCCATGATGGAGACGAGAATGGTATCCGATCGCAGCGCTTTTTCTAGCAAATCTAGATCTATTAAGCCATCGGGCTGCACGGGTAGAATAGTGACCTCAAAGCCCAAAGATTGGAGATAACGAGCAGGATCAAGAACTGCGTTGTGTTCGGTGGCTAAGGTGACGATGTGCCGTCCCTGGCTGAAATTGGCTTCTGCCACACCTTTGATCGCCAGATTATTTGCCTCAGTTGCGCCACTGGTAAAGATGATTTCTTCCGGCGTTGCCTGAATGGAAGCTGCCAAAATTTCCCGCGATCGCTGCACTGCCGCTTCTGCCTCCCATCCATACAAATGACCCACACTCGCAGGGTTGCCAAACTGCTCGGTGAAATAAGGCAACATAGCAGCCAAAACGCGCTGATCTACAGGTGTTGTCGCATGGCAGTCTAGATAAATCGATCGGTGCATGGGTTTAGGTTTTTCACAATTTAGGCTCAGATCTTAACGCCTGAGGCTCACATTCAGCTTCGATCCCTGTTACCTTAATTATTTGCAAAACTCAAAAATCTTCAAGACTCAAAAAGGACGATCGCCCCGTGACTCAATCTTCTCCGACCCTGGCTCGCACCCCTCTGTTTGAGCTTGCCCTGTCCCTCAATGCCCGCATGACTGGCTTCTCAGGCTGGGAGATGCCCGTGCAGTTTGGCGGTATTGGGCTAGAACATCACGCAGTTCGCAGTGCGGCGGGAATGTTTGACATCTCCCACATGGGAAAATTTGCTCTAACCGGAAAAGATGTGCTGAGTCAGATTCAAACCTTAGTGCCGTCCGATCTGAGTCGCCTTCAGCCAGGGCAGGCGCAATACACCGTTTTGCTCAACCCCCAGGGAGGCATTGTTGATGATCTGATTTTCTATTATCAGGGGCAAGATGCGATCGCCCACCAGCGCTGGATGATCATTGTCAACGCTGCCACGACGCAAAAAGACAAAGATTGGATGCTGTCTCATCTGGATATGGGCGAGATCAAGTTTGAAGATTATTCATTGAGTAAAGTGCTGATCGCCGTGCAGGGGCGAGATGCCCTGCGCCACCTTCAAGCGTTCGTAGCGGCAGATCTTTCGCCAGTCAAGCCGTTTGGCCATTTAGAATCGTCGGTTTTGGGGCAGCCTGCTTTCCTTGCTCGCACCGGGTACACCGGAGAAGACGGCTTCGAGGTGATGGTTGCTCCAGAAACAGGCATTGAGCTTTGGCGATCGCTGCTCAAGTCTGGAGTTGTGCCCTGTGGCTTGGGTGCTCGCGACACCCTGCGCCTCGAAGCTGCAATGGCTCTCTACGGTCAAGACATCAACGACACCACAACTCCCCTCGAAGCGGGTCTGGGCTGGGTAGTGCATTTAGACAGTAAAGGTGATTTTGTGGGTCGATCGGTCTTAGAAGCCCAAAAACGAGGGGGCATTTCGAGAAAACTTGTGGGACTACAAATGCAGGGACGCAACATTGCCAGGCATGACTATCCCGTGTTGCGTGACGGTCAGCCCGTGGGGATTGTCACTAGTGGAACCCTATCTCCCACCTTGGGGCAGGCGATCGCCCTAGCCTACGTGCCGCCAGCGATCGCCCATCCTGGCGAGTCCGTTGAGGTTGAAATTCGTGGCAAACTGTATCCGGCCACGATCGTCAAGCGTCCGTTCTATCGAGCCAATAAGTCAGGAGATTTGTAGCCCACGATCGTGTTCGACGGCGGTGAGTAACCTTCTTCGCTACTCATCCACAATCTTTGTCCTGTCTGCTGCAACAGGGTGTTATGCAGTGTTTTTAGGCGGTATGGGGGAGATATAGGGGAAATTTTGAGCCTTGAGCGGAGTTGAAATGCGTCTGATCCATCATTCTGCCTTCCTACTGAGATGGAGTGCAAAGTGACTCTCCCCACAAATCCACTACGCTGAAGGGAGAACTGCAATCTAAGCTTCAAACATGCCTACCATCCTGGTCGAACACTTGAGTAAGGTCTATCCTGTCTCAGTCAAAACCTCCGGACTCAAGGGAACCCTGACTCATTTTTTTCAACGCAACTACCGACTCATTCAAGCGGTTCAAGACGTTTCTTTTACGATCGAGCCGGGCGAAGTAGTCGGCTTTTTGGGGGCAAACGGAGCCGGAAAAACGACCACCCTCAAAATGCTTACGGGGCTAATTCATCCCTCCGCAGGGCGGGTTACAGTTGCGGGGCATGTTCCCTTCGATCGGCGATCGGCGTTCCTCAAAACCGTCACTTTGGTGATGGGCCAAAAGCAGCAACTGATCTGGGATCTGCCTGCAATGGATTCGCTCAAAATTAACGCGGCCGTCTATGGCATTAGCGATCGCACCTTCGATCGTCGAGTTGGAGAACTCACAGAAATGCTATCGCTCGGCGAAAAACTTACCCAGCCAGTTCGCAAACTTTCCCTCGGTGAACGGATGAAAGCCGAACTGCTAGCAGCACTCTTACACGAGCCGCAAGTGCTGTTTCTCGACGAGCCAACCCTAGGATTAGATGTCAACGCTCAGGTAGCCGTCCGCGATTTTTTGCGCGAATATAATCAGCGCTATCAGGCGACCGTGTTGTTGACGAGTCACTATATGGCAGACATCACGGCTCTGTGCCAGCGCGTGTTAATGATTCATCAGGGTCAACTGATCTACGACGGCAGCTTAGAAGGATTGGTCGATCGCTTTGCTCCTTGTCGCGAAGTCAGCGTCGAGTTTGCCCGTCCCTATCCTCAAGATCAGCTATCTCTCTACGCCACGCTGCAAGAATGCGACAAACAATCTGCTCGTTTTTTGGTGCGCCAAGAACACCTCACCACCACCGTTGCAAAACTTCTCGCTGACCTAGAAGTGACTGATTTAACTGTCACCGATCCGCCGATCGAAGCGGTAATTGGGCGAGTGTTTCAGGCAGGAACGGTAGAAAAAGGGATGGGGGATGAGGAATGAGGAATGAGATTTGCTTTAATTTCACTCCACTACTTAGAAGATTTGATTGCGCCGGAGATTGAGTAGCACATTGGGAAAGTCTGTAATCAGACCGTTTACGCCGAGATCGATCAGGCGTTGCATCTTTGATCGGTCGTTTACCGTCCAGGGGATGACGGGGAAACCTGCTTGCTGAATGTCGGAGATCGGTTGGATAAAGTGCCGCGATTCTGGCAACAGCGTCTCAAAATTGGGCGAATAGCGATCGACAAACCCTGTATCTTTTAGCAACGCTGCTATATTCCCGTGATAGCGCTTGAAATCGAAACCAGCCAAAAATGGGGACGCAATGCCTGCCTGAGAAAGGAGTGTGCCTGGCTTGCGGCAATATTGACGAATCAGGGCTGCGGTCTGAATGCGTGGCTCTAAATCCTTCACTGCTTGCAAAACTCGCCATTCAAACGATTGAATTGTGACGCGATCGAGTAGCCCATAGGCCCGCACCAAGTTGACTGCTTTCTGGGCAAACAGCCTTGCTCCAAAGGTGTCACGCGCTCGTAATGGATTTATCCTAAGCGGATTTACTTTGCATTCGATCGTGTATTTCACTCGCGATTCTGGAAAGTGCTGCATCTGGTATTCAAACACTTGTGCCAAAGTTGGAATTCTTTCCCCCGGAACCAACTGCTGTTGGGGAAACCGCCCCGGATGAGGATTTAAAGATCCGCAGTCAAACCGTTGAACTTCTGCTAGCGTCAGTTTGCGAATCAGTTGGCGAGGAAATCGCCTCACGGGCCGTCTGTTTGCATCTAAACACAGCGTAGGAGAAATCTCTGGATTGTGAGCAACTACCAAAACTCCATCGGCTGTGAGTCCGACATCTAACTCTAATGCATCTACCCCTATGCGAGTTGCCAGGGCAAAGGCGGCGATCGTATTTTCAGGCATTAATCCTCTTGCACCTCGATGTCCGATGACTTCAAAGTTGCACACTTCAGCTTCAGATTTGAGAAGCTCAAAACAATCCGTCAGCGGCGGTTTTGTCTGAATAGCCATGTCATTACTGAGAAGGAATGTAAACTGGACTACATCTAAAATGCCTATAATCTACCCCTCATCATCGCTTGATTTGTCGTTTCTGACCGATCGAGGCTGATTCATAATTCGTGATGTGGTATTCATAATTGAAGAACCCATACCCCGTCAGCTTTTTCGGGCTTCTAGCTACAGCAAAAATTTAGAGACTGGAATAGGATCGAAAGTAAGGTCGATCGAGTCATAAAGTATTTGTGGCTGCAAGTCTGAGAACATAGAGTGTAGACATGACAAACTACTCTGACAAACTACTCTGACAAGCCACCCTGACAAACCACCCTGACTACTCTGACAAGCCATCCCTGACAAACTACCCTGACAACCACTCTGACAAACCACCCTGACAAACCAATGAACCGACTGCTAAAACACCCTGTTTTTTGTCTAGCGCTTTTGCTGACGGGCTGTGGCGTGACCTTACCCCCAGAACAAGCCACAACGGTGACTCCGGAGCCTGCCATTGCTACGCAAGCAGCCCCGACTCAACCTGCAACGGCCCCAGCCCAGCCCACCGTCAGAACTGATAACCCAGATTATGTCGCTCAGGTAGTCAAACAGGTGGGTGATGCTGTAGTCAGAATTAACGCCTCCCGAACCATTCAGCAAGAAGCCCAAAACCCACTTCGCGATCGCTTCTTTGGGGGTGAGTCGCCTTCTAGAGAACGGGTACAACGAGGGACGGGATCGGGTTTCATCATCACATCCGATGGGCAAGTCGTGACTAATGCCCATGTGGTGGCAGGAGCCGATCGGGTCAACGTTGTGCTGAGAGATGGTCGCCGCTTTGCGGGGGAAGTAGTCGGTGTCGATCGCATCACCGATACCGCCGTGATCAAAATCAAATCAACCGGGCTGCCCACCGTCAAATTGGGCAACTCTGACAATTTGCAACCCGGACAGGCCGCGATCGCCATTGGCAACCCCCTCGGCTTAGACAACACCGTCACCCAGGGCATCATCAGCGCTACCGGGCGATCGAGTTCTGATGTCGGCATACCAGCAGAGCGAGTCGAATTCATTCAGACTGATGCGGCGATCAATCCTGGAAATTCGGGTGGGCCCTTGCTCAACTCGGCCGGCGAAGTGATTGGCATGAATACGGCAATCATCCAAGGTGCACAGGGGTTGGGGTTTGCCATCCCGGTGAATCGGTTTCGCCAAATTGTTGAGCAACTGATTACCAAGGGCACAGCCAACCATCCCTATTTGGGCGTGCAAATGGCAGAACTGAGTCCTGAATTGCGATCGCAGATCAACCAGAGCAACACGGGATTCAAAGTCAACAAAGATACAGGGGTGATCATTATTGCGATCGCTCAAAACTCGCCAGCAGCGCGGGGTGGGTTGCGTCCGGGAGATGTGATCGAAGCGATCGGGGGAACTGCGATTCAAACCTCTCGACAGGTGCAACAGGAAATCGAAAAGACAACTGTGGGCGACACTGTGCAAGTGACCATCAATCGCAATGGCAGATCGCAAGCGATCGCTATCCGCCCCGAACAGTTACCTGAGAAAGAGCCTTCTTAACCGATTAGTCTGATTCTTGCGCCAGTTTTGGGTAGAGGATTAGAAAAACCCCATCCAGACCAAAATGGGAATGGCAACAAGCACTGTTACCCAGATCACTTTAAAGAGCAACCAACTGCCAGTCACGATCGTGACCCCTGTTAGCAAAATTGACCAGGGCTGACACCACCACGGCTTATGCTCCCAAACGCTCATTGATGTTTTGCTCATAATTTTCATCAGACCTCTTGCGTGAACCCGGACAGCCCTTCTCTCTGGGGATGAGGGCAATTCATATCTTTATTCAGCAATGGTAAATAAAGAATAAAAAACCGCAATCAAATTTTACACTGACGATCGCAACAACCCTAAACCCTCAGATTGCATTTTGTATTCGTTTTGGAGAACCTTTCGGTAGGCTGCATAAACATGAGAAAATCTAGGCAGAGAAATCGTCTCGCTGTTTTCTGAATCACAAATTCCCCTTAAAAAATGCTTGATCAGACCCGCTCTCACCAGAAGTCGAAAGCTCTCAAGCCCTCTAGTCGTCGCCCCGCGAAGGAACTGTGTAGCGAGTGTGGGCTTTGTGACACCTACTATATTCACTATGTTAAAGAAGCTTGTGCATTTCTCAATCAGCAGATTGCCGAACTAGAGACGCAGATTCACGCTCGATCGCGCAATCTCGACAACCCAGACGAGTGGTACTTTGGGGTCAGCCAAAATATGATGGCCGCCCGCAAAACAGACCCCATTCCAGGAGCGCAGTGGACGGGAATTGTCAGTTCGATCGCGATTGAAATGTTGACTCGCGGCATGGTAGAAGGCGTAGTCTGTGTGCAAAACACCGAGGACGATCGCTTTCAGCCTCAGCCTGTGATTGCTCGCACCCCCGAAGAAATTCTCGCGGCACGGGTCAATAAACCCACCCTTTCTCCCAATTTGTCTGTTTTAGAGCAGGTTGAGCAATCGGGTATGAAGCGGCTGCTAGTTATTGGGGTTGGCTGTCAGATCCAGGCGCTGCGATCGGTGGAAAAACAACTGGGCTTAGAAAAGTTGTATGTGTTGGGCACGCCCTGTGTAGATAATGTCAATCGCGCTGGGTTGCAGAAATTTTTAGATACCACCAGTCGATCGCCCCAAACAGTGGTCTACTACGAATTCATGCAAGACTTTCGGGTGCATTTCAAACATGAAGACGGCTCGGTTGAACAAGTGCCCTTTTTTGGACTCAAAACCAACCAGCTTAAGGATGTGTTTGCCCCTTCTTGTATGAGTTGTTTTGACTATGTAAATTCGCTGGCGGATCTGGTGGTGGGCTATATGGGTGCGCCCTTTGGCTGGCAATGGATCGTTGTGCGAAACGATCGTGGGCAAGAAATGCTTGATTTGGTGCAAGACCAGATCGAGACCCAGCCTGTCACCTCGCAGGGCGATCGTCGCAACGCTGTTCAGCAGAGCATTCCCGCTTACGACAAAGGAGTGACACTGCCGATGTGGGCTGCCAAACTGATGGGCGTGGTGATCGAAAAAGTGGGGCCAAAGGGCTTGGAATATGCAAGATTCTCGATCGATTCTCACTTTACCCGCAATTATTTATATGTCAAACGCAACTATCCCGAAAAGCTAGAACAACACGTTCCAGAATATGCAAAACGAATTGTGGGGCAATATAAACTACCAGAATAACGTTGCGTTCAATCAAGGCGAAAACTATTTGGCGGATGGGGGCGCAAGACCTTGGATCGTGAATTAAATAACTTGTGATTTGATTGCCTGGGTTTGCCCTCATCTCCTAATCCCTGCTCCCAACTTGGAGGCAGGGAACCGGGACTCCTACTCCCCTCTTCCAAATCTGGGAGA
>JAAUOZ010000141.1 GCA_012034655.1 Leptolyngbyaceae cyanobacterium CSU_1_3 | reverse complement strand
TCTTCCGTTTACGGGAGAGGTGATCGCTGCGTTCACAAGACCTTCGTCTGTCAGATCCGCTCGGCGACCAGTTCAATCCAGTGCTTGACAGGTACACGCGTGCCGCTCTGAATGTGGGTCTGGCAACCGATGTTTGAAGTGGCGATCAGCGCGGGCTGACCGCTTTGCAGGGCATCGACCTTGTTGCGCAGCAACTGCTGGGCGATGTTCTCCTGCAGGATCGAGTAGGTGCCGGCTGAGCCGCAGCCGGTATCCGCAGTTCGACGGTGCCCGGTGTGAAGGGGGGCAGGTTGCTGGAAGGGGGCGAATTGTTGACGGTTTTCGGGGGTGAGAATTTGTTGATCGATAGGCTCATCGCCCAGAACAATCGATCGCACTAGCGCTTTTTTCTGAACGGCAACTTCGCCGAGAGCATAGATAGGCGTGAGGTCGAGGGAAACTTGATGGCTAACAAGCTTGGCCAGCAGACGAATGACTCCGGTTTGCTCATCAATGCCGCGGGTGTTGATCGCTACGGCGAGGTGATCTTGCTGCTTGAGGGTTTCCGAGATCCAACGGGTGCAACTGGTTCCGGGGCCTAGCTCGACAAAAATTCTTGCGCCGTCTGCATAAACTTGGTTGATGAGCCTAGGAAAATCTATGGGTTCGCACATCATGCGGGCCAGGTCACGCCCGATCGTTTGACTGGTCAAAGTTAGGGGTCGATAGTCGGCTGCTGAGTAGAATTTGATCTCACCCCGATCTTGAATGGGGGTCGTGAACCAATGGGTCAGTTCGGCAAGCTCCGATTGCATTGGTTTGCAGTGTAATACATCGTTAAATGGGGCGCGAAATGATGGGCACTGGAGACGATCGATGACTCGCAAACAGTCATCTTTGTCTCCTGCAATCACACCTTCTTGCGGCGTATTAATTTGAGTCAGATACACCCGCTCTTCTGACTTGAGACACTCCCTGATCTCAGCGATCGGATGCATCACAATATAGATGCTCCAAAAGTCGGGAGGAAGGGCGCGATCGGGGGCGATTCCCCAGCATTCTCGGACGGCTTGCTTTTCTCCGGTAATGCGCGTTTTGAACAACGGAGAAGTCAGCATATGGCTGGCAACATCATCGCTTGATGTCCAGACGTTGAGTGATGACATCATACTGACTTCACCCAGGCTATAACCAAACGCTGACTTGGGTTTTACCTGAAAATAATCCTGCAAAATCATGGTAAAACCGACCGCAGAAGCCGTTCCTGCTAGCAACATACTTGCGCTGTCGTCTAGCAATTGATTTTCTAATTGTTCAAGTTGTCGCAGCGATGGTTTTTCGAGACTTCTGAAGTAAACACGCTGATGGGCCGTATAGAGTAATTGCTTGATGCGATCGGTTGCCGAAAATTCCTTTAAGCTATCTAATGTTTTAGGAAATAGGCGATAACTATCGGGTGATAACCCCATATAAGACGTGAATGCGCCAGGGTACACAAAAGTAACATCACCCTGTTTGCCTTGCGGTTTGGCGGTGAAGTAGCTTCCTAGGGGTGTTTTCCATTCTGATTGTTGATCAAACGCTTTCTCGATGCCTTTGAAGGCACGTTGTATTTCCTGGTCGAGTTCTTTGGAATTGTGGGCAACTAATGCGATCGTGTATTCCCCAGTTTGCGATCTAAACTTGGTAAACGTCTGACTGGCAAGTTTAGCAATAGAACCTGCAAGAGCATTCTCTTTACGCAGCGATTCCAATGCTAGAAATAACGCTTCTCGATCAGGTGCAGAGATTGGAAATAAATAGAATGGTAAATGCTGGAGATAATCTAATGACTCTGTATCGTCCGCCTGTTGGTGAGCCTCTTCCGACAAAATGACGTGGGCGTAGGTGCGATCGATTCCCAGCCCATTAATAGCAGCTATCCGCTTTGACTCACCCGCCGCCAAATACCACGGACGAGAAGCAGGTGCAACATAAAACGGGCTGCCCTGCCAGGCTTCAGTCTCTTTTGGAGCCGTCCAGTTGGGCGTTGGCGGTAGATATTGGTGATATAAACATAGCGTCGTTTTGATCAGGCTAGCCATGCCAGACGCAGCATAGGTGTGACCAATATTAGACTTTGCACTGCCGATCGCACAGCTTAAGGTTTGAGAATCGGTGCGATAGGCCTGCGTGAGTCCGTGAATTTCAGCCCTATCTTCTGAAGCAATGCCACTGCCAAACACTTCTAGATAACCGATGCGATCGGGCGTAACGTCTGCCTGCCTAAAGGCTTGCTCGCAGGCCTGAACGACCGGGGTAGCGTGTGGCGATCGGGGGAGCGAGTTTCCGGGGGGCACAGGGTCTTGCACCAGGCTGATAGCATCGATTACGGCGTATATTCGATCGTGATTTTGGTGGGCCGTTTCCAATCGCTTGACGACGATCGCTCCGGCTCCTTCGCCAATCATCCAACCGTTGCTGTTTTGGTCAAAGCTCAGGGTTGGTGTGCCCGTATTCACAGGCTGTGTCGGATTGCGAAGCAGCACATTTTCCACGCTGCCCGTCAAGTCAACTGCCCCCACTACTACGGCATCTACCTGTTCAGAAGCCAGCAATAACTGGGCAACTTCTAGCGCCTTAAAGGTTGAGTTCTCCTCCGCAGAAATGGTGAACGCCGGCCCCGAAAAATCCCACAGTCCGGCGATCCGACTGGCCATAATGTTGCCAATGAAACTCATGCACTGGTTGACCTGCACCGATTTCATCACGCTGTTGTGAACGATCGCTTTCAGTTGCTCAATTTTCTCAGAGGGCAATTGAATCTTGGCAGCAGCCAGACTCGCCTCAATCTGCCAATCATGCAAATCTCGCCGCACCCGCACTTTGTGGGAAAGCAATTCTGTCGCCATCGCCACAATTACCGCCACATTTGTCCCTTCTTTGAGCTTGGCATCTTTGAGGGCTTTGTCGGCTACCTTGAGCACCAGCAATTGCTGAGGCGTGGGCTGATCCGCTGCATCGGGAGGGATTCTAAATTGCAGGTAATCCATTTCAAATTCCTGCATATACGCGCCCTTGGGGGCTTGCTCAAAACCAAAGGGGCGCAGAACCTGCGATCGTCCTTCAATACCCTGCCACCGATTTTTGGGTAGCTCCGTCACGGGCTGCTTGCCCTGATAGATACAACGCTCAAATTCCTCTAGCCCTTGACAGGAGCCAAACGCCGCATCCATGCCGACGATCGCCAATTTGGGCGCAGGCGCAGGAAGGGACAGCGCTGCTGATTCGGGTGCAGACGGATGCTCTAAAACTAGGTGAGAATTTGTACCCCCAAAGCCGAAGGAACTGACCGCCGCCCGTTTCACCCCATCTCCGGTCTGCCAAGGAGTCAATCGGGTGACAATCTTATCAGCCGAAATCACACCGTTTGCCGAACTGAGCGGATTTTGAATGCCGATCGTCGGCGGAATCACTCCTTGATTCATGCTCAAAATCGCTTTGATCAGGCTGGGCATTCCGGCGGCGGTCAGCAAGTGACCCAGGTTTGACTTCACAGAACCCACCTGTGGCGCAGCCCCAAATGGCCCAAAAAACGTCTCCATTGAATTCAGTTCGGTACGATCGCCTAGGGGAGTTCCTGTGCCGTGACATTCTACGTAGGCAATACTTTTAGGGTCAATTCCTGCCTGTTGATAGGCCCGCTCGAAGGCGAGCACCTGCCCCTTGGGATTGGGACTGAGTAAATGTTTGCCGCGGCCGTCATTCGACAGACCCACGCCCAAAATCGTGGCGTAAATTTTGTCTCCGTCTCGCACGGCATCTCGGTGGCGTTTGAGGGCCAACATTCCCGCCCCTTCGCCCGTCATCAGGCCGCCCGATGACTGATCGAGGGGGCAACTGTTGCCATCTTCTGGGTAAGCCTGAAATAGCGAAAACGCTAGATGCGTCATCAGTGGGTCGGTGCAGCTAATTGCCCCCGCCAGCATCAGGTCAGATTTGCCAGTCAGCAAATATTCGCAGGCGAGGCGCACGGCATACAAAGAAGAGGCGCAGGCTGCATCCAGGGAGAAGTTAATCCCCGACAGGGCAAGGGCTTGAGCCACCACCGCAGACGGATAGCCCGCCGTCAACATGTTTAGGGGTGAGAGGCGATCGACCTCCGGCGACGGTAGGCAAAAATCGGGACGATGCAGGAGTTCTTGCATCGCAGATTCAACGGTTTTGCGATAGATGGGGGCGACTAAGTGATAGGACGATCGCGTCGGAGAAGAAAGATTTCCTAAGATCACGCCCGTCCGATTTCGAGTTGCTGCTTGCCCTAGGTAGCCACTGTCTTGAAGTGCTTGTTTGGCTACATAAATTGACCATTGGTAAATCGGATCAAGGCTGAGCAAAACTTCAGGTGAAATTTGATAATCTGCTGCATTAAATTGAAAGTCACGAATAAATCCGCCACGCTTGCAATAATATTTTCCTTTCTCACCTGTGTTGCCCTTGATGGGGTCATAAAATACTTCGGGATCAAACCCCATTTGTTGATCGGTTGCTGAAGAAATTGAATTTTTTCCGATGCTCAAATTCTGCCAAAACTGCTCAGGATTTTGAGCATCGGGAAATAGACAAGATAAGCCAATGACTGCTATTTTTTCCATGCTAACTCCCTGATGAATGTCTTACTTAAATTGACTAAATTAGTAAGTAATTTCTCATAATTTAGCTAGCAATTAATTTTTTAAGGTTCCCTATAAATTCTGGTATGAAGCCTCAAAAAATTCTAAGAATGCGACGAAACCAAAGTGCCAAACAACTGAGAAAGACGATCGCTGATCGTCGCCTTTACTCCTGATAGGTGAAGATAAATCGTGCCATCTTCATCACAGGCCGTCACATTATAAATGATGCTAGTGGAGGTTTTAACCTTGGTCTCCATGAGGGCAAAAATAGGACGATCGAAGGGAAGAGGCTTAAACTGAGTAATCTGCTGAATCTCAGTCGGCAAGGCTCCCGATTGATGTTGTTCTTTGAGCCAGATTAGAACTGTTTGGATCAAAACATCTGCCATATAAGGATTGAAAGCATCAGCTAAAAATTGCCCTTGATGGCGAGGGTTGAGACTAGGAAGATAGCACTGTACTCTTAACTGACGATCGTCAGCTTCTAAAACTTCTCGAATCCCTTGAAAGGTAGCACCATGAAATAGTGTTTTGTCTTGATAATAAGACAAGCCAGATTTTGTAGAATTAGTCGCAAATTTTGAAATTAGATGAACAGGTGGAGGAGAAAGTTCTTGGCGCAACTTCACCTGACCACTGTAGTGAAAGCGAATTTTTCCATTATCTTGCTCACTCCAAAGCCTCACTTCAAAATGCACTTCTTCAGAGTGAGTTTTGCCAACTTCTTGCACATCTGCGACAAATTCTTTAGCTTGAGTTCCATCAAATACGATGCCTTTCAGAACTTTAAAATTCTCTAGACTCGAAAACAGATAGCCAGGATGAAGCTGTGTACAGAGCGAAATCAACCAATTTGCCGCGCAGGTGGCAGGCAAAACCGGATTGCCACCAATGACGTGATCCCGCAGAAACGGATTTGCCTCCACGGTCAACCGCCGCCGAATGCGATAGCTGCGAAGTTCACCATCCAAATCAGCCGGGGGAGGCACGATCGGGCTACCAATCACCACCTGCGCCTGGTCGTGATATCGCGCATTCAGTTCGTTCACCAACATTTGAGTCCCCACCTCGATCGGGATCACCTCAATTCCTCGGCGCGCAAAGGCTCGCTTTAGTTCGGGTGTAACCATGCCACTATCCCACGGGCCCCAGTTGATCGAGACAACGTGACACTCAGGATGGTGCAGCTTGATCAAGTGAGCCGATTTGTTGAGAATCTCGTTGGCGATCGCATAGTCAGCCTGTCCAGCACTGCCAAAAAATCCTGCAACCGATGAGAACAACACCAGGTGATCAAGCTGTCCGATCGGGATACAGTGAATCAAGTTGTCTAAGCCCTGAACCTTTGTAGCGTAGACGTTTTCAAAGTCTTGCTCGGTTTTATTTTCGATCCATTTGTCGGCAAGATTGCCTGCACCATGAATCACACCCGTGATCGCGCCCATGCGATCGACAACAGGAGCAAGTTCTTCTTTCAGCGTTGCTAAATCTGTGACATCTACGCTCACATATTCTGCTGGGCTGCCAATATTTTGCAATGTCTCTAGCGTTTTACGAATATCTCGACTGGTTGTAATGGCGTTGAATTGTTTTTGCACCGCCATTGGCGTTGGCTTTTCACCTTGCGCTTGCATTGCCTGCATAATTCGCTTTTTGAGGTCTGCGGGATCGGTGCAACCCTCTGCCCAAGCTGGCTCAGCGTCCGCAATTCGCGATCGACCGAGCAAAATCCAACGACACTGATACTTCTGCGCCAACCGAATCACACATTCCGCCGTGATTCCTCTGCCCCCACCGCTCACCAGAAACACAGAAGATGTATTGATTTTTGCTAACACCATTGGAAACGCTCCAAAACTTATGAAGAGATGAGGGATGAGTAGAAACTGGGAACAGAAAAAGACTAGAAGGCGAAAGTGGAGCGAGACAAAAAAGAAATGCTAGGTAGATCGGCTTAATTAAATGTCAGACATAGTGCGAACATCTTGCCTGCAAACGAAACGATCGCACTATGGCTATGTACAAATGAATTGCAGTCACCTACTTAAATCGAAGCAAAATCAAAGACTAAAACACTGAAATTGAAACACACGCTTGAATGCTAAAAAGCACTGATCCTGTAAAACACAGACCGCACTCATGTTTGGGCAATCAAGGCCACTCGACCCTGAGAACTATAGCCCACCTCCATCAAACTCAGGTTAGGATCGTGCATCTCAGCCAAAATGCATTGGGCTGATACTTCGGGATCAAGACGGGGAGCCAAATCGATCGCTCGGCAAAATACCTGCGTCCACTCCTGGTTGAGGGTTTTAGTCAGCCCAAAGAGACCTGCACCGATCGCGCCAAAGTTGACTTCGTGGCTAGTGCCAAATACACCATCCAAACGGGCTACGGTGAGAAAATAACTGCGTCCCGTTTGGGCAGCCGTGGTCAGCGAAGGTTTGAGATGCTTGGCAATCAGAAAGACACACTTAGCGATCGCTCGTTCTGCTACGTCGTAGACCAAACCTGCCTGCCGACTGAAGCTAAACAAAGGATTGAGATGAATGAACGCGCCAATCTCGCTCCCCCTGCCGTGATCGCCAACTCCATAGCGAGTCGCGATCGTCGTTAGTTGAGTTTGCAAATGTGTTTCACTCATGTCTTCTAAAATCACTCGTTCGACACCAGGGGAGAGAGCAGACTTGCGGGGAACGATTGTCACCGGAAAACTCAAAACCACTACCTTCCAACCTTGATGAGTCAGCGAGTCTGCCAGTTTTGTGGTCATAGGTGAGCCATCGTCGGTGAGAATGCAAACGGGGGAAGTGGGGCGAGGGACATCCAACCAATCGGGGTCAGGCAATGGTTTTAGCATCACCCGACTGCGTTGAATCCGAGCGTCAAGAAGTTCCTCCAGTTCTTCGGTTACACCGTCAACAGGGGACTTTTTTTTTCCGCCATTTCTCGCATAAAGCCAACGATTTGGCCGAGGGTTCTCAGTTCACCGAGTTCTTCTGCGCTGGCTTTGGGTGCATCGGGGAAGCGTTCTTGCATCGCTCCGAGAATCTCGACTCGCTTGATCGAATCGATCCCCAAGTCAGCTTCCATGTCCATTTCCATCTCTAGCATTTCCGCCGGGTAGCCCGTCTTCTCGCTGACAATTTCGAGCAAAACGTCACTGAGCATAGAGCCGATGATCGGTTCAGACACTGGCTCAGGCGGAGCAACTTTAGGAGGTGCGATTTCAGGGGTTGCTTGAGGTGAAGGAATGGACTCGATCGCTGGGATATCCAGCATGGTTGGCGCGATCGTGTCTCGCTCAATGACACCGCTCTGAAGGGTTGCCGTCTCCGCGATGGCAGCTTGCGATCGCATGAAGCCGATAATCTGCCCAAGGGTTCTCAGTTCACCGAGTTCTTCTGCGCTGGCTTTGGGTGCATCGGGGAAGCGTTCTTGCATCGCTCCAAGAATTTCGACTCGCTTGATCGAATCGATCCCCAAGTCAGCTTCCATGTCCATTTCCATCTCTAGCATTTCGCCAGGGTAGCCCGTCTTCTCGCTGACAATTTCGAGCAACGCCTCGCTGACGATCGCAAAGTCATCGTTGACCGCAGGCTCCGGAGGAGCAGCCACTACCACAGGCGGCGGCGCGGTTTCTGGAACGGCGATCGACTCTGGTGGGGCTTTTGAAACGGCGATCGGCTCTGGTGTAATGACGATTTCAGGAGCCAATGTCACCGTACTATCCTGGTATTTGAATCCATTAGCCGATCCATTCCCATTCCCATTCCCATTCCCATTTCCACGACCGTTGCCATTCCCATTTTTAGACACCGTAGAACCGTTAGGTGAATCTGTAACAACACTCGGTTTAGCTTCGGTTGAATTTGAGGCTGAGGTTGGCATCACGATCGACGCTATTGAAGTTGTCGTCGGTTCTTTGACAGTCTCTTTTACAGCTTCATGCTGAGAGGGTGTTGGCGATGCTGCTTGAATGGGTAAGCCTGTGAGTAGATGATATTGCTGATGAATAATCTGAGCATGGCTGCGCGTGTACTCGATTTGGTGAGTTAGCGATCGCTCATGGGTTTTCACTATTTCTGTCTGGTGTTGATGAAACTGCATCATACTGCGTTCCAGAGTTTCCAGACCAGACGATTGACCGTTTGCCAACAAACTGTGCTGCTGCTGCATCAGTTGAAAATACATTTTGGTGTATTCCATCTGATGGGCTAGGTATTGCTGATGAATCTGCAAGCTTTCACTTTGGTGTTGATTAAATCGTTCTAAATTATATTCCAAACCGTTTAGAACTCTAGGAGGGTCAAAAGAATGGTTTGATACTGGCTCTGGCAAATAGTTGGGCGAGTAGTCTGACATGGGCTGGATCTCCAATTCTGGAGTGGGTCGGGTTGATAGGGCGACAGAATGAGAAACATCTAAGGTGATTTGGGCAGAAGTGGGTAGTCGATTTTCTGGCAGGTGCTCAGGGGAATAATCGACTCCATCGGCGTGAGGTTTGAGGTTCGTCAAAATTGAATCTATTGCACCTGCAAGAGGCTTAGGATTCAACAAAACTTCTGGGTCTGCATCCACCATTTTTCGCGTAGATGCAGCCACTAACCCTTGAGAATTTACACCTTCACCCATAACCTCACCGATCGCTTCATTGGCGATCGCTTGAGGTCGTGTGAGTTGATGGCCATCTTTGAGGGCAATTTCAAACGCTTCACGGGTTTTGCCACTCACATAGTTGCTAGCAGTCAAACGAATTGACAGCTTGGTCTTTTGAGCATCGTCAGGTACGATCGCCGCTAGCCCATAGGGATCAAGATCTTGCAATGACAGTCCCGCTACACGCAACTGCATCACCGCTTCTCGCAATTGCAAATCGCTATCCTTCTGCCCACTTGCATTGAGGGCGATCGCCAGGTGAGGCCGGCGGCTAGATTAGATTTCACCAAATTAGTCAACACGCTCTTAGGGCCAAACTCGATAAAGCAGCGGCCACCTTTGGCATAGATCGCCTCGATTTCCTGGCGAAATTTCACCTGATTGACCATATGTTGCTTGAGATGCGCCTGAATCTCAAGCGGCTGGCTGGGGTAAGCCTCACCCGTCAGATTGGTATAAACCGGAATTTGTGGAGCCTTGAAGCTCACAGACCCGATCGCTTGGGCAAAGGGCTGCTGAGCGTGGGCAACTCGCGGCGTATGGAACGCCCCAGAAACGGGCAGTAAGGTAGTGGTGATGCCTTGAGACTGCAATCGTTCCTGAACTTGGGCGATCGCAGTTTTTGCCCCTGCTAGCACCACCTGTTGGTCGGAATTCCAGTTGGCGATCGCCACATCCGCAAACGGTTGAATTAGCGCCTCAATTTTGCCGATCTCCCCGCTCGCACACTTGACCGCCAGCATCGCCCCCGGATCAAAATTGGCAGCGATCGGGCTGGCCATTGCTTGCCCGCGTGCCTTGACCAGAAAATAATAGTCTTGATCGCTCAGCACTCCTGCTGCCCACAGAGCCGTCAATTCACCAAAGCTGTGCCCCGCTACAAAGTCTGGCTTAAACCCTGCCTTTTGCAGAATTTTGTAGAGACTTGAACTGAAACACGCGATCGCAGGCTGCGAATATTCGGTCTTCTGCAACGTTGTGCCTGAGCTTTTTGAGTAGATTCAGCCAGGGTCGGCTTGGGGAAAACCGTGTTAGAGATGGCGTTTAACCCATCCTGCTGCAATAGCCCATCCATATACCCATAAATCTGCCGCATCACTGGGAAATTCATCGCCAGTTCGCGACCCATATTCAGATATTGAGACCCCTGCCCTGAGAAAAGGGCTACCGCCTTACCCCGCAGATCTAGCCCCGTCGCCCGATAGAAGATGCCCTGGGGATGCTCCCAGCTTTCAACGTGGTGCGACTTAAATCCATCTAGAAATGTTCTCAGCTTGCGGGCTGCCTCCGTGGGAGAGCTACAGACAAACCCAACCCTCGCCGCATTGAGGGGCACTTCTGTCTGGCTGATATTGAGAAGATCGGCGTAGGCTTTGGTTTCGGAGGTCGATCGCAGCTTCTGTATCCACGCTTCGCAGTCTGCTAGGAGGTGATCGGGGGTGTTAGCAAACAAGAGAATGGGCTGCCCGGCTCGATTGAGTCGATAGGAGCGATCGTGATCGCCACAATATTCCTCTAAGACAACATGATAATTTGTGCCCCCAAACCCAAAGGAACTGACCCCCGCTCGTCTGGGAGGCGCATCCTCTGCTCGAATCCACGGACGAGATTGAGTGTTCAAATAAAAGGGCGAACGATCGAGTTCTAGCTTGGGGTTGGGCGTAGTGATGTTGATGGTCGGCGGCAACACTTTGTGATGCAAAGCCAAAACCGCCTTAATCAAGCTAGCCGCCCCCGCCGCCGCCTTCGTGTGGCCGATCTGAGACTTGACGCTACCTAGGGCGATCGACTCTACGGGCGCTTGGTGCTGGCTAAACACCTGCTTGAGTGCGCCAAACTCTACCATGTCTCCAACACTTGTACCTGTGCCGTGGGCTTCAATCAATCCCACCGTTGCCGGGTCGATGCCCGCATCGGCATAGGCCCGCTCTAATGCCTTCACTTGCCCTTCGACTCGCGGCGCATAAATGCTCTTAAATTTGCCATCGCTGGAAGTTCCCATGCCTTTGATCACCGCGTAGATGCGATCGCCATCCCGTTCGGCATCCTCTAAGCGCTTGAGCACCATCATGCCAATCCCTTCGCCCAACATCATTCCGTCTGAGTCAGCATCAAAGGGTCGGGTTTGCTGCTCTCGCGACATAGCGGGCGTTTTGCTAAAGCACATGTACGTAAAAATCGAGTTGTCCGTATCGACTCCTCCCACTAGCATCACGTTACAGCGACGTTCAATCAGTTCACTGATCGCCATCTTGAAGGCTGCTAGAGAACTGGCACAGGCCGCATCGATCGCGCAATTCGTTCCGCCTAAGTTGAGTCGATTGGCAATTCGCCCAGCGACCACATTCGACAACAACCCTGGGAAGGAGTTTTCCTCCCACTGCACGTAGGCTAGTTTGATTTTTTCGACAATTTTCTGCGTGTCTTCATCCGACACGCCACTGCTCTTGAGTACCCGCTCCCAAATGGGATACTGGAGGCGAGTTCCGTAGGGCATACTCAGTTGCCGCCCGACCGCAGTTCCCAAGATCACGCCTGTGTTCTCGCGATCGATCGGGTTCGATTCTCCATAGCCTGAGTCCTCCATTGCTTGCTTGGCAATCACCAGCCCTAGCAATTGAGATATGTCTGTCACCTCTAGGATGTTGGGTGGCAGCCCAAACTCCATCGGGTTGAAATCGACATCAGGAATGAAGCCCCCCCGTTTGCAGTAGGTTTTGTCGGGGGCAGAAGGATCGGGATCGTAGTAAGCGTTAACGTCCCAGCGAGAAGGGGGCACATCGGTGATGCAGTCTGCTTCGTGCAGAATGTTCTCCCAATATTCGTGCAGGTTTTTGGCCTGGGGAAAAATGGAAGCCATGCCAATGATTGCAATTGGCGTTTGCTGCAATTGACTCTGAGTTGTGTCCACTTTTTGTGATTGTCCAGCCATCATTTTTTTAACCCGTATAAGCTCAATAAGAGCCTTTTCAACATTGCCAACCTCGTCATGTAACTGTGTCAAGGAAGCAACAAAGCTCGAAGCAGACATAGACTGATCTTCGCCAAATGAATTATTTAATAGAACTCAAATCTCACGGCGGAAAATTGTACTTCTCTCCATAATAAGAATCACCAAGTTTCTATTAGCAATTCTTGAATATCAGGGATTAACTCATAGCTTAAACTTCAGACTCAAATTCAGACTCAAAATTCAGAAAATTGATTTAGAGAAAGAAGTTTAGGCTGGTTCTCGAAGCCCAGAAATACGAGTGACCCAAAGTTAAGTTATGTCTTAGAGGATTTCTAAACAAAAATATGACCTTCCGACCTTTGTCTTTCGACTTCACTCAGGGCGAAAGCTGGCTAAGCGAATGGGAGACAGCAGGTAACTTGATTTGCTAGAAATCTTCTTAAGCACGATCGACCATTTTGGGCAATTTTGATCAAGCGATCGCTCACATTGCTACTGAATGCTGATAGTGGGGCAAAAGGTCAACAACGTGATTGAAGCTGCTGAAATAATCTCGCAAAACGTTGGCTGCTTCGCCCGTAAACTCAAGCCACTCATAGGAGGGAACAAATTGCGAACCCAATCTCTTCTGGAATTGAGGAAGGTTTGGAGCAGCTACTAAAATCGAGACACTCGACTCACCCGCAGAGGTTTCACCATCTAACACAACTGCTGCAATGTAAGCTGTGTTGATGACGACATTCTCAAGCTTAATGAATGCCATATTTCTATTTCCTCAATCAATTTACAGCTAAAAACCAAGCGCTGTAAGTAAACAAAGCTACTATTTCAGATGAAGTTTCTGTCCAAGACTCTCTTAAAGTTTTATGAAAAGATTGCTCACCTAGAGACAGAAGTTTCTGCTCAGATGCGACGATCGCTCATACATTAAGCAGCCGTTATAGACAGCTTGTAAATCTCAGAACTAGCTTGTTTGCAATCAATGAGGCTTGAGAAAAGAACCTGATTTTTGACAAAAGTTACGCCGCAACTCAAAGCTCTGGAGTCATCCAAAAAAATTAGTGAGTTACACTCATTTTCTACCTGAACCATTAGCTTCTTCAACCTCGTATACAGAAATCACCGAGCGACTTGCTTGATTGAGACGGAGACGCGATACGTGGACATCAGTTAACTTGGCAGCGTTGACGAGACTGAATTAGACGATAATCGTTAGCCAGTTTCTTCTGGATCTCTGCCTCAAAGGGAAACGGACGATCGCAGAAAACTAAAGAACTTACACCACTGGGGCGTGAATCGGGAGCATCTTGACAAAACTGCAAAGTCGAGGCTCTGCATCTTGAGCTTGACTGGTGATAAGTCGTAGAAATTGGATGAGATCGAGGCGGGAGGTCTCTGCCCTCAAAGACTCGTTATCGTTAAAACATACCCTGAACATGATCAACCTCCTGGTAGGCGAGCAGCATTGCTTGGCAGGATTCTTGCAGTCAACTTTTATCCTCTGACGGGTCAGACTCAAATAAGTTTGAGTAACCAACCCCATGTTATTCAGAGAGTCAGTAGAGTGCAAGCATTCAATAAAATCGCGGGAACCACAGAAGTGCTGTGAAGACACTATGAAATTTAACTTATTGCAGTCACAGACCAATACAAACAGTAGGGTAACTTTACCAAAAAACATACTTTAGAGACCGTACCAATGCAGAAAGTGTCTGCTTTTTATCAGTAAAATCACGATGTTTGCGGATTTGAACAGTACTTCGCTCCTATCAGGAGAATATTTTTAATCTTCATAGTTTCTTCATATTTTTCTATGGCAAAAGGGATGAGAGTGATGGGGCTTCCCTCATAACCAAGTATAGATCGCAGATCCCAGGCTTTAGGTTGAGCCTCAATTTAGCGGACATTGAGGCTCTAAAGAAGGGGATCGGAGGCAATGGTGAATTTTGGCTTGGTATGAATTGCTAACCTTGACGCGGTGTGCGACTTCTCCAAACCGTTTTCGCTCCAGCCCTGCTCTGCCAAAGCGCTATCCATTACGCAAGAGTCTCTGAAAGCCTTGATATAACTGGATCAACTCTTAAAATAAAAAACGCATTTGAGAAAGTCCCTACCAGACAAGGATTCTATACTTTGTCAGGGCATAAAATTAAAGATTTTGGACGGGGTGCAGGGGTGGAACCCGTGGCTGGGGCGGCAGCCCCCACACCCCTTCTAAACCAAAATCTATAGGCTGACGCAGTATAGCAAGATCTGCCTAATGGATAGCCTTTTGGGAGAGGGCTAGAGTGAGGGCGAAT
>JAAUOZ010000140.1 GCA_012034655.1 Leptolyngbyaceae cyanobacterium CSU_1_3 | reverse complement strand
CAACGCTAAGGTTTCGGGGTGGCATCCGAATAATCGCCGAATGTATGCCTGCCCCCCGTACCCTAATTTCACGGCTTCAATGGCGGCATAGCGACGACGATCTTTTTCCGAGAGGGATTGGTAGTATCGTTGCATTTGGGCTTCGATCTCAGTGGGGTAGGGTTGCATCGATTCTCTGGTTCATTAGTTTGCTTCTCTATCTTACTGATCTAACTGGGAGTATTACACCTTATTTAATCCATGACCCTAAATCAACAGATATAAGCACAACGGATATAAAATTCCTAAACTCCCTGCGATCGCCAGTACCAGAATGATGCGAGAGCGATTGCCGTAGACAATTAAGATACCGCCTGTTACTGCCCAAACCCAAACCCAAAGGGAATCTTTCCAGATTGACCAGACCTCTAATAGGGGGCGTTTATCTTTGACTGCACTCAGAATTTGACTGATCATTTGGGCATGGGCAATCACTCCTGGCATTTCATTAGTTGAGTCTTCGTTTGCCTTGTAAGGAGTCAGCAAATAATCTCCAGCACTGGGAGCCGTGACACCGACTAGAACGATGCGATCGTGAACATCTTCTGGTCTAATCTGATTCCTCAGAACTTGCTCTAGTGTGACTGTTTGAGCGATGCTAGTAGGAGAGCGATAGGAGCGATAATTCAGTAAGATTTGATAGCCCCAGGTATCTACTTGATGGTATCCACCTCTGTGATTTTGTAATTGTTTCAATACCACATCGCCAACTTTCAATTCTCCTTGAGAGTTATAAGAAACAGCGATTTTTTCTGTTGCTAAAGCATAGAATGCCAGTTGAGCACTGAGAGCGTAAGGAGTTGTGCAGGAAGAGATGGGATTGGAGTCCATGACTAACAAGTGACGATGCAAAACCTCGTCCGCATCTTTCACCAGATCACTGAATCCCTGCCGTGCTACTGGAACTTCAGGCGGCGGTGAAATACCAGGATGAAGAGTAACCGGATCACTGCCCTTACAAATTGCGAAAAAGTTGGTATCTTGTCGCAGTCGATTGGCTAAGGCAGTTTGCTCCGGACTCACTGGAAAATCTCGGTAAATATCTAACCCGATCGCACGGGGCTTGTAGGCAGCGAGTTTCTCCAGTAGTTTAGCCAACGCTAAGTCTGACAACGATCCCTTACGTTGCTGCTGCTCTGGTAACCGAAAATCATCCTCCGTCACTGTGACAATCAATAGTCGCGAGTCTGGTGGTTCATCTGGTCGCGATCGCATCAATTGGTCAAGCGCCTGCAATTCCCAGGACTGCAACCCTCCCACATACCGAACTCCCATCACGAGAGCAGTCACCATCAGGCTGGCTAGCAGAACCCGTCTCAAGCGAAGATGATAGGGTGATAGGGAGGTGGGGTGATGGGGTGAAAAGTTCCCCCTATCTCCGCGTCTCCGTCTCCTCCCCTTTCTCCCTTTCTCCCTTTCTCCCCACCGGCCCACTTCCACCTCATCGGCACTTCCGCCGGATTCTGGCAAATAACAGGAAGCCAACTGGCACAATACAGTCCTTCCATTCCCTGCAATCGTTCTCGCGCTTCTCTGACGGAAGTGTAGAGCGATCGTCCATCAACAAAGGCTGCTAGAAAGTGCTTTAAGAATTCCTGTGCCACAACATCGGGTACAGGCTCTCGCATCACAATTACTTGAGGAATGTGCAAATCAGCGAAGGCTTGTGCCAACCCCAACCCATCACAGGAGTTGAAAATGGCTAGCTTTAAGCCGTTAGCGATCGCTCGACTTAAACCCCATCTCAACTGTTCCAGCGTCAGAGTTTCCCTTGGGTTGATTTGTAAAAACCCTGTTTCTTGAGTGGTACTGTGACCAGCAAAAAATAATATGTCCCAGTCCTGCCAAAGCTGATGGTTGAGTTCTTCCCGCTCTGGTTCCACTAAAAAATGAATGTCTGCCTGAGTTAATAATTGTTCTAAATAGATACGATCGCGATTCACATCAATATCTTGACTGTCTCCTAAAATTGCTAAAATACTGGCTCTACGGTGAGTCTTTTCTGTTGATGATTGAGTCGATCGTTGATAATTTATAACACCCAAAGCAACTTCTGCGTGGGGGTAATCGGCAAAGAGTTGCCACAAATGCCAGGGTAACTGCCGCAAACAAGGGTCATTGGCTTCAATGATGATGCGAATTTCATCGCTGGCATTTAGCCAGGTTCGCAATTGTTGTTCGATTGGGCGAAAGGTTTCTGAAGTCAACCAGGTATTCATTTGCTTGGACAAATGGTGGCAAAACTGATCAAACTCCATTTCAGAAACATTTGTCACCCCAGTCGGTTTAACTTTGATGCGGGAATGTACTCCCAACCGCTGGTAGAGCGCCAGATAAAGTAATTGCCACTGTCGATATAGAGCAGGTAAGTTGGGTGCAGCAGGCAAACTTCCAGTGACCTGAATTGGATAGCCGCTGCTAGCATCCCAGAGTTGTGCCCGGACAGAGGGAAACCCAGTGACGACCTCTCCATTGCCGAAGCTTAGAACAACTAACTTCTCCATGACTTCCTTAACGGCTGACATCAGATCACAAAGGTTTCCGTGAGGTTATTTGTACCAAGAGTTAATTGAATAGCAAAACACTCTCCGGGCGTACCTTGAAATTCTCTCAGTTGAATGTAGTTGTCGCGATCGCGCGATCGCACCCCTTGCAGAATTTCTCCACCCTCAGTTAGTAGGTTTAACTGGAGATTTGGTGGTAAATGAGGCTCTTCCGGTACGGGATGCACCCGCACCAGAATTTTCACTTCTGATTCTTCCCCGTTCGGTGCGGTTCCTTCAGAGTTGCGCTCTGCGCTAAGCGCCACCAACAAAATCATAGATTGGTTATCCAGTTGTAGCCCCAGATCAATTAATTTTGCTCGTTGTACTGTTTACTTACCTAGCCATTGTTGGAAATTATTACCGTTCTGGCAACCATTTGTGTAAACACGACGATTGGTATTGCTGTCCAAGCAAAATCCAGTTGCAACATTCTTGAGCATGTATCTATTGCCACCACCAATGATGCGCCACGCTTGGAAAGTATTGCCATTCTGACAGCCGTTCGTATAGACATGACGATTAGTATTGCTGTCCAGACAAAATCCAGTTGAGACATTCTTGAACATGATTGCACCGCCGCCAGCAGTAGTTCTGGACAGCTTCCATTGTTGAAAATTGTTACCATTCTGGCAACCGTTTGTGTAGACACGACGATTGGTATTACTGTCCAAGCAAAATCCGGTCGAAATATTCTTGAAAGATTCTGCATTTGCAGGCGTGGATGTGGCAGCGATCGCTAACATGAATACAATCACGGCAGATCCGCTTAGAGCAAAGTACTTTGTCGTTTTGAACATCTCTTTCTCCTGTGTCTTAATGTAGAAAATGAAGCTTGGTATCGTATCGTGCCAAGACAGATAGTTTTGGCAAGGTGGACTGAAACTCTTATTCTGCTTCTCTGGCAGATAATTCTCATGCCTCTATTGATTAATCAGACCTGAGTTCAAAAACTATGAAAGTTCAGATACGGGAAATTTCATCAAGATATGGGAAATTTCATCAAAGGTGCCAGAACTGAGATCTGCTGGTTAAAACAGTGTTAGTCATCACCAAATGATGTCCTTGCCAACTGAACTACCCTGATCGTAGAAGTCTGATTGCAAGCACACATCTGAAAAACGTCTTATCTTTCCATCAGCAAAAGTTTGAACTCAATTCTGACTTTCGTTGAGGAGCGAAAGATTGCTTATCACTTTTGTTCTGAACTCAAGCCCAAATGTCACAACAGAAATCGGATGCAGCAAGCGATCGCTGGCAGTGAGCTAGAGAATGGCATCAATAAAGGCTTGCATCGCTTTGTTAATTATTATCCTTTCTCAACTTTCATAATCTTGCTGCTAATCGGCGATTGAATAGTAGAAGTAAATCAATTATTTGTGCGATCGTGCTAATTCTTTAGTTCACGCTTGACGAATTTCAGAAAGGAGAGACGTAAGTTAGAGCGGTTATCAACGAAAGTAATAGGCGCTCATCAACGAAAGTTAGATCCAGTAGCCAGAGTTGTTCTTTGTCACGACTAAAGATGGAGATTACAACTCTCTGAAAACTAAATTTGGAAAATGTCTACTTCTGAGTGAATAACCTGATTACTCAAGCGATCGCGTTCAAAGGTTGAGTCATTAATCAAACGTGGTTGAGCCAGTCCAGAGGGGAAGTAGACGAAGAACTAGAAGCAAAACTACGAGATGAAATTTTTGCTCAATGGTTGACAGAACAAGTGTCAGCCATGTCCGTCAAATTAGAGGTGAATTAAATGGTCGTTCAACACGATCGACAAGACATCTATACCCTGAATTTGCCCTGGGACGAACCACCCCTGAGTTTGCTAGAGGATGAACAGCAATTGTGGTTTCGCCAGCAAGCTCAGGTTAGCTGTCACTCAACTGGTGAAGTTCTCTGGTCGAATCACACACGGGGTAATCAACTCCTGGTTATCTCCGGAAAGGTGCGATTGGTGCAGGAGCCAGGAAAATCAGCCCTGGAACCCGGAAAATCTGTCGTATTGAAACCGGGAGATTGGTTTGGGGATGCGTTAGAACTAGCAGGACATTGGAAAGCTAGAGCCGCGAACAAGGAGGTGATTGTTGTATCCTGGCAGTCTGATGCTTGGCAGGATGGGGCTATTGCTGAATTGGAGGATTTCTGGGCAGACCTGCGCTGGCGTTATCAACCCCTCGATCCGAGATTGCCTCATCCAGTCTCTGGCTATCCTTATGAATTCAGTCTCAACACCGCTGCTGCCTGTTTGACGATGGTGACACAGCAGATGCAAACCCCTGTTTCTTTGAAACAAGTGCAGCGACAACTACGAGGACAGGCATCTCAGAACTTAGTAGAAGCGGGTGAGCAGTTGGGATTGCATCTGCACCACATTCAAACGGATTGGTCAAATCTGGAACGGCTATCATTTCCCGCATTGCTGCACTGGCAACAGGATCATTGGGTACTGGTTTATGAAGTGGAGGGAGAACGACTGGTAATTGCCGACCCAATGAACCGCCACAAACGCTGCGAGAGTCTACCCCGTGAGATGGTAGAAGCTGCCTGGGATGGACAACTGTGGTTAGTGGAACCTCTACCGAAAGCCGCAACCTTTAATCTGGGCTGGTTTCTGCCGGCGATCTGGCAACACAAACGGCTACTGCTCGAAGTGCTGGCAGCTTCATTAATTCTGCAATTATTAGGACTGGCAACACCAATCATCACCCAGGTTGTGATTGATAAAGTGATTGTGCATGAGAGCCTGTCAACGCTGCATGTGATGGCGATCGCCCTCTTAGGTGTAAGCATCTTTGAAGCCGTGTTAGGTATTCTCCGCCTTTTCATCTTTACTCACACCGCTCGACGATTGGATTTGAGCCTATCATCGCAACTGTTTCGCCATCTGCTTCAGTTACCTCTGGCGTACTTTGAAGCACGACGAGTCGGGGATACGGTCGCACGGGTGCAGGAGTTGGAAAACATCCGTCAGTTCCTTACTGGAACGGCTCTGACTGTGGTGTTGGATGCCGCTTTCATCGTGGTCTATTTGACGATGATGGTGTTTTACAGTCCCAAATTGACCCTGATCAGTTTAGCAGTTTTACCTGTGCTGATTGCGCTAATTCTGGTGGTGACACCAATTCTGCGAAACTGGCTGAATGAATCCTTCAATCGTCATGCGGATAGCCAATCATTTTTGGTGGAAACCGTTTCAGGCATTCATGCGGTGAAAGCTCATACTGCCCAACTGGCGACTCGTGAACGCTGGGAAGGATTGTTTGCCCGCTATGTCAAAACCAGTTTTCGGGCATCGACAATTTCTAATGTGGACGGGCACATCGGCGAGTTTTTAACGCATCTTTCAGAGTTACTGATTCTCTGGTTCGGAGCCATGCTGGTAATTGAACATCATCTCACAGTAGGTCAATTGGTGGCGTTTCAAATGCTGTCAGGACGGGCAATTTCACCGCTGCTCCGGCTTGCTCAACTCTGGCAGGATTTTCAACAGGTGCTGCTATCTGTGAATCGACTGGGTGATATTCTCAATACCACTCCAGAGGAGGCAGAAGGAATTGGGTTGGTACTGCCCCCGCTTCAAGGACAGGTGACTTTCGAGCAACTCTTCTTCCGCTATCAACCGCACCTGGAACCCGCGTTGAAAGGAATTTCCGTCGATGTGCAACCGGGGATGTTTATCGGGATTGTGGGACGTAGCGGTTCTGGCAAAAGTACGCTGTCCAAGCTAATTCAGCGGCTGTATCAGCCCAAATCGGGACGGGTGTTGATGGATGGCTTTGACATTAAAGGCGTGAACCTGACTTCGCTGCGGCAACAAATGAGTGTGGTGTTGCAGGATGACTTTCTGTTCAATGGGTCGGTGGCGGACAACATTACCTTCAATAATCCTGATATTCCACCGGAACAAATCATTGCAGCGGCACGGCTGGCAGTTGCTCACGATTTCATTATGGAATTACCCGAAGGCTACGAAACCCAGATTGGCGAACGAGGCACGGGTTTATCCGGTGGACAGCGACAGCGATTGGCATTGGCACGGTTATTTCTCTCCGATGCCCCAATTCTGATCCTGGATGAAGCCACCAGTGCCCTGGACAGTGAGACAGAACGAAAAGTGATGCAAAATTTGGAGCAGATTAGAGGCGATCGCACCGTCCTGATGATCACGCACCGATTTGCACCACTCAAACAAGCCGATCGTGTTCTGGTACTCGACAAAGGCGTGTTAATCGAACAGGGTTCCCACGCAGAATTGTTACAGCAAAAAGGTGCTTATTGGGTGCTGTATCAACAACAACAAGCCGCAGTTTAGTTTTTGGTCATTAGTCACTGGTGATTCCTGACTACAAATGACAAATCATAAAACCTATCAAGAGTGTTGACTAACTAATAGAGGGTAAAACCTTGACTGAGAAAGTTTCAAGAGAAAAACAATGAACGAACAAAACAAACACTACTCAAATCGGCAATCGAATACTTCCTTCCAGCCTCAGAATTATCGTCAATCAGGATTCGATCAAGTTAACCCAGGACGAACTGAAATACACAGTAGTTCTGCCTCTACTTCGCCTAACGCACAACAACCGCTGGTTGGGGTGATCGATCAAGGATTTGGCACGGGAGAACATGGCGCAGAGGTTGTGAAAACGATCGCCCAAAGCAATCCTCAGTCGCCTGCCTGGTCAGGTGGAGGAGTGGGGAATGGCGGTTGGGCAAACTCTCTGAATAAATTTGTCGATGCTGCCAAATCATTAGGACAGCGGGCAGTTGCCAATCTCAGTTTTGACCTGACGGAAAAGCATTCAGATGGCAGTGTCACAACGCGATCGCAACTGACAACCGCAGAACAGCAAGCCTTATCCTATGCTCACGACAATGGCGTACTCGTTGTTGCATCCTCTGGCAATCAGGGCGGCGCAATGTCGGCTTTGGGGCAGGCATCGCAACAGTTTGACAATATCATTGCAGTGGGTGCAGCAGAGGGTGGCGATCGTGCCAGCTATTCCAGCTATGGATCTGGCTTAGACCTGGTAGCACCGGGTAGTCAAACGGGTAGTTCATTCACGGGCACATCGCGATCGGCAGCAGAGGTGACGGGCACTATTTCCCAAATGTGGGCAGCCAATCCTACACTCGATTATCGCCAGGTATCCCGTATTCTGGAATCTACGGCAACCGATCTGCAAGCACCAGGTTGGGATACGAAGACCGGAGCGGGATTATTAAATTCCACGGCGGCTTTGAATCTAGCAAAGGTAATCACTCCAGACACCCAACAGTTCTCCGGTGCTCAACTAATGCAGCAGGTGAATAGTTCTTTCAACAATTCCCCCTGGGTTAGTGCAGATGGATCGGTGGCTAGTGAGCGAACCAATCGTGAGTTTGAAGGTGAGTCTGTTCAGGAGGATGAACGTCTCAGAGCAAGCTATCGAGCACAAACTCCGGCAAAGCAAAAACCGCCAGTTCAGACGACTGCACCGAAGCCTCCAGTACGCAAAGAAAGACCGCTCAATCGTTTTGAGCAGGCTGAAGCGGCAAACATTCGGAGGGAGAAGCGTGTCGTGGAAGAAAGACAACGCCTCGCTAAGGAGAAAGCTGCACTCACCCAGGTTGCCAATAATCCTGGTATTAGCATTACCGATCGCAATGAAGCACGCGAGATGTTACGACAACTGAAAGCTCCCATTGCGCCAGTTAAACCTCCGCAACCTATGCCAAAACCAGGCTCACCGGACTTTATTGGACCTGTTCTACCAGATACTACCCGTCAAGCCCCGAAACCTCCAAAACCTTCACCCAGGCAGGTTTCGGCTGACTTCGTTGGTCCCGTTCTATCAGGCACTGAACGTAGTGCTCCCGACAAATGCATACCCTCTATACCCAAGAAAAGCCCTGATTTGAATGACCCAAATTACCCCTCCTTCCTGAATAATTCAGGAGGTGGTGCTGCTGAGGATTTTGCGATCGGTGCTGGTAAAGCACTTTGGGATATGGGTAAAGGGGGTGTTGCGCTAGTGACCAATCCAGCAGTGCAATCAATGACTCCTGGTATCGGACCACTTATTCCCCTCCTCCGCCCTGAGGAAACTAGCAAAGCTTATGGGGATATGGGTAACCAAGCTAAAACGATCGTAACGGACCCAGTAGGGTTTGGAAAAGCGCTAATTCAACCTTATAAAGAAGCAATCGATAATGGGCATCCCTGGGAAGCAGTGGGTCGAATATTTGTGGATGTGGGTACTTTTTTCGTACCTGGCGCAGGCGCTCTCAGTAAAGCTGCTAAATTCGCCAAAATAGGCAGTAAAGTTGACGAAGTAGCTGCTGCTACTAAGGCTTCTAGTCAAGTTGGCAAGTCTGGCGACATCACGAAAGCTAAAGAAGCAGCCAACGTGGCTAAAGGCGCTGATCAAATTGGAAGATTAGGCGAAACCACTATTAGTGAAGCAGCCAGCGTTGTTCCAGGTTTTGGTAAACTGAGCACGATCGGGAAGAAGCTAAGTAGCTTATTTACAAAAGCCTCTAGCGATGCAAAGGGGTCTGGTGGCAAGACGGCTCCCAAAGTAACTGAAGAATCTCCACTAAGCTCAGGGGCTACGCATACCCCCGAATCTGGCTTGTCCCCTGAAACTCCACCTGCCACCTACCCTCCTGCTAGAACTCCTTTACCAGCTAAAAACCAAGCTACAGCCGGAGGTAACCCCGGTCATCAACCTACTGCTAATGGACGACGCAATAACGATCGACCTGACTCTCCTGCAAATTTTCCAATCAGAAATGATGGTATCTCAGATAGACGCTTTAAGGACGGTTCAAACGGAGGTGGTCACTATGGCGAAAAACCCAAGCCTAGTGGCAAGCGTAATAACGCTCAAACTCCCATGTCTGCTAATCCAATTAGCAATAGCCACGATCTCAATCGCGTTACCGTAGGCGGAGGCAATCACAGTAAATCTGGTGCTGTTGGAGAAGGCACTCCTGTCTCTACTCCTATTGGAGGAAAACAAGGTGAATTTGGTGTGAAAGGACAACATCCTAATCTAGCTGGCACAACAACATCTCCAAGTGCCACTGCAAAAGCTGATCAAAGTCCCGTCGCGTCTGCAAGTGGTAGAGGTGGTTCTAGCGGTCAACCTCCTCGTCCATCACCAATGTCCATGCCGTCGAGTAGACCGCAATCTTCTACGAGTGGTGGCTCTGGCACTCCAGGTACTTCCCGTCCCAACCCTGGCATGACACCTCCAAGTGGTACTGGTGGCACTGGCGGTTCTGCTGACTCCAAAACACCTAGTGGTAGTAGCGGCGAAAGACCACTTTCTACCTCGTCTGAGTTATCACCAAATCAAGTCAATCTTGAAACGGCTCTTGGCGATTTTCCAGATCGTGAATACATGGGTAAATCTTTACCTGTGGCATTGAAGCTTGAAAAAGCGGATTGGGAACATATTCTTCAGGGGCATGTAGACCAAACTTTTGATCCAGGTGTGAGGGTCGATAACCCAACAAGCACTGTATTTAAGGGAACCCCCGAACAGTATCTTCAAATTCTACGTCGAGCTGTAGACAATCCTAAGGTACAAAAAAACTAGCCGCAGCTAGGAGCCAGGGTTTGTCATCTATGAAAATTACGAACATCGAACCTGGAGGCAAAATAACAAGTGGTCAGAAATTTTCCTTAGCAATTGATTTAACTCAGGGAAAGATTACCACTTTCCATGCCACTGGTACACCGGGTATCCACTTTCGGCGACGTTAATTAGCGGTAGGGTGGACACTGCTCACTCTACTCCATCTTTCACGATCAGAACGCTAGAGATTGCTATAGCCCCTCCAACCTCCGAGTTCAAAACATCGGCGATCGCGATCAAAACTTCAACGATCGCGATCGCACCCTCAACTTTCGACTTGTGAACTCAAGACTTCAAGCTTAGAACACCAGCGATCAAGATCACAACGGTAACGAGGGCTTCATGCCGCTTCTGATGGTGTTTCCCTGCGAGGAGCTTCAGCTTCTTTTACTGCTAAACGAGCTAAAGTTGCTGTGAATTCAGCCAGTTGCAACGCCATCTTAGCAAGCTTCTGGGGGTCTTTCTGCCCCAGCATGGCTTCTGACTCAAGCCAGACCAACCGCTTGTAAAAATCGACGGTATTTTCAGGAACAACATTGTTTTGGTTAATCATCACAATTCTCTCTCAAATAGTCGAGTTTCAATTCGGAGAAGTCGCCTTTCTGGTTCTTGATAAATAAACCTTAATCCGGCAATCCGTCTGTCAGGTAGCTGACTGTCCTGACGCGCTTCAGTAGGTGTTACCGAAGGGTGTCTGACAATCACCGTATAGTCGCCAGGAGGAACGTTGCTAAAGATACCAGAAGCAACCCTTAGACTAGCCCCTGCACTGCTTGATAGGCCCCTTCAGCATTACTAGCCAAGATTACCAGAGGATCACCCTCAATGCTCGACATTGCGACATCATCTTGATTTCGGACGACAACGTAAATTTCGCTCATGCCTTGAGTATTCCAGATATCTTCCTTGGAGGCAATTATGAACATTCCAAATTCATCCTCGGTTCAACGCCAGCACACCAAACAGCAATTTGCCAACACTCAGGGCTACCTCAATTACGAGCTTGGTAATGCTGTGCATCGTTTACCCCCGCTTTATACCCGTGTGTTAGTTGGTGGTATTTGTCTTACCGTCACAGGTGCGATCGCCTGGGCGGCTTTCAGCAAAGTCGATGAAGTGGCAACCGCCAATGGCGAAGTAGTTCCGGCAACTCAAGTGCAGCCAATGCGATCGCTGGCAGGGGGACAACTGCGCGAGATTAATGCCACAGAAGGAAAGGCTGTCAAAAAAGGCGATGTGTTGGTGCAACTTGACCCAACTCAATCGACAACAGAAGTACAGCGATTGCAAAAGTTGATGGAACAAAATCGAGATTCTTTAGCCCGATTAGAAGCGGAACGGAGCGGGAAAGTGCAGGCAGGCAGCGTACTGCAAAATGAATTGTTAGCCTCACGGTTGCACGAGTACCGCGATCGCCGTGCCGCCGCCGAAGCGGATGCCAGTCGCCAACTGAGTACCATTCGATCGGCTCAAGTTCAAAAGACTCGGTTACAGGCAGACCTTGCCTTTGCCAGTCAAAAATCTCAAGCGATGGGCTCTCTTGCCAGCCAGGGAGCCGTGCCCCGGTTTGATTATATCGATACGCAGAATAAAGTCGAAGGCTTACAAAAAGAAATTGCGATTCAAGATCAGGCGATCGAACAGGCAAGGCAGGCATTTCAGGCAGCGAAGAATAATGCCAGTCGATTAGAGTCGGAACGGCAAAGTGAGATTCTGACCCAAATTGACAAACAACAACAGGAATTGACCGACCTGGAAGGCAAACTCTCTCAAGCCAGGGAGCAACAGAAGCAAAGCACGATTCGAGCAGGCGTAACGGGCACGGTTTATAACGTGAAAGTGGCGAAAACGGGGGCAGCGGTTCATGGGGGCGATGAGCTACTGTCGATCGTCCCGGCTGGCGAAGAACTATTGGTAGAAGCCAAAGTACCGAATCAGGATATCGGCTTTATCAGAACTGGAATGCGGGTGAAAGTAAAACTTGCCACCTTTCCCTATCAGGAGTACGGCATGGTGGAGGGCACAGTGAGCAAAATCAGCCCCAATGCGGTGAATGAGAAAGATGCCGGATTAGTTTTCCCGGTGCAGGTGCGACTCAAGCAGCATTCTGTGAGCGTCAAGGGGCAGGAAGTGCCGTTGACTCCCGGCATGGTAGCGACGGCTGAAATTGTGACTCGCCAAAAGACTGTCCTGAGCTTTTTGCTTGACCCGATCTCTGGCAGTTGGGACAGAGCCTTTTCTGTACGCTAAGAGGCTTACGCATTTGCATACGCTGCAATCATCATTGTTGCGGCTTTCTCTAACGAGATGCCATTGTTCGGCTTGCGAAACAACCGGAGTTCTGCAAATGCTCCATCGCCTAAAAGGAGGAGGGCAGCACTGAGTTCCTCTGCTGGCTGAATTCCTGCTTGCTCAATCAATTTGGTGATGCGATCGCGCAATTGTTGCTTATGGGCGATCGCCACCTGATGTCCTGGATGGTCGAATTCTGGAAACTCAGAGGCAACCATCAAAAATGCACATCCATAACTTTCAGGCGATGCTAACACTTCATCGAACCAGCGAAAAATGGCTAGCAATTGTTGTTTCGGATCGTCTGGATATTGATTCGCTACTTGGTCGAACAACTGCCAGAATTGCTGATTCCGCTCTTCTAAATAAGTAGCGATCAGATCATCTTTGGAAGGGAAATAGCGATAAAACGTCGTCTTTGCCACCTCTGACTGAGCAATGATCGTATCCACCCCGATCGCCCGCACCCCTTCTCGACAAAACAGTTCATCCGCGACAGACAGAATTCGCTCTCGTGCGTCTGTTCGAGGTTTAGGCATTTCTAGCTCCTGAAAGTGAATTAATTACTTCCATCATACACTTGACAGATACAGACCTGTCTGTTTATATTAAAACTATTGAAGCAATACAGACAGGTCTGTATGATGAGAGGATGCAATGAGCGAAGACTATTTTGTATCAACTGCAAACGCGATCGCTCCAATCCGGCTGCTACTGGTGGACGATCAGGCATTGATCGGTCACGGGCTGAAAGCGATGCTGGAGTTGGAACCCGATTTGCAGGTCGCTGGCATCGCTCAGAATGGAAAAGTTGCCATTCAACAGGTAGAGGCATTGCAGCCCGATCTAGTACTGATGGATGTGCAAATGCCCGTGATGGATGGTCGAGCGGCAACGCGCATCATTTGTCAGCAGTTTCCAACAGTCAAAGTTTTAATTTTAAGCACCTTCGACGATGAACAGTACATCTCCGATGCTTTTCGGGCAGGAGCAAAAGGTTACTTGATCAAAGATATGCCCGCAGACGAATTAGTGCAGGCAATTCGGATGACCCATCGAGGCTACACTCAGATGGCACCGGGACTGATGGCAAAGCTGATGGCAAGCACCGCTGCAACAGAGGTTTCAGAATCAAAGCGATCGCCTGCCTGAATTAGAATTTCTTACGCCCCGTGAACGAGATGTGTTGCGATTGATTGGCAACGGTGCTACCAATCGAGCCATTGCCGAACAACTCTATATTTCTGAGGGAACGGTAAAAACCCATGTGACTCATTTGTTCGATCGCCTCAACCTGCGGAATCGATCGCAACTGGTAATTTTTGCTAACTCAGTGTATCGGGCTAGCTAATGCTACACCTATCTCAAAGGTCTTTTATGCGAGTGGTAATTGGTAAAACGAAATGATTATGATCGTTCCCTATCAACCCAATTGGCAGAATGAATTTCTGTCGTTGCAACAAGCTTTGCATCAAACGCTGGATAATTTGGCGCTGCGAATCGATCATATCGGCTCGACCTCCGTTCCTGGTTTAGCCGCGAAAGACATCATTGACATTCAAATCACAGTAGAAAGCCTTGATGCAGCGGTGGAAGCCGCACTCAATCAAGCAGGATACCAGCGCGTTGCACATCTGACCCAGGATCATCTTCCACCGGGGAGAAATGATTCGTCAGACGACTGGATTCAATGGGTGTTTAAGCCGATCGCATCTCAACGTCCAGTCAATGTTCATGTTCGGCTTGTAGGACGAGCCAACCAGCGATATGCTCTTCTGTTTCGCGATTATTTGCGGGCAAATCCAGCGATCGCTCAGGCATATGCAGAAGTGAAATTAGCACTTGCCAAATACCATCCTGATCGATGTTGAAGCATACTACGAGGTCAAAGATCCCGTGTGCGACATCATTATCAACGGCGCGGAAGCGTGGGCAACTGCAACTCAGTGGAATTTGACACCAGCGTAGTTTTTTTTATTGTGCTCGGTGAGTGCCAGCTTAATGTTCTGCTCAGATGTTCGTAAATTGAGGTGGGCCCGTAGGGTTGGACAAAAGATAGATAGGGAATAAGCTACAGTTCTAGATCACAATTGCATTAGCTTTGTTGATCTAAAACTCATTCACGCTTTTGCTTCTTTTGTATTCGCACTTCTTAGATTATC
>JAAUOZ010000139.1 GCA_012034655.1 Leptolyngbyaceae cyanobacterium CSU_1_3 | reverse complement strand
GCTGATCTTGGATATAATCAGCGATCGCTTGGGCAATGTCATCAGGAAGTTCAGTATTTAGGTTCATGGTTAGCCTATCGAACAGTCTTATCCTAATTGTAAGACTGAAGTTGCAGTCGCACCTTCAATACTTAACCTGATGGGTACACGGCTCACACAGTCCAAAGAATTCTAACGTGTGGTAATAGATTTTGAACGGGATGGAGTGCTGCAAGGGTGCTTCTAACTCCTGTACAGGACAGTGATCCAGAGGGAAAGACTGACCACATTGCAAACAGGTTAGATAATGCTGATCGGTGAGGACTGGACTGTATAGCGATTCCCCATTGTCCTGGTACGGCTCCTGATCAACCCATGCAATTTTAAGGTTTCCAAAGCCCGATACACCGTTGCCAGCCCGATCGCCTGCTGCTGACGCATCATGCCATACAACTCCTGAGCCGAGAGGGGATGGGGTTGCTGATGCAAGACATCCAACACGGCTTGCTGATTTCGGGTCAGGTGGTACATCGGATGCCCATTATCTTGCTGAGGCAGAGAATTACTTTTCACATGGATTACTGTAGAATGAGTGAACGATAATCATTCTCATTGTACTCTATGTCCCTAGCTCAAGTCTCTATCCTGGAGGATCAAACGGCTCAGGCTACCTCCGTCAGCCAGACTGAATCAACGCTCACACCCATCATTCATCGCCCGCGTCGCTTGCGCCGGACTGAAACCCTGCGGCGGCTGGTGCGGGAAGCCACGCTGCGGGTTGAAGATCTGATCTATCCCTGTTTGTGATGGAGGGTGAAGGTCAACGGGAAGAAGTGCCGTCTATGCCCGGTTGCTATCGTTACACCTTGGATTTGCTCTTAGCTGAGGTGAAGGAAGCCTATGAGTTGGGCATTGGAGCGATCGCTCTCTTTCCCCTGATTCCCTACAGCCAGAAAGACAACGCAGGCACTGAGAGCTACAACCCTAATGGTTTGGTTCCCCGTGCCGTCCAGGCCATAAAACAAGCCGTTCCCGATATTTTGCTGATCACCGATGTTGCCCTCGATCCCTATAGCAGTGAAGGACATGACGGCATTGTCAGGATGGCAAGATTCTCAATGATGAAACCGTGGCAGTCTTGGTCAAACAAGCCCTAGTGCAAGCAGAAGCCGGAGCCGATTTTGTGGCACCTTCAGACATGATGGATGGCCGGGTGGGAGCCATTCGCAAAGCCTTGGATGCTGAGGGATGGATCAACGTCGGGATTCTTGCCTACTCTGCTAAATATGCCTCTGCTTACTACGGCCCCTTCCGGGATGCGTTGGACTCAGCCCCTAAATTTGGCGACAAGAAAACCTATCAAATGGACGCGGCGAATGCGAGAGAAGCAATCAAAGAGGTAGATCTGGATATTGCTGAGGGTGCAGACATTCTGATGGTGAAGCCTGCGCTTGCTTACCTAGATATCATTTTCCAAATCAAACAGCACACTCATTTACCCGTTGCAGCCTACAACGTCAGTGGTGAATACGCCATGATCAAAGCCGCTGCCCAACAGGGCTGGATTGATGAGAAAAAGGTGGTTCTGGAAACGCTGACCAGTATGAAACGAGCTGGAGCCGACTTGATTTTGACTTATTTTGCCAAGGACGTGGCGTTGCTGTTGCACTGAATGGGGGAGTCGTTCATGCACCCCCCCCACCCCTTCACCCCTTTACTTTTTCAACTCGTTGTGAGGATATTTTCAGATGATTGACTCAAAAACAAGACTACAGACCTCCACTCATCTCGTCCGTCGGTTGTCTGTGGCGGTTGTATCAGCGATCGCAGTCAGCTTAGGAAGCTGTGCAACCAATACGCCGTCTACGACGGAATCACCTCAAGCCCAATCGTCCCCAGCAGCAGCAACGGATGAGTTGCAAGTCGTGACGACCTTCTTGCCAATTACCCAGTTTACTAAGGCAGTGGCAGGCGATCGCGCGGAAGTCACACAACTGCTGCCGACTAATGTAGGTCCCCATGATTTCCAGGCCAGACCGGAGGATGCTCAGAAGTTGGCGAAAGCCGATGTGCTGGTACAAAACGGGCTGGAGATGGAAGAATTTTTGGAGGATCTGGTCAAGAATGCGGGAAATGCCAACCTGAAAGTGATTGACTCTAGCAAAGGGGTGAAAACGATCGCCAATGAAGCGATTGAGGGGCACGACCATGAGCATGGTGCAGATGAGAAAAAAGAGGAAGCCGAGCATGAGCATGGAGCCTATAATCCCCATGTCTGGCTTGACCCCAAACGAGCGATGCAGCAGGTAGAACGCATTCGGGATGGACTGATTGCGGCTGATCCAGCCGGGAAAGAAGTCTACACGGCAAACGCCGCCGCTTACATTCAAAAGTTGCGGGATCTGGATGCCGAAACCACGAAACTGCTGCAACCCTATACGGGTAAAACCTTTGTGGCCTTCCATGACTTTGCCCCCTACTTTGCTCAGAGCTACAACTTGAAAGCTAATTTTCTGGTGGATTTGCCGGAAGAAAATCCCTCCCCGGATGATATTAAACGAGTGACGGATGAGGTGAAGGAATCCAATCTCAAGGCGATTCTCACCGAACCCCAAGCGGGTGAAAATGCATTTGCAGGGCTGGCAAAAGACTTAAACGTCAAAATCAGCACCTTTGATCCGATCGAAACGGGAGGCCCCGAAGCCCTAGAGCCGGACTATTACATCCAGACCATGCGTCAAAACGTTCAGGGTTTGGTGAGCGCTTTTGGTGGCTCAACCCAGTCCGTGTTGCCCCTCTGGATACCTCAGCCTGTTGCCGTCGTGCCCCAGCGAGTTGGAGTCAGGTTTTAGGAGGTCTTTTCTACTTGAAAGAGGTTGTACTCGCAGTTGAACAGCTCACGGTTTATCGGGAAACCTACGCGGCAGTGCAGGAGGTTTCGTTTTCCCTGGAGGCAGGCACCGATACGGCAATTGTCGGCCCTAACGGGGCAGGCAAAAGTACCCTAGTGCAAGCGATACTGGGCATTTTGCCACAGCAGGCAGGGAAGGTTTTTATCCTGGGACAACCTCTGCGCCGCCAAGGTTCACTTGCACCACAAATTCGTCAACAGATTGCCTATCTACCGCAAAACTTCCTGGTCGATCGCCGCATTCCCATGACGGTAGAAGAACTGGTGGGTTTGGGCTGGGATAGGCTAGGGTTTCAGGTGCCCTGGAAAGACCAGAGAAAGCGTCGTCATGCGGTTCGGGACGCTTTGGCAAGAGTGGATGCGCTCCATCTAAAGCGTCAACTGATCAGCGGGCTTTCTGGCGGGGAAACAAAGCGAGTGCTGCTGGCCTATTGCCTGGTTTACCCACGCCGATTGCTGATCCTTGATGAGGCTCCGGCTGGATTGGATCTGCGCGGTGAGACCGAGTTTTATCAATTGCTCTATCAACTCAAGCAAGAGCAAGACTGGGCAATTTTGCAGGTTTCCCATGATTTAGACATGGTAAGACGACACTGCGATCGCGTCCTCTGCCTAAATCGCACCTTACGCTGTCAAGGCACCCCAGATGTGGCGCTCTCGCCTGAGAATCTCTCTGCTGCCTACGGGTCTGAATTTGTCAGATATCGTCATCGGAATTAGGGGAGAGTGGGGAATGGGGAGTATGGGAGTCTATTGTAGACCTTGGTTCTTGCGACAGAGATCACCTATTCTTCCAGGGCAAACGCACACGTTTCTTAACACGCTATATCTAGTGGCATAGAAACTCTACTGACACTAAAGTGAAAATAAATATTCTCAATAAGCCTCTCTAATTAGGAAATTTCTCAATTAGAGAGGTCAAAATGAGCTTTATTGTCTCCTTCTGGGTGGGTTAAAACCCTCGCCTTCAGGCGAAGGCTTCAGCGGGAACCCACGAGCATGTTAAATTCTGAGCGTGAAAGAGTATCGTCGGGGTGCTCACACCGTTTTGAGATTCACCTGCACTTGGTGTGGGTGACAAAGTACCGTCGCAAAGCCCTGATGGGAGAAGTAGGCTTGAGAGTCCGAGAATTGATCCGGCAAGTCTGTCAACAGCAGCAAGTGACGATTTTGAAAGGTCATGTCTCGAAAGATCATGTGCATCTGTTCGTGTCGATCCCGCCACAGGTAACGATTAGTCGTTTAGTGCAAGGGTTGAAAGGAAAAACAGCCTACAAATTGCTGCAAGAGTTTCCGCATTTGCGCAAGAAATTTTGGGGTCGTCATATTTGGGCGCGGGGGTATTTTTGTTGCAGTAGTGGGAATGTGACTGATGAAATCGTGATGCAGTACATCGAGAATCAAAATCACGAGGGAGAAGACGCAGATTTTAAAGTTGAAGGCGAAGACTAGGACTTTCAGTCCGTTTTCAGAAGCCACCGCTCTTCTAGGCGGTGGTCTGTTCACTGATATATAACGTTTTGTATGCGTTTGCCCTGCCTATTCTTCCAAGACTATTGATAATTATTCTCAATAGATTTACTCTAGCTCATGGTTTAAAAAGGGTTAGCGCTTAATACCCGGATCACACAGTTGAGGTCTTAGTTTCCTCCAAGTCTCCTCTAACCTATTTCTCTTCGCCGTTGGCAGGTTATGGCACTTGCTCTTTTCAGTAATAGAAACTGATGTCAGAGCGGTTTACAACTAGAGAACAGTACTTTTGATGTATTTGGAAAAGTTATGAAAAAGTTGATGGCATTATTTGCAACTGGTTTGATGATAGTTCTGCTCTCCACTAGTTGTTTTACACCTCAATCAGGCACAAGCCAAACTCCGCAGCCAACAACTCCGCAGCCCGTTGCAAAAGCTCTATACCCAGAAGCTGTGGCAACAGGGGTTGAGTACTTTAAAAAACAGGCGGCTGTTCAGTTATCTCTCACGGAGAAGCTCCTAGATGCCTTGAAGGGCGGTGATTTGGCGCAAGCTAAGGAAGCTTACATCAATGCTCGTCCGCCCTACGAGGAGATAGAAGTTTACGCCCTGAGTTTTGAGCAAGAGGATACAGATATAGATGCACGTCCCTACGCGATCGACGGGGGGGAAACATCTCCGGAATTTCGGAGTTTTCATCGAGTAGAAGCTCTATTGTTTCGAGATGGCGATACCAAAGCGGCTATCCCTTACACAGAAGGTTTAGTTAAAACTGTTAAGTCCTTAATTCAGAAGCTAGATGAGCCAGCTAATTTTAATGCTGCCTTGAACTTTCAAGGCATGTTGAACCTGGCAACGGAGGTTCCAGCCAAAAAAATATCTAGTGAGGAAGAGACTTGGTCTGATCAAAGTCTGCTGATCTTCAAGCATAACTGGATTGGCATCCAAAGCCAGTTTGAGCCGTACAAATCCAAGCTCAGTGCTGAATTAGTTGCTGAGGTGGAAAATGCCTATCAGCAATGTCTCAACACTGTAAAACCTTTCTTTAATTCTGGCAAAATTGCGGCTAAGCCTTATAGTACTTTAAGTGTTGAGCAACGGGGAGCAATTGTGACCGCAAGCTATCGCTACCGGGATGCTCTATCTGAGGCTATGAAAGCTTTGAAGATCCCTGAGCCAGCTTAGGGCGCTGATCGATTATCAGATAGCAAGATATATGTACATCATCTAAGTGCGGAACAAGAAGTAGAGATCATGATTCTTCCCTCCTCCCCCCCGTATGCCCCTTCAAACCGACTTCATCCGCATCATCGAACTGTTTCAACTTCCCGCCATGCAACGTGCCATGCTGGGCGGCATTCTCACAGGTTTAATGGGAGGAATGCTGGGCAGCTTTACAGTTTTGCGCCAGTTGTCTTTCTTCAGCGATGCCTTGGGACACTCCGCATTACTAGGCATTAGTATTGGGTTACTCTTGGGGTTAAATCCATCGGTGGTCTTGCTGCCCTTTGCCGTGGCGTTTGCCTTGATTGTGACCTACTTGCTGGAACGTACCCTCTTATGGACAGATGCTTTACTCAACATCATCTATTCTTCATCGCTAGCGATCGCCATCATCACCCTCAGCTTTGTCGGGCAATACAAGGGCGGACTGCATCACCTGTTGTTTGGCGACATTTTGGCAGTCCAAGAACTCGATTTAGTTTTTAGCAGTTTGCTGTTAATCATCTGTGTTGTGTTTATCGGACTGACGTTGCGAACGCAAATGTTATTGACGTTGCATGAACCCTTGGCGATCGCACGGGGAGTTTCAGCATCTGCTCATCGCACTACTTTTATTGTGTTGTTGTCGTTGGTCGTGGGAGTGTCGATCAAGGCGATCGGGGTGTTGCTGGTGAGTGCATTTGTCGTGATTCCGGCTTGCGCTGCTCAGTTGCTCAGTCGCACATTCACAAATTATGTGGTGCTATCCGCAGGGTTAGGGGCATTGAGTGCTTTGCTTGGAATGCTCGTTTCAGCCAGTTTCAATTTACCATCGGGTCCCAGTATCGTCGCAATACAGTTAGCGATTTTTCTAATCGCAATGGCATTACCTCGATTGCGTGTCTTGGAACAGGGGTAGATGAGGATTCGGCAGAGTTTTTCTTTCCAGAGTGAGGGGCGATTGTCCCTTCATCCCCAACCAGTCACGATTAACCATCATTTTTCATCTTGATGCAAGCGTTACCCCGCTAGCCCATTCGATGGTTCCTTCTGATTCTGAAAAGCGATCAAACAATTCGGTCAGCGCCTCTTCACCCGCAATATCTCCATGACTGACAAACTTCTCGACATCTACCGAACCATCACCTAAGAATTCAATTTCCCATCGCTCTCCGGGTACAGCGATCGCAACCATCACAGCTTCATCCCGATGATGTGCTAAAGAGTAACTCATTTTTTCCTATTCCAGCTTGTTCAAGAATGCTAGCAATTTATCAAAGATAGGATTGTTCACTTGTCAAACCTCCGGTCACTCAGCAATTTGAGAACCACTCTAAAGCCAGGAACATTATCTTTGCGCCCTGCTCAACCTATTCCCAGGTCATTGCGCTAAATTCCTCCCAACTTGGCGATCCTTCATGGAAGTTGCGCTTGCTTGATGCTAGCTCTTTTGGTTTTGAGAATATCAGTGACTCTCTGACCTGCGAATCGATGCGCGATACAGCTTCCTCCTCACAGACTACTGCCGATTGTAGTAGGTTCGCAGAAGCGATGGCGATTTTTCTAATCTACACCTACCAGCAGGGGCATCCTCATGTTAAAGTGAGAATGATTATCATTTTATAGTTGAGTATGGTCAGCCAGATTCCCCGTCCATTTCTTAAAGCGCAAAATTTTCAAAACGATCCGCAAACCCTGCTGCGGACTCGACATACCTGTGCCCATGTGCTAGCGATGGCAGTGCAAACGCTCTTCCCGGAGACCAAAGTGACGATTGGACCCTGGACAGACACTGGCTTCTACTATGACTTCGATCGTCAAGATCCCTTCACGCCAGACGACCTGACTCAAATTGAAGCCGAGATGCGGCGAATCATACAGGCAAATCTGCCCATCATTCAGGAAGTGGTAGATCGGGAGCAGATTCGGGCAGAAATTGAGCAACTGGGCGAACTTTACAAACTGGAAATCCTCGACAGCATTCCTGCTGATGAACCGATTACTCGTTATTTCATTGGTTGTGCAGATACCCTGCAAGGGGTGTCAGAGGCTTCCTTACTTCACATTACTGCTGACACTCTGACACCCAAAAGCTAGGGCGGGATTGTTGGTGGGACTTGTGTGCCGGACCTCATCTCAACTACACGGGCGAAATTAACCCCGATGCTTTTGCCCTGGAAAGTGTGGCTGGAGCCTATTGGCGAGGCGATGAAACCCAGCCACAGTTGCAACGCATTTACGGGACAGCCTGGGAAACCCCAGAACAACTTCAGGCATATCTGACTCAGAAAGAAGAGGCGAAACGCCGCGACCACCGAAAATTGGGACAAGACCTAGATCTATTTAGTATCCAGGAGGATGCAGGCGGGGGATTGGTTTTCTGGCATCCCAAAGGGGCACGGATGCGGCTACTGATTGAAGACTACTGGCGAAAAGCGCATCTGGATGGAGGGTACGAACTACTCTACACCCCGCATATCGCCAATCTTGATCTCTGGAAAACATCGGGACACTTTGACTTCTACCGCGAGAATATGTTTGACCAGATGGAGCTTGAGGCGCAGCAGTATCAACTGAAGCCGATGAATTGCCCGTTTCATGTGTTGACCTATCAAAGCCATTTGCACTCCTATCGGGAACTGCCCATCCGCTGGGCAGAGTTGGGCACCGTGTATCGCTATGAGCGATCGGGCGTATTGCATGGACTAATGCGAGTACGCGGCTTTACCCAGGATGATGCTCATATTTTTTGTCTGCCCGAACAGGTGACAGATGAGATTCTGGGTGTGTTGAATTTGACCGAGCAGATTTTGTCGGAGTTTGGCTTCGCTGAGTATGAAGTGTACCTTTCTACTCGTCCTGGCAAGTCTGTGGGTACGGACGACATTTGGAAATTAGCTACGGATGCGCTGGTTCAAGCTTTAGACACAAAGGGTTGGGACTATGTGACGGACGAAGGCGGTGGTGCGTTTTATGGTCCCAAAATCGACATCAAGATCAAGGATGCGATCGCCCGTCAGTGGCAATGCTCTACGATTCAAGTCGATTTCAATTTGCCCGATCGCTTTGATATGGAATACGTGGCGGCGGACGGTTCGCGCCAGCGTCCGATTATGATTCACCGCGCCATCTTTGGATCATTAGAACGCTTCTTTGGCATCTTAATTGAAAACTATGCCGGGGATTTCCCCCTCTGGTTGGCTCCAGTGCAGGTGCGGCTGTTGCCCGTGAGTGATGAGCAGCGAGCCTATGCAGCCGCGATCGCCCTGCAACTCAAACAACTCGGCTATCGGGTTGAGGTGGATCACAGCGGCGATCGCCTCGGCAAACAAATTCGCACCGCAGAGCTGGCAAAAATTCCCGTCGTTGCGGTTGTTGGTAAGCGAGAAGTAGAAAACCAGACCTTGAGCGTGCGAACCCGCCAATCAGGAGAACTCGGATCGTTAACGCTGTCAGAACTTCAGGAAAAAATGCAGCAAGCCATGATGAGCAAACAACAGATTTAGATCAGGAGGAACATGAAAGTTGCATACGTTTTTGCTCATCCTCGCGGTGGCACTTACAAATTAGGGCAAATGATTCTGCCTCAGATAGAAGTGGGTGTACATGGGGTTGACGTTGCGGGAATGTTCTTCTTCGATGACAACTGCTTCGTTCTGCGAAAGGGTGATCCGATTGGAGAACGATTGGCAAAGGTGGCAAAAGCACAAAACATTCTGTTGATGATGTGCGATCTGTGTGCCCTGGAACGAAACCTGGCAGAAGGTGAACCACGCTGGTGCAATCCTGATGGAACCGGGCGCAAGGAACCGGGTAAGTGCATCGTCAAAGATGTCGTGGCAGGAGTGACCGTTGGTTGCTTCCCAGACTTGTACACGGCATTAAGCGGCAATCTTCCTGATCAGGTCATTACCTTATGAGAAAAATCACACTGTTTATCTTTGGCTTATTTGCACTGCTACTCCTTGTTTGTAGCCCTGCCTATGCCGCTACCAATTGCCCAACGGTTACCAAAGCTGAGATTGCTGCACTGTTTGAGCAATGGGATCAATCACTGCAAACGGGCAAGCCCAGTGAAGTTGCCAAGAATTATGCGGATGAGGCAATTCTGGTTCCTACGGTTTCTAACAAAGTACGGCACACCCAGCCTGAAATTGAGGATTACTTTCAACGCTTTCTCAAGCTTAAACCCGATGGTCGCATTGAGGAGCAAAATATCCAGATTTATTGTGATGTAGCGATTAACTCCGGTATTTATGCCTTTGCAGTAGTCAAGGATGGTCAACCTTCAGAAGTGAAAGCACGATATACGTTTGTTTACCATAAAGTGGGCGATCGCTGGTTGATTGTCGATCATCATTCGTCAGAAATGCCGGAAAAGACAGCCAAGGCAGCTTAGAGCAAAGATCCCATTTGGGCACTTGCCCTTAATACATGTCTCATTTACTCGGCTCACCATTCAGTCTACTGGAGTGATTTCATGAATCTTTTTTCACAGTCAAAACTCAAAGCCGATCCTGCCAAGGTGCAGCAACTCAAAACCTGGATCTATGAACGCTTGAAACTAGATCCAGAAATTACAGTCTCCATTAGTCAACTTCAGTGCAAAGAGCCAGGATGCCCACCGATTGAGACAGCAATTGCCGTTCTAACCCAACCCGCCCAACAGTTTAAAGTCCATAAAACCATTGATGAGATTGAACAAGCCGATTTAATTCAAGCCTTTCAAGCAAAGTAGGTAATCATGCCCCAACACGTTCTATTTGTCTGTAAGTCCTGTACCTTCTCATCAACGCAACGAGAATATATGGGACAACGCGGCGGTTATCACTTACTCCAGAGTTTATTACATCAGCAACAACAATGGACACTCCAGCCTGAATACAAAATTGAAGCCGTCGAGTGCTTGAGTGGCTGTAATCGAGCCTGCGTAATTGCCCTTACTGCTCCTAACAAAACTACCTTGATGTTTGGCGATTTACCTGCCTTACAAAGTGCTTCAGCAATTCTGCAAATGGCAAAACAATACCATGCTAGTACAGACGGAATCGTTCCCCGTCAAGAACGTCCTGAAATCCTCAAGAAGGGAATTCTGGCGAGAATTCCGCCCCTGCCCAGTTGCTAGATCTGGATGGTTGACCATGACTCAAGTTCTTGACTATTTACCCTGTGGACAGAAAGCAAAAATTCTGTGTTGCTACACCAACACGACTCGCCATATCCAAATTGCCCGTATTTCTAATATTCCTCATTGGTACTTTGAGAAAGCCGTTTTACCAAGCGAAAGACTTTTGTTTGAAACACACCCAGATGCCTGGTTAGAGATTTATAGCAGTGAACAGTGTAGTGCGATTTTAGCAGAACGAATTCTGTGCCACTGCTTACAAGTAATCGTTTAATATATCTGAGCAATCTATCGATGGCTAACCTCACTCTAATCGCACCAAAGTTGGATGGTTCGGCAATAAGCACATTTAAGCGTCGAGAACACCTCTCGCCCCGTGAAAATACCCTCTGGCACATTGAAGCTGGGACGGTGCGTACTTACACGCTCACTGAAGATGGCACCCTCATTGTTCTGGGATTTTGGGGTTTGGGAGATACCGTAGGTCAACCTTTCACCTGTATCCAGCCCTATGCAGTGGAGTGTTTGACGGATGTTAAGGTTCGTTCGATCCAGCCTGAAGAATGCGGTCATTTAAATCAGGTGCTACTGTCTCACCTCCACCAAACCCAAGTGTTATTGCGGCTTCGCAGTGGGCAGATTCACCAACGGTTACAGCAGTTATTAGAGTGGCTAACTGATAAGTTTGGTCGTGAATCAGAGCAGGGGCAATTGATTCAGCTACGCCTAACCCATCAGGATATTGCAGACACACTAGGCACTACACGAGTAACCGTAACCCGCTTACTCAGTCAGTTTAAGCAGGAAGGTCGCATTGATTGGATTGACCAATACCTGTTGCTACCCCGAAAACTACATATTTGTTGACATCTAGCTCGTCCTTTGGCATTCACCCAGGATACAGACATTTCACCCACGTATCCAGGTCATAAATTTTATCCAAGCCTATTGGCAGAGGCAAGCCCTGAATCACAAACCTGTCCAAAGTGCCAAAAATTCTGTATTATGAGAATGATTATCATTTTATATTACCTGGATTGCTATGTCCGCTGCCGTCAAGCCTCTCCCCCCAAACCTGGAACAGATTATCCAGCGGTTCCAGCAAATCTCTGAACCCAGGCGGCGCTTTGAGTATTTGCTCTGGTTTGCCAAGCGGGTGCCAGAATTGCCTGAAGCTGAGGCAGTGGCAGAAAACAAAGTGCCGGGGTGTGTATCCCAGGTTTACATCACAGCGGCTCTTCACAACGGCAAAGTCACGTTTCAGGGGAGGTCTGATGCCCAAATTCCCAAAGGTTTGGTTGGATTGCTGATCGAAGGACTGAATGGGTTATCCCCTGATGAAGTTCTCCAACTCACGCCAGATTTTATTCAACAGACAGGTTTGAATGTCAGTCTCACCCCCTCTCGGAGCAACGGGTTTTACAACATCTTCAAATTCATGCAGCACAAGGTTGCAGCATTTCAGGTTGCTGATTCACAGGTTCTGAATCGGAGGAATTTATGAACCATACTGTTGTACAGACTCGTCCAGAATCCGTAACCGTTCCCAAGCGAGGAACACCCGTTACGCTGATCACAGGTTTTTTGGGCAGCGGCAAGACAACCCTGCTAAATCACATTTTGAGTCATCGCCAAGACCTCAAAGTAGCCGTGATTGTAAATGAATTTGGCGATATTCACATCGACTCCCAGTTATTAGTATCCATTGATGCAAATATGGTGCAATTGGGCGATGGCTGTATTTGTTGCACCATTAATCAGAGCTTGATTGATACGGTTTACGAATTAGTCAATCACAGTGATGCAGTGGACTACATCGTGATTGAAACCACAGGAGTTGCCGATCCATTGCCCATCATGCTGAGTTTTATCAGTACCGAGTTGCGTGACATCACTTATATTGATTCGATTCTGACAGTTCTTGATGCAGAGTCTTTCACGCCCAGCCACTACGATAGTGAAGCGGCACTCAATCAGTTGATTTATGGCGACATTATCCTATTAAACAAAACCGATTTAGTCGCGCGCGATCGCGTTGATCAATTAGAAACCTATATTCGCTCCATCAAGCAGGGTGCCAGGGTGATCCAGACTCAGCACGGACAAGTGCCGCTACCCCTGATTTTAGATGTTGGATTTAATGACCTCAGTATCTATCCCACACGTTATCTGACAGAGTATCATACCCATTCTGATCATCATTCTCCCCATCTAGAAAACGATGGGTTCATAGCTGCTTCATTTGAGAGCGATCGCCCCCTCAATCTACCCAAGTTCCAAGCCTTTCTCGATCATCTATCCCCGGATATTTACCGCGCTAAAGGAATCCTCTGGTTTCAGGGGAGTCAATTGCGCTATGTATTTCAACTGAGTGGTCAGCGGTGTGACTTAAGCAACACTCATTTGCAACCACCGGATTGTAATCAACTCGTGTTTATTGGACGAAATCTGGATACAAGCAAAATTAAGCAGCAATTAATAGACTGTATTGCCATTTAGTCTGAATGTTTTTAGCTGAGGAGCTTTGATATGACCAGCACCATGATTGAAACCACCACCGTCTCACTAGAGCTTCCCAAACAAGGAATGCCTATCACAATCATTACTGGCTTTTTGGGGAGTGGCAAAACCACTTTGCTGAATCACATTTTGAACAATCGCCGGGATTTGAAGGTTGCGGTTCTAGTGAATGAATTTGGCGATATTAACATCGATAGTCAGTTACTCGTATCGATGGATGAAGATATGGTAGAGCTGAGCAATGGCTGTATTTGTTGCACCATTAATGATGGACTAGTGGATGCCGTATATCGAGTGCTGGAACGAGAAGATCGGGTCGATTATATGGTCATTGAAACCACTGGCGTTGCTGACCCATTGCCCATTATATTGACATTTTTAGGCACTGAACTGCGCGACTTCACTCGCTTGGATTCAATTATCACCCTTATTGATGCTGAAACCTTTACACCGGCTCATTTCGACAGTGAAGCAGCACTCAAGCAAATTGCCTATGCCGACATCACGATATTGAATAAAACCGATCTGGCATCACCTGAGAAAGTCAAGGAATTGGAAGCATACATTGGCACAGTGAAAGTTGGAGCCAGAATTTTGCATAGTCAACATGGTAAGGTATCGCTGCCGCTGATTTTAGATGTGGGGTACAACAACCCGGAAGCCTATGCCGATGTAGTTCAGGAAGAAATTGAGCAAACCCAGCATGAGCATGACCATTATCACTCGCATGATGTTCATGAAGATCATAATCATCATCCCCATGAACATCATCATCACCATTCAGCCCACCTTGACAACGATGGGTTCGTGTCCATTTCCTTTGAGAGCGATCGCCCCTTTGACGTGAGAAAATTTGAAACGTTCTTGCAAAATCAGTTGCCGCAGGAAGTCTTCCGAGCAAAAGGCATTCTTTGGTTTACTGAAAGCCACTTACGCAACATATTCCAACTTAGTGGACCTCGCTATGACTTACAAGCGGAAGAATGGCGCACCCCACCCAAGAACCAGCTTGTCTTTATCGGGCGCAATCTAAACGCCGATCAACTACGGCAGCAGTTAACCAATTGCTTTGCCTAATACCCAGTTTTTCAGCAGTACAGTCATTTGCTGAAGAGAAGGTGCGACGTGTAACGCCCTTGATTTCAATGACTGATGACCACCTAACCTACATTGACCCATGACCTTATCCATTTCACCCAATGATATCCGTAAGCAGGGCGTGATTACCGAATCAAAACCGCCTGTCTCTGAAGCAGAGATGCAGCAAGCCGTTCGCACGCTGCTATTAGGCATGGGTGAAGACCCTGACCGCGAAGGACTGCGCGATACTCCCAAGCGAGTTGTCAAAGCCCTCAAATTCCTCACCTCTGGCTATCAGCAATCTCTAGATGAGTTGCTCAACGGAGCTGTATTTCACGAAGATGCCAACGAAATGGTATTGGTGCGAGACATTTGATTTGTTTAGCTCTTGTGAGCAT
>JAAUOZ010000138.1 GCA_012034655.1 Leptolyngbyaceae cyanobacterium CSU_1_3 | reverse complement strand
CCCTAACCCCTTCTCCCAAAATGGGAGAAGTAGGCAACCCGATTTTTCTCCCCTCGCCCGCTCTGGGAGAGGGGTCGGGGGTGAGCTAATGGCAGGCATCTGACATTTAATTAAGTCTGTCTACTTAATCGTCTCATTAGTCTAGACAACAAAGCGATCGCTCAACCTGTATCCACAGAATCAAAACAGAAATGCCGACTGATCGGGATGAAATTATTGGGGGTTAGTTGGATTTTGGCCGGGGTTGCAGCGATCGCAGTGCCCACAGCGAAAGTTTTCTGCGTCGGCGTTGAACCCAAATTCACGCAGCAAGAACTGCCAGCGACAGACACGAGTCTTGAGATATTGTTGCAGAGGTCGCGTGGAATTGAGTGAAGAATGGGAGCCAACTTTAGCAGAATGAATGGTGTAGTGAAACGGATCAGACCAGGTTAAGTGATGGGTGCTCTGTAATAGCGAAAGTGCGATCGCTGCGTCTTTGAACTGTCGAGTTACGTCGCGATCTCGCCTTGTTTAGGAAGTTTTTTAGCCAGTTGTTGAGCAGTTCGCTGTTGCGATCGCGTTTGCGTTTCAAAAAATTCCCAGCGCTGGTTGTCGTCTCGATCGAGCCATCCACTAACCAGTGTTAGAGCCGTTGCAGATTTCCCATCTCGTCCGGCGCGTCCAATTTCTTGCACATATTCACTGAGCAAAAATGGCGCATGAAAGTGAACAATCCATCGCACATTCGACTTGTTAACCCCCATGCCAAAGGCACAGGTCGAAACCACAAACTGAAGATCACCTTCTAGCCAGGCTTGCTCAATGTTGCGACGATCGCTGCCCACCATTCCCGCATGGTAAGCAGCCGTCTGAAAGCCTTTCTGAGTCAGCCATTCTGATAATTCTTCACTCGCCTGACGACTGCGAACATAGACCAAACCGCATTCTCGCTGCTGATGCTGAATGAATTTCAACAACTGCTGTCGTCGTTCTCTAGGCGTGTTAACTATTTTGATGTGTAAATGTAGGTTTTCACGATAGGGATTGAGTTTATAGATTCGTGGAGCTTCGAGTTGCAGAATGTGTTCGATCGTCCGTTGGGCTTGCGGATCGGCGGTCGCAGTGAAGGCGGCGATCGCAATTCGAGAACCGTGGGGTTTGTGTTGCAGAAGCGCCGATCTCACCGCTCCTAGCCGATAGTAAACCGGACGAAAAGTATCTCCCCATTGCGTCAAACAATGGGCCTCATCTACAACAAGTGCATTGATCTGCAACTCTGGTTGACAGAGCCGCTCCCAGACGGGCTTGCTGAGTAACGTTTCTGGCGACAGATAGAGGAGTCTTAGCTGCTGATTTTCTAGCGCCCACAAAACCTGTTTGCGCTGTTGCGGTGGAAGTTCGCTATGCAGCAGTGCCACCGGAAGCCGACGCTGACGTAGCTCTTGCACCTGATTCTCCATCAGGGCGACCAGGGGAGAAATGACCAACGTCACGCCCGATCGCATCAAAGCAGGAAGTTGAAAACACACAGACTTCCCGCCCCCCGTGGGCAACAAAATCACTGCATCTTGCTGATCTATCAGCGTCTGAACAATTTCACCTTGGGGCGATCGAAACGCTTTGTACCCCCAAATCTGCTGAAAAGTGGTGAGAATATCTTGGCTGGTGACGGTGCGATTGGGAAGGTTCATGGGAAGGTTCATAGGCGAGTAGAAATGTGCTCCCCGTAGGATGCCCGATTCTATTTACCTAATTCGCCGGGAATGCCCCGTCCTGCAAAAACTGCAAGCTGAATGCAGGTATGATGGGTTTTTGACAGTCCAGAGAAGTGATTCTCAAAACCCCTAGCCGTTTTTTATGTCACTCATTGCAGTTGTGCAGCAGGTGTTCGATCGTCCTCCCCTCCCCTTCGATGCCAATCGGCAATCGCTCAAAGCTTGGGCGAAATATTGCTTGCAAGACAAGGGTTTCAAGGTTGTGTATGCTCAAAATGCTGACTTTGCCATCGAAACCAGCACCGGAGAAAAGGCTTACTTCAAAGTGGGGACGCAGGCAGAAGACTTTGATTCTAGCTTGCTCGACGCTAAGGTAGGCTGGATCGTGGTCAACGAGTCGGGGCAGCATGCGATCGTCATTCCACCCCAGAGCTAAGTCACCCTACGCGGAACTCTGCTAATTTTCGCCCTCGACGATCGCAACCTTTTGATCTGCAAGCCTTCACGCCAGTCGGTAACGCTGGTTTGCCCGAAGTGAAGCATTCCCTGCATTTCTTGCCAAAAGGGACGATCGGCTTGATATAAGTCGAGCAGCACGATCGCGATACTCAACAGCAAAATGCCCACGCCAATAATAAAGAGCAGCATGGCAAGGGAGATCAGCCAAGTGTGATTGACGACTGTTCTCAGCGCCAAAGCAAAAGTGCTAGCGACAAACAGCATCAGCGCGTAGTAAATGGTCAGCACACCGTTGTAAGAGGATTGGATCTGCTGCTGAAGGCGACGGAGTTGCTTTTTGAGCCTGAGGAGACGATCGCCCTGGGAGTCGTAGGTCAGGTGCAACACCTGATAGTATTCGAGGCTGGTTGTCTGCAAACGATTTTCTAACGCGCTACGCCGCAACAGCAAGCCCCCCAACACAAAGGCACAGGCAACGATCATCAGCACCGAGTTAAGAATTAGCTGAATGAGTTGGGTGGTCTGCTCGACGCTCATAAGACTTCCTCTGCACGGGCTTGGGGTGCTATGAGGATAGCATAAGTTAGTACATAATTACTATTTCTGTAGAGTTACTACCTGATTGACTGACAAAACTCGAACTGCCCTCACCCCAACCCCTCTCCCAGAGCGGGCGAGAGGCTTTTTAAATCTAGTTTTGTTCTGGCCCCCCTTCTCACCTTCTCACCCCTGTGGGAGAAGAAGGGCTGGGGGATGAGGGAAAAATTTGTCAGTCAACCAAGGACTACTACCCGTCAGATCTGGTAACCGTCCACTGGATGATGGCTTGGGTAAGTCCGGGGAGGGTGAATTCTTGAGCCTCAACATCGACTCGTTGGAGGAGAGCCTGGCAGTCTTTGGAGGTTTGAGGGCCGATCGACGCGATCGCTACACCGGCTAGGTGAGTCAGCCAATCGTCACCAAGAGCGCTCTGTAGAAGGTGGCAAAAATGTCGCACGGTTTTGGAACTGGCAAACGTGATCAGGTCGATCGTGCGATTTTTGAGCGCTTCTAGAGCAACGGGATCGATATCCGTCGGGCAAGCAGATTGGTAGGCGGCGACTTCGATCACTTCTGCACCGCGATCGCCAAAAGCTTTGAGCAACACATCCCGCCCGCCACTTTCGACCCTAGGAAACAAAAACTTTTTGCCCATCACCGCCTCTGGAAAGTTGACGACCATCGCATCGGCCACAAAGTCTGGCGGAATGAAATCAGGCTGTAACCCTCGCTGCTGGAGCCGTTGGGCGGTTTTCTCTCCAACCACGGCGATCTGAATGCCAGACAACCCCCGCACATCTTGAAGCTGAGACCCCAACCGCTCAAAAAAATAATCGACGGCATTCGTTGAGGTGAGAATCAGCCAGTCGAAATCATTCAGCCGGGCGATCGCGTTGTCTAATCCTTCCCAAGTAGAAGGGGGCACAATTTCGAGGGTTGGCATCTCGACCACCGTAGCTCCTTGGTCTTGCAGCAACCGAGCAAATTGACTCGATTGACCTGCCGATCGCGTCACAAGAATAGTTTTGCCGGAGAGGGGGAGGGTAGACACAGGCAGAGGGGGTGGGGGCTGAAGAACAGGGGATGGAGAGGCTAGGAATGTCTGCAATCCTACAACTTCGCCAATAACGATCACACAGGGGGAGAGGGTTTGGGGATCAGTGTGTGACAGAATTTTAGCCAGGGTGCTGATCCAAACCTGCTGTTCTGGGTGGCCCGCCCACCGCACGATCGCGATCGGAGTTTGGGCGATCGTCCGTGTTTTGCAACTGCTGCACGACGATCGGTAGGGTTTGTCCGCCCATCAAAATTACCAGGGTCTCGATTTGGGCGAGGGTTTGCCAATCTAAGCGGTCGGGGTCGTGGGCACTCAGCACCGCAAAGCAACGACTGAGAACTGGGTCAGTGAGGGGAATCCCCGCTAGAAGCGGGGCTGCCAGTGCAGAAGAAATGCCGGGAACCACTTCAAAGGAGCAGTTTGCCGCATTGAGCGCCTGAATTTCGGAGGTCGATCGCCCAAAAATAAAGGGATCGCCACTTTTGAGCCGCACAACTTGCTTTCCTTGCTGACATTGCTCTACCAGGAGACGATCGATCTGGGACTGCTTCATGCTGGGTTGCCGCCTCGCTTGCCCACGTTGAGCTTCAAGCAATGTTCTGACACCAGTTGCAAAAGCTCTGACTCAACTAAGGCATCATACACTAGCACGTCTGCCTGAGTCAGCAACCGATAGCCCCGCACGGTCAGATAGTCAACTCCACCCGTCCCCGATCCTACGAGGTACACCTTTCCCGCCATACTTCTAAGAGACTCAGCTTAAGAGACACCACAACGAACCTCTATTGTCTCTCAGATTTCTCCCTGCCCTTAAGATGGGTGAGTATCGATCGGCAAGCTGCTCCGATTCGATGAAGGGGTCGCCAAGCTTACGCCGACGTCTACTAGTTACTCCATTCTGCAAATGTAACCCGCACCTTAGACCCCTCGGCTAACATTGCCCCTCTAAACGACATAGACTCGCCAGGGGCGATCGTGGTGACATTGGCCGCAACAAACCCGCCGTCGATTACGTTGCCTTCAGTATCCAAAATTTCGTAGTTGACTTTGACGTTCTTGATGGGTTGCCCCGTGTTGTTGGTGAGTTGACCACTCAGGAGGCCATTGTTGTAGTATGCGTCTTGAACGACGAGTTGGGGATCAACGCTCAGGGCAGACTCGACTTCTTGAGCAGGCATTCTACCAAATGGAGACCTTTGGCAAACTGAGGTAAGGTTGATAATTTGCCCGTTGGGTAGTTTGGCGTAGCAAATCAGGTCAGAACGCGATGAGGCAGTTCGAGTTTTTGGAGAGCTAGCTTTTAGAGAACTAGCTTTTAGAGAACTAGCTTTTGGAGAACTCAACGACACTGACGGCAACAGTATGATGGAAAGCGCGATCGCACCAGCCGTAAATCCCAAGCGCTGTAGCATTTGCAGAATTAAAAATTTAGGAGTAAGAATCGTAGACCCTGAGTGTTTATTCATTCCTTCCCTTTTCATTACTTTTACGGGATGGGCGATGGTTTTGGCTGTTGAGAGTGTGCGATTTTAAATTTGTTACACAAGTGTGTTAGTTGATAGAATTTCGCTAAAAAAAAACCCTCGGCCGAAGCCAAGGGTTAATTATCAGGGTGCATCTACCATTCCTCTGTTCTCAGAAACCAGGCTTCTCTCCGGATTGAATCAGGGTGATTGTATAAATTTCGGATAAATGGCGGATAAACTCTCCTTGATACTCCCCATGCCTAAAGGCGAGGGGATTCTTGAAGACACTCATTTCTGAATCCTCCAAAGGCATAATCAATGTGCCCCTAGACCGTTCCATCAAATGATTAGGGTTCGGCTTACGTTCCGAGTCCATCACAAAGCCAGATAGGTACACTCCTCACTCTGCCCTTACTTGCCAGTTGTCGAGGTTAATCGTCAAGCGACATTGACCTTACTGTGCCGGGATTGCTCCGATACTAGAGTGATTCAGCGTGTAGACGGTTGCCCTTACTTGTTACACATTTCTACTCTACACTCTGTGGCTTACCAGCCACGCGGCAACCCCTTCTACCTCCCCATATCTAAAGCTAGGGGCTTTAAGGGTTCCCAAACCCTCCGTTCCGCTAAAGCCCCGATCGCCTAAACTCGATTGGCGGCTTGTTTAATAGGTTCTAGCAATTCTAAGGGGATGTGTAAACTGTTCAGCGATCGAGACTCATCTTTGCGCGTGGTTGGGTTTGGGCCGTGGTAGTCACTGCCGCCCGACATCAAAAGCCCGTACTCGATGCAGAGTTGTTTGAGGCGATCGACCTCCGTTTTGGAGTGGTTGGGATGAAACACCTCGACTCCCATCAAGCCAGCCTTCACGAGTTGGGGCAATATATCTTCTACGTCACCTCCGCGAAACAGATAGGGATGTGCCCACACTGGAACCGCCCCACAAGCGCGTAAAACCTCCACGCCTTCAGTACTCTCAAATTTCTCATAGTGAACGTAAGCGGGTTGATGATCTCCCAAAAAGCGATCGAAGGCCTCTCGCGAAGATTGCACATGCCCCGCTTGCACCATCGCGGTGGCAATATGAGGACGACCCGGAGCCATGCCTTCGCCCAAATTGGGAAGTTGTACGGGGTAGCCCAGGTCTGCTAGCTTCTGGACTATTTTTTGAGCGCGGCGTTTGCGTCCGGCGAGGCGTTCCATTAGGGGGGCGTGGAGTTTTTCACGATCGGGGTAAAACCCCAAAATGTGAAGGGAGCGATCGTGGCAAACGGTGCTCAGTTCCAGTCCGGGGATGATTTCTAATGTAGGGGGAGCGGCAGCAAACGCTTCATCCCAGCCGCTCATAGTATCGTGATCTGTGATTGCCAGCGCCCGCACTCCAACGGAAACAGCCCTATTGACTAACTCAGTAGGAGTCAGTGTACCGTCAGAGTAGGTTGTGTGACAGTGAAGTTCTAGCATTGTTCCATTGTAACCATTTCCATTTCATTTCTAAAAATCAACGTCTGCCTGCCATCCCCTGATTGGCTGAGGCGATTTCTAAACAAGATATGACCTTCTGACCTTTGCCTTCGCTCAGGGCACAAGCTGGCTGAGCAAAGTCGAAGACAGCCGGTCACTGGTTTGTTAGAAATCTCCTGAGACCTCTTTTGCTCTTACTTTTCCTATTCACCATGCCCGAAGGCCCTGAGATTAGACAAGCTGCGGATCAGATTGCAACGGCGTTGGTCGATCGCCCGGTAACGGAGATTTTTTTTGCCTTCGATCGGCTCAAGCCCTTTGCCGAAGAACTGGTTGGGCAGTGTGTCACAGCAATTAGAACTCGCGGTAAAGCGATGGTGATTTGCTTTGAGAAACCGCTCTATATTTATAGCCACAATCAGTTGTATGGCCGCTGGTATGTGCGAAAACTACACGCCTACCCAGCCACAAATCGGCAGTTGCGGTTGGCTATTCACAACTCCAAAAAGTCAGCGTTGCTTTATAGTGCGTCAGATATTCAAGTCTTGAGTGAAGAGGAATTGGCGGTTCATCCCTTTCTCTGTCGGGTTGAGATGGATGTGCTCGATCAAGCTGTCACCGTTGAACAAGTGGTCGATCGTTTTTTAGACAAGCGGTTTCATCGTAGACAACTCACTATTCTGCTGCTCGACCAGCACTTTTTGGGCGGTTTGGGAAATTACTTGCGAAGCGAAATTTTGTTTGTCGCTAGAGTTCATCCTGCGCTGCGCCCCGTCGATTGCACGATCGATCAAATCGATGCCCTTGCCCAGTCTGTTTTGTCTGTGACGCTACAATCCTACGCGACCAAAGGCATCACCAACGACTTGCAAATTGCCGACGCGCTCAAGCAAAGCGGATATAAGCGCAGCCAGTATCGCCATTTTGTGTTTGGTCGGCAGGGCAAGGCGTGTTTTTTATGTGGCGCGTCGATCGTCAAAGAAGTCTACGCAGGACGACGACTCTACTATTGCCCAAATTGCCAATCGTTATAAGTCCGACTGTTTGCTTTAGAACAATACTTGTGTTATGCTAATCGCATAGTACGAGTTAGAACATTTATTGATCTGCATTTGATCAATTGACCAAAAAGTGTAGCCAGAGGGGTTTTAAACACGCCCTAGGAAGACGGAATTATTGGTAAAACGCATTGAGCGCAGTCGAAATGCCCACAATCCTCGCTAGAGGAGGGTTGAGCGCAGTCGAAACCTGGTTCTGGTTGGCTTTAATTCCACCCTGCTACTTAGAAAAAAAGTAGATCAAACTGTTTGTCGTACCTTTCACCCCTGGTTGACTGACAAAGCCTTGCCCTCTCATCCCTCAATCCCTTCTTCCTTTGTAGGAGAAGGGAAGTCAGAAAAGTAACGCTGGGGTGAGGGTCTTCTGAGTTGTGTCAGTCAACCAGCCTTTCACCCTGAACTCACGGAGGAAGCCATGATTACGCTTCGTAAGGCTGAAGATCGAGGACACGCAGACCACGGCTGGCTGGACTCTTACCACACCTTCTCCTTCGCGAACTACTATGACCCCAATCATATGGGTTTTCACGCTTTGCGCGTGATCAACGAAGACCACATAGCGGCAAACCGAGGATTTGGCGCACATTCTCACCGAGATATGGAGATCATCACCTATGTGCTAGAGGGGGCACTAGAGCATCAAGACAGTATGGGCAACCGTGCGGTGATGCGTCCGGGAGATGTGCAGCGTATGACCGCAGGCACGGGTGTGACTCACAGCGAATATAACCCCTCCGATCGTGACCCTGTTCATCTTCTGCAAATCTGGATTTTGCCAAACAAAAAGAACTTAACCCCTGGGTACGAGCAAACAGCCTACTCAGAAGCCGAAAAGCACGGAACCCTACGCCTGATTGCCTCTGAAGATGGGCGAGACAACTCTGTTACCGTCCATCAAGATCTGAATCTCTATGCCACTGTGTTGAGGGCCGATCAATCCGTTCGGTTGCTCGATCACGATCGACATTTCTGGATTCAAGTTGCCCGTGGCAGTGTATGGGTCAATGGTGAACTGCTTGGCCAGGGCGATGCGGCTGCCTTAGAAGGTGAAGCGCTAGCGCTAGTTGGCAAAGAAGAAGCTGAAGTGTTGGTATTTGATTTGGCCTAGGAAAAGGTTTGACTTTTGAACACCCAGATCCTCGATTGATCTCAGAATCGGGGATCTAAACCCTCGTAAAAGCTCTGCGTTTCTAGTGATGGTTGAGTAGCAATCATGAATTCAATCAACGTGAAATCGATGCCGCTAACAGTGCCCTCATCCTCCCCAAAGAGACGGAGGAGTCACGCAAGGGTCAGAGCTTTGAAGACCCTCGCCCTGGGGAGAGAGGAGTTGGGGTGAGGGTCTTCTGAGTTGCATCAGTTAACCAGGGCAAGATGCCCGACCCACAAAGTTCTTGAAGTGGCTTAATTTACGACGATCCTGAGGAGTTTTAAACCACAGATGCTTAAACTCAGAACTCAGAACGTATGACTCGTTATTCAAAACTTTTGGAGGTCACAATGACATCAGGCACAATGGTTGATGGTAAGTGGAAAACAGAGTTGATTGAGCGAGATGAAAGCGGCAAATTTAACCCGATGGCGACCCAGTTTCGCGATCGCATCACCGCCGATGGCTCAAGCGGCTTTAAGGCAGAGGCAGGGCGCTATCATCTGTATGTTTGTTTGGCTTGCCCTTGGGCACAACGGACGCTGATCCTACGAAGTCTGAAAGGACTGGAAGAAGCGATCGGAGTGTCGATCGTCGATCCCATTATGAGCGATCAGGGTTGGGCATTTTCTCACGCATTGGGCACAATTCCTGACTCAGTAAATCATGCTCAATATATGCAAGAAATTTATCTCAAAGCCAACCCGAAATATTCAGGACGAATTACCGTCCCGGTGCTGTGGGATAAACAGAAAGGCACGATCGTTAACAATGAGTCTCGTGAAATCATTCGTATGTTTGATACTGAATTCATAGGTATCGCTAAATCTAATCTTGATCTATATCCTTTAGCATTGAGAGCAAAGATTGACGAGACGATCGACGCGATTTATATGTCGATTAACGTTGGCGTGTATAGATCTGGGTTTGCCACTACTCAAAAAGCATATGAAGAAGCGGTTACAGAACTATTTGAGAACCTCGATCGCTGGGAATCTGTTTTGAGTGTACAGCGTTATCTCTGTGGCAATCAACTAACTGAAGCTGATGTTTGTCTGTTTGTAACCCTACTTCGATTTGACTCAGTATATTATGGGCATTTCAAATGCAATCTTCGCCGAATTGTCGATTACCCCAACCTCTGGAACTATCTGAGAGATATCTATCAATATCCAGGCATTCAAGAAACTTGCAACCTAGATCATATTAAGCGTGGATATCACATCAGCATGACGCAAATCAACCCCAATCGCATTGTGCCCAAGGGTCCGATTCTTAACTTTGAAGAAAGACATGATCGCGATCGCTTCTAGCCCAGCCAAAAGCTACAAAACTACAGGTTTAGCGTTGGTGCTTGGTAAGTTGCTCTTACATAGGGGCCAAAAATAATTAAATCACCCGTCTTGAGCGGATGCGACCGCTGACGCTGACCATTAATTAACAAGCCATTGGTACTGGGTTTGCCCTCAATATTACCGTCTACAATGGCGTAGTTTTGCCCATCAACTCGGTGCAAAACAGCATGAAATCGAGAAGCAAACTGCGATCGTAGACAAATATCGTTTTTGGGATCTCTACCGATCGTATACCGCTCATCCTCCAGCACAATCTCCCTCTGCCCTGCATCATCTTCTAGCACCAGCACAGGGCTTCGGTAGGTAACTGTTGCATCCACCTCAATGGATTCTACCTCCGAGGGATGTGCCCTCTCACCCTCTACCAGAGTCGGGTTGTGACTATCTTCGCCCTGCCAAACAGGATTCGTCGTCGGTTGCTTTAGTGCCGACAAGCCGCACTGCTGAGACGCTAGCAATCTGGCCTGCCAGGAAACCTGATCGTCCGCTTGCAGGGAAAGGGCGCGATCGTAGCTGGCGATTGCTTCGCTGTAGCGCTTTAGCTCTACGAGTGCGTTGCCTCGGTTGCGCCAAGTTAGATAGTTGTCAGGATAAAGCTCGATCGCTCGATTGTAGCTGGCGATCGCGTCGTGATACTGACTTAGCCCATATAGCAGCGCATTGCCGCGATTGAGCCACACCAAAGGGCAAGTGTCATTAATCTGTAAGGCGTGGTTATAGCACGTTAGCGCTGTCTCACAGTCACCCAAACCATATTGCATGGCATTGCCGCGATCGTGCCAGATTTCGACCTCCGCCTCTCGGTTGGGGCGAGCTTGAATCGCCCGATCGTAACTAGCGATCGCCTCAGAGTAAAAGCCCAAACTCTCTAACGACAAGCCTCTCTCATACCAGGCCTCCCAAAAGTCCGATCGGGTTTGCAGCACCTGATTATAGAAGGCGACGGCTTTCTCATGTTCTCCGGATGCAGCACAGTCTAGCGCTTGCCGGAAATAAGCGAGAGCATCGCCAATGAGGGGAAGACGACCTGTATCAAGCATGGCTGGATGTAGCATTCCTTAGCCCATTCATTTTGAGACTACCACAGGAACAAGCATCGATAATATGCGTCGTGACAGAGATTGCCTAATCTTTTATAGAGATTTTATGAAGACGGCCTGATGTGATCCGTATTTCTCGCAATTTTGGCTGAATCAGGAGAAAGCTTTTAAAGTTTGATGACATTTTTGGGTCTTTGCACCGCTCGATTTATTACTTTTGTAACGAATCTGCAATCAGTTTCTGAAACCTGGCATCTCCGCGTACCGCTTGAAAGCTGTCATCGGTATGAACGATGGCTTGAATCAAGCGAGGAGACAAGTGCAGAGAGTGACGTAGATTTTCTAGGGCCAGATCGATTTCTCCTTGGAGTGCATGGCAGCAGGCTTTCCCATACCAGGCACTCGCACTTCGTTCGTTGATTTTCCAGGAATTGTCGAAGCTGACGATCGCCTCTCCGTAGCGCCGCAGTTTTGTCAGGATCATGCCTCGGTAATTCCAGATGTAGTCGCTGTTGGGCTTGATCTTGAGGGCAATATCGATATCGAGCAGGGCTGCTTGCAGGCTGTGGAGTGAAGCAAGGGCGATCGCGCGGTTATACCAGGCTTTGTAGCTATCTGGTTTGAGGGCCAGCACTCGGTCAAAGCTGACAATCGCCGACTCGTAGCGACAGAGATTCATCAGCGTTTTGCCGTGATTTTGCCAGCTTCGATAATCGTTTGGCTCAAATTTGAGCGCCCGATCGAAGTTTCCCAGTGCTTCTTCATATCGGCAGAGTTTACCTAAACAAATGCCCCGACCTTGCCAGGCCAGGGCAAACTTAGGATTCAGGGCGATCGCCCGCTCAAAATTAGCGATCGCCTCCTCGTATTGCCCCAATTTTTCGAGGGCGTACCCACGGCAGAGCAGCGCCTTGGGATGATCAGGATTCGCCACCAAAACTTGCTCATATCGGGCAACCTGTCTCCCATAGCTACTCATTAGGGAGAGTGAGCGGGCCCATTGATAGTTAATCTGTGGTGAATGACCGAGAGGTTCAAGTGGGTACATGGAGCGAAACGCTTATGCCTCGCCAGAAAATTGATTTGTCAGTAACGATAAAAAGCGCTGGTCTAGACGCAGTTCATTAAAATCAGCATTGCTCTGAGCGATTTCTCGATATTCGTCTGGGTTGAGTTCGATCGCTCGCTGCAAGTGCTCAAATGCCAGGTCGGGCTTCCCTTGAACTGCATAACAGCAGGCTTTGTTGTACCACAGGGTGGGCAAATCGGGTCTGAGTGCGAGGGCCCGATCGTAGCTGGCGAGGGCAGCTTCAAACCGCCCCAGATGATAGAGAGCATTGCCTCGGTTTGTCCAAGATTCTTCAAAGTCGGGCTTAAACTCCAGGGCTTTGTCGTAGCTGGCGATCACTTTTTCTAGCTTGCCCAGTTTTCGCAAAGCTAAACCTCGGCTATACCAGGCCCAATGGTAATCGGGTTTGAATTCGATCGCCCGATCGTAGCTATCAATCGCTGCTTCGTAGCACTCCATGTTTCGTAGCGTAATTCCCCGGTTGTACCACGCCCAATAATAGTCTACTCGAAATTTAATTGCCTGGTCGTAGCTCTCAACCGCTTCGGGGTAGCGCCTCATTTCGTCTAACGCATTGCCTCGATTGTTCCAGGCTTCAGAAAAACCAGGCTGGTATTCGATCGCTTGGTTGTAGCTGTCGATCGCGCTCTGGTATCTGCCCAGGTGATAGAGGGCGTTGCCTCGGTTGTACCACGCATCAGAGTAGTCGGGCTGAAAACTGAGGGCAGTTTCATAACTTAAGATTGCCGCTTCGTAAGCTCTCGTCTTGTTTAGATAGAGTCCCTTCTGAAAGAAGAAGGTCATCTCAATGTCTTGAACTTGGCTCATCTGCCGGGATTTGCCTTACTTAGAGTGTCCTTGTTAAGATTCCCAGGCGGTGCAACCAAACAACACGAATGCAACGAAAATTTATAAGATTATGTAAAGAAAAACTCTGAGAAAATCAAGGTCCGTCAAGCTTAGAGGGTGGGAATTTGCCGAGCTTGCAGTTCAATTTCTGCGGACAGGCTTCCCGGTATCACTTGAATTGATACAAACCAAAATGAGGCTTGTCGTAGCACAGATTTACAAATGGCTATTGAACCTAAAAAAGACCGATTGCGCCACTCATTTGCAAATTGCGCCATACTTTTTGGCTATTCACACATATTTTTTGGCTATTCACAATCAAAGGCGGCACTCGGATTCGAACCGAGGGTGAGGATTTTGCAGACCCTTGCCTTACCACTTGGCCATGCCGCCAGACATGTGTTCTCTACTATATCAAACTACGGTCAGAAATTTGAGGTTGAGCTTGACTATTTTGTGCCAAACAGTCGATCGCCCGCATCTCCAAGCCCCGGAATGATGTATCCGTGCTCGTCTAGCCCTTCGTCGATCGCAGCGGTGTAGATTGGGACATCTGGATGTTGGTCATGAAAATGAGCGATGCCTTGGGGGGCAGCCAACAGGCAGAGAAACTTCATGGACTTAGGATTGGTTTGCTTGAGACGCTGAACGGCAGCAACGGCAGAGTTGCCAGTTGCCATCATAGGATCGACGACAAGCATGTCTCGGTCTTCGAGATCGTGGGGGACTTTGAAATAGTACTCGATCGGAATCAGAGTGGCGGGGTCGCGGTATAAGCCAACGTGCCCGACTCGCGCCGAGGGGATGAGTTGCAAGATTCCGTCGAGAATGCCCTGTCCGGCTCGCATGATGGAGACGACCACCAGTTTTTTGTCTGCTGCCAGGACGGGGGCCTGCATGGCAGCCATGGGAGTTTTGATGAGGTCGTGCTTGAGGGGCAGATCGCGTGTAACCTCGTAAGCCAGCAGCATACTCACTTCGGTCATCAGCGATCGAAACTTGGCAGTGCTGGTTTCTACTCGACGCATCAGGGTGAGTTTGTGTTGGATCAGGGGATGACGGATGACGGTGATTTGAGGGGTCATGGTAGATGGGGAGGGATGGGGGAGGCGATCGCTGGCGTACAGCCGTCAGAATACGATCGTTAAAATACGGTCGTTAAAATACAGTGCCATCGCTGGCAATTTGGATGGGTGGAATGCCTCCAGGTCTTAATTTGGCGGCGATTTTGCGCCCTGCGGCCCAGGTTCCTCCTTGAAGAATTTTGACGAGAGGGAGGTCGATTTCGGAGAGGTCTAGTTGTTGGCGGAGGGTGTGGGCAATGTGGTCGAGCAGGCTCACGGTTAGGGCGCGCCATTCGACGATCAGGTCGGAGCTAGGGGAGTGGCGCTGCTGAGATAGGGCTTCGTTTTTGAGTTGCAAAAGCCCTAAGTCGAGGCAGAGTCCGCCGTTGCGGTATTCGGGTAGGCCAGTCATTGCGTCTAGATGTGTGATTTCTAGGCCAAGTTCCTGTAGGGGTTCTAGGAGGGAGTGAGGTGCAGCCGATTGG
>JAAUOZ010000012.1 GCA_012034655.1 Leptolyngbyaceae cyanobacterium CSU_1_3 | reverse complement strand
TTGTTGCTGATGTCGATCATAGAGTTTCTGCCATTCATCCGGGTCAAATGGCTTCTGCTGAACAGCTTCGGTTCGGTTCATGGCTTCTTCCGCTTTACTCTCCTAATCTTACAGCGGGAAGGGAGTAGGTGGTGATCAACTTGGGGTAACGTTTTGCCACAACTCGGCTGCTATAAACCTCGACAGATGCCCCACATTCGTTGTTGCAATGACAACATCTGGAATTGCTAGAGTCACTGCTTGAGCCACCACTTTTGCCTTTGCGAATGTTGCTGTTTTTGATACGAATTTTATAGACCACGTAATCAGCAAAGCCAGAGATTCGATCGCCGGTCAGATCGCCACTTTGCAATTGCTCGATCAGGGGTTGCAGGTCGGCTTCGATAGTGCGATAGCGTTTTTTTGAGATGGCGTGCTTCCCGTTTGAATGCGTCGGCAATGAAACCCTGGATAGATGGAGATTCAGGCATTACTATCGTCGTCCCACAGGGTTTCTACGGGGCTGATGCGTCCGGCTTTGACATCAGCGAGGGCGCGGTAGAGACCATCTAGGACTTCGGCTTTTGGGGTGTCGTCGCGGTCTGTTTCCGCAATTTGCTGGAGAGATTGAAGGATGAAGGTTTCGAGGGAGAGGTTGTGCTCGATCGTGAGTTGGGTAAGTGGTTGTTCGAGGTCTTGGGGAGTTTGGAGGGTTAGCATGATGGCTCCTTTATGGGGCTTGTTTTCCATGGATGGTTCCATAGTTAGCTTCGACAATTTGGACGACTTTAGCGTTGACTTCATAGGTTAATGGGCGATCGTGCCCCAGTTGGCTGGTGGCTCATGCCACTTTCGGAGCAAGAAACCACTTATATGAAGTGAGATCGCCATGTATGATTTCTAAAACAGTTTTGAGTTAGCTCAACGCAGATTGGGCTAGCGTAACTCACGGTGCATGATCACCCGTTGATCAATTGGTAATCCCGCCTCAGCTTCTTTGTACCTGATTTGTTGGAAACCGGAAGTTAGCTCACTCTCAGCCAAAATCTGGAATCCAAGTTTTGCATAGAAAGGCGCGTTCCACGCAATGTCACGGAAAGTCGATAGAAATATCCTGCGATAGCTTTGGTGTTCTGCCCAAGCACAAACACTCTCAACCAGTTTACGCCCAATACCTTTACGCCCATGATCTGGATGCACATCAATTTGCTGTAGATAAGCATTTCCATCAATCTCTTGCGCGATCGCATATCCGACAAGTAGATCGCGATCGTCTACAGCAACCCATACCCGTCCTGCTTGAAACTGTTGAATTACAAAGTCCAACGGCAGAGGGTCAGCATCCACCAGAAAAGCATAAGACGTGTTACGAAACAACATCGCTGCGGCTTGCTCTATTTCAGCGAGTGTGGCTAAATCCTCAGTTCGGGCAGATCGAATCTCATAGTCGGAAAAAAGAGTGGTCATCTTGAGTTCTGGGGAAGATTTCAGCTATCTTAATCAGAAATAAACCCTGTCTTAGAGAGCAGCAATTTTAATTTTGCGTGATCAAGCTTAGTATTCTTCTGGTTGTTACCATACATATCAACAAAGAAGTCTTGCATCAGCGCGATGATGGGACGATATTTGATGATACTGGCAACATAAAACTCATCTAACTTTAGGTCTCTATCAGCATAGATCTGCTCAATGTTGTCGAGTAACACCGATCGTACCTCATAGGGCTGCAAGTCTACTTGGATACCATATTTTTCCATGATTCTGTGTTTATTGCTCTCTGAACATGAGTCATACGGCGGGTGAATCAGATGTCCCAAATTCCGCAAAACTTCTCCGTAGTCATAAAAAATGTGCTGGTCAAAGAAAGATTCTTCCTGTTTCGTCAATGCAAAACTTTTGTCTAGTACCAACCCAAAATCAGTTAGATAGATCTGTTCGCCATCCGTGAGAATGTTGCGGAAATGTGCATCGAAGTGAATGATTCTCTTCGTTCTCAAAAAGTCAATAGTTGCGCGTAAATCATTGAGGGGTTGCTGAAGTTGGTCGGGATTTTGCCATAGCCATGTTTCTAGAATGTGCGGAATGTACTCTAGAAATAGAACCAATTCGTAGGGCGCGATCGAACGATCTAACCAATACTTCCCAGCGTTCTCACTATTACCCCAATGTTCCACGTAACTTTTGTACTGTGACTGATGTACTTCTACCCGTTGCCCAGAGCATGGAATAATCCGATAATGGTACAGCAGTGGAAAGGTGGAGATCGACCCTTCTAAGACCCAATGAGTCGTTTTGATCTGAGTGATAAGTTCCCGAAAAACTCCAAAACCAGTAGAACAACCAAAACCGTAATTACAGTAAGTCGGTATGTCGTAGAAGTTTCTAGTGGAAAGCAGGTTGTCAGATTCAAGGTTCGTCATGAGAATCCGTTTCACAAAGACTTTGGATTGCCCCAGGACAATAATATGACTGCTCCCCCAACCTGTACTTGACGCGATCGACGTGCTGTTTTCAAACAGAGAGCGCAATTGTGCCTGATCCAATCTAGAAATTTCTGAACTAAGGTTGAAATACTTCTTCCTTCTAAGTTCTATCGGATTGTTAGCCATTTTCTCTGCCTCTCAATCCACGTACTTGATCTCTACCCAGTTATGCTTCACCTTCTATCAACCACTGCGGATTCCAGGCAATTTCCCAGAGATGTTGATCAGGGTCTTGAAAGTAGCCTGCGTAACCGCCCCAAAATGTTTCCTGTGCCGATTTAATAATGATAGCTCCAGCCATTTGCGCCTGCTCCATCACAGCGTCTACTTCTTGCTTGGATGTGACGTTATGACCGATTGAGAGTTCAGTGGCGCTGGGTTGTCCTAGGGGAAGGGTAGAGTCGAGCGCCAAACTTCTACGAGGATAGGGCATCGTCAATCGCTCAAATCACCTTCCTTACGCTAATTCAAGCGACTGAGAGATGCCAAATGGATTCTATAGAATTTGTTCATCCCTCATGCCTATCTGGGGTGGGGCGAAAGCATAGTGAGAGGGGTTTAACACGCGCCCTAGCTTCGTAGCCCAAACGGGTTGAAGTTGGTTTCTGTGTCGTAGTAGTCTTCTTGTTCTTGTTGCTTGAGCCAATTTGTGAGCCTATAGGTTACGGGTGTAAACAGAATTTCAACCCCGCACTTAAACACATAATTGGAAATAATCAGCGTCAGCAGTAGTGAGTTGGGAACGACTCCCGTAAAACTGATGAGAATAAAGATACCTGTGTCTAAAATTTGCCCGACAAGCGTAGAGACGATCGTGCGGCTCCAGAGCCATTTGCCACGGGTGAAAACCTTGAGCTTTGCTAGAATCCAGGAGTTAGAAAATGCACCTGCAAAATAGGCAATCAGACTAGCCGCAACGATGCGAGGAGTCAATCCAAGAATTTGCTCATAAGCAGCTTGGTGAGACCAATCGGCTGCCGGGGGAAGTGCTCCAACGATCGTAAGGGTGAATGACATTAACAATGCTGAGAAGAACCCCAGCCAAATGACTTTTCGCGATCGCTGATATCCATAAACCTCGGTTAAAACGTCACCAAAAATGTAGCTGAGAGGAAACAGCAATGTTCCTCCATCAAAGGTGAACAATCCGAAATCAACAATCTTAGTAGAGGCAATGTTGGAAATTAGCAATACCGCGACGAACAGCGCTGTGATTGCATCGAGATGCTTGTACGATTTGGTCATAGGAGTCAAAAAATCTGTCGTAAGATGCTTTTCTACAGGTACAGTGAAGGCTATGCTAGTCAAATTGACAATTTGGAGGTTAGAGCGTGAATTCTATTCTAGAGCGGGCGAGTGTGCTTAAACTGGCACTGACTAATTTTGTCTACGACGCTGAGGGAGACCTAGCGACGGCTCTGGAAAGCTTCACAGCAGAACAGTTGGCCAAGTCACAACAAAAAGATTCTAAGCAGCGTGATCTGGCGGTAGATACCTTTTTGAGCAGGGGGCAGGTGGGCGACAAAACGCCGTTGGATCTGTTTGTTGAACATGCATCAGATTTATTAGAGATCGATCGTACCTTGCTGGTCAATTGGAAGCGAAACTTCACGGGTTTATTCTCAATTCAACAAATTCTATCTGATGGGTTTGAGCTAAGAAACTGGCTGACCAATAAAACTTACATTGCTAAACCTAACAATCTGGCAATGTTAGAAGATACATCACGTTTGAAGCCAGGAGAAATTTTATTAACACGAATTGCACCCGTTGACGATTACTGGACGTTTTTTAGCCCATATATACAAATGGGAAATTTGGGAAAGCCAAAGTTAGCAGTCGCGATCGGCAACTTCAAGCAAAACTACAAACATGATTTGTATGGCGACGCACCCGAATTGTTAGCAGAAGCTTGGAAGTCGGTCGATCGCTATCATCAAGATTTTCTCGACTTTTTTGGCAGCGATGAGATAACACTTCCTGGCTACCAACTCAGCAAAAAGATTGCTGAATTTCAAGACTTCATGACCCAACGCAGCTTAGATGCCGCCGGAATTGACGCTTCTAAGTCGCTGGCAGAAATGGCAACAGATTCAGGCATGACGGATGAAGAATTGGGCGAGGTTGCCGAAGCAATGGGAATGGATTCTCAAGCCGCCGCCAAGATGCTTAAAAGCAAAGAATCGCTGAAAATGGCCGTCCCCAAAATCGAGTTGCCTCCCGACTTGAAAAAAGCAGAACAGGTGACGGTGTTAGCCCATGCTCAATGGGGACAGACCCTGTTAACCACCTATCAACAGTTTATTGATTTGTTGAAGTCAGACAACTGGCAAACGGTGAAAGGATCGGATAAATTAATTCGCAAGTATTTAGAAGATGCAACGGTGAATGCGTTTGTTTGGCATCGATTGGCAGAAACCCATGCACTTGAGTTAGAGAAACTATTGCGCGAGTTTTTGCAGAAGCCAGAATTTCAGCTAAAAAGCGATTTAGATAGGCTGCTGCGATCGTACAACAAGCCTCTTGAGCCGGAACTTCCTGAAATTGCAAGTGTGCCAATTCATTTACACAACTTGTTTCAGGAAGCCCTTGCCGAGGTGACAAAATCTCAGCCCAAAAAGGGTGAAAAGAAAGCAACCAAGGGGTTCCAACGGGCTTAATTTTCTAGGGTTCTGACGGTTAAAACCTGTGGCGGCGTAGCATCGGGGGGATAGATAAAGTCAAATTCAACCAGGCGACGTTCATCGGGTTTCAGGCTCAGCGTAGCTAACGGCTCTCCTGTTTGCCCTCGCCGCATCACCAGATGCACATAGCGCGTTTTGGGTAGCCCTGCATCGTCTTTGTAGCGTAACCGCACCGTACCCCGGAAGAAAACCGATCGTGGCAGTGGGTCAAAAAATCGCAGCCCTTGTTTTGTATCTTCTCGTTTGAGAGGATTTTCTAGGGCAATGGTAAGGGTCTGGTTGCGATCGGTGGCATTGTGCAAGGGCATAGACAAGTTATATTCAATAGCATAGTTTCCATGCGCTTCGTAGGCAGTGTCAGGGTAGCGTCTGATCAACTGTGCCGTCTGATTTTGACCCGTGCCCATTGTGCCGCGATGTAATAAACTGAGTCCATAGGAAAAAGCCTGACCAGGGCTAGGAATTTGGAGTCGATCGCTTCCCCCATCTACCATTGACCTACCCACCGCGACCCTATGCCCACCCCCGCTACGCGCCCATAGGCAAACGCGCCTGCCGTCTGAGAAAGGGGGGTAGCAGGCTTGTCGCGAGGCTCTGCTAAATTGCCTCGATCGAGAAGGGTTTGCCATTCTTGCAGACTGGGTGCACGTTCATTACCATCAGGATTATTTTTGGCGAACATTCCCAAACTGGCGATATGCACTTTGCCTGTGCTACGAAGTCGCATTAGCGTCGATCGACCATTCAATGGTGGCATTAGCGGCTTGACTGGAATCGGCAAATTCAAGACCATGCGGCTCTCTCCGGGCGGAATGATGATCTGCGCTGGGAAGATATCTTGACGATCGCCGCGCAACACATCACTCATCGCCCGACTACCGGGCCCAGCAAATACATTTCCGGTTGGGTTCTCGATAAACGAAGGCAACTCAACAAAGGGTGCATCAGGTTGGCTAAGGTAGCTAGCAGCTTGCAAGATATCAACGGTGACAGGTTCTTGTCCAGGGTTGTGTAACAGAATGCCGAGATATAACGTTCGCAAATCTTGGGGTGTCAGTGCTTTGGCGATGTGGTGTGCAAAGATGTCAAACCGGCCTACAAATGCCTGATCGAGGTGAGCAGAGGGCACTTGTTTACCCGTGGGGGGAAAGGTAGACAGTAAAATTCCTTCTGTTTGCACAACTTCGGGGCTGTTGCTGTTGAATACCAACACTGAGTCAAGTTGTCCCGGTAGGGCGCGAACTTCTTGAAGTTTAATAATCTCTTTGGGCGGAAGATTTGCAGGGACTTGAGCTAGAGTCAAAGCTGTCAAAAATGAGAACATTATCAGGCGTAAAGTCAACGAAGAGTGAGCGGATTTTATCATAAATGCCAATCAGATCAAATTTGCTCTGATATTAATTCGTTCGACGATCGTCAAAAAATCCTGCACGATCGTGTCTATATTTTTCTCGCTCAACATAGGTATATGCAAAAATAGACAGTGATGATTTAACTTTGCTGTTTGAATATATTTCAACACTGAGTAATAAAGATGATTACAAACAAAGTTGCCTGCATCATGGCTGATCTGGGTGGCGATCGTTCCTTCAAGGAGTTGTTCAAGATTCAATTGAGTTGCTAATTGCTCGTCTCGAAACTTACCATGAGACTCGATCGATAACTCCGTCCGCCCTTCTGCCATGCCACAACAAATAGTGATATCTGGCTCTAGTTGCACCATTGTAGAAATGACGTGTTGGGGTGCAAGATCAAAATCAACGATAACTTTTCTCAAAAAATAGCAATGTTCAGGCAGCAAGTTTCTTTTGATCATCAGATCTAATAAATCATCTGAAGAGTTAGAGAATTGATGCGATCGCCAAGTGTCGAAGGACGTGAAAAGAATTTTCTGCACCATAGCAAAGGTTACAATCTAAATAGTAAACGCTGTGGAGAATCTGTAAGTATGACTGTGATCGCTGTCATTGATTATGATATGGGCAATTTGCACTCTGTCTGCAAAGGCTTAGAACAGGCAGGTGCAACTCCAAATATTACAGATTCCCCTACAGAAATAACCCAAGCAGATGCGATCATTCTCCCCGGCGTGGGCGCTTTTGACCCAGCAATGCAGCACTTGCGATCGCGCCAGCTTGAACAACCCATTCGAGACGCAATCTCTAGCGGCAGACCCTTTTTGGGTATCTGTCTCGGCTTACAACTGTTGTTTGATGCCAGCGAAGAAGGCACAGAACCCGGATTGGGTATAATCCCCGGTCAGGTAAAGCGATTTCGTCACGAACCTAGCATCACAATTCCCCACATGGGTTGGAATCAACTCCAGTTTACACAGCCTGACTGCGTTCTCTGGAAGCAGCTTCCGGAGAACCCTTGGGTCTACTCTGTGCATTCTTATTATGTTGCCCCTTGTGATACAAAAGTGCAATCGGCAACGGTCACTCATGGGACTCAAACTATTACTGCTGCCATTACAAAAGATAATCTTGTAGCCGTCCAATTTCATCCCGAAAAGTCATCTACCTACGGGTTACAAATTCTTTCTAACTTCGTTGCCCAGGTGAATGCTCAAGCATTGGTCAGCAGTCGATAATTAATGAGTTTTCTTGAATGAGTCTGCGGATTTATGGCAATCGATTGATCAAAACCCTACCAGGGACAGAAACTCGCCCCACGATCGCACGAGTTCGCGAGGCGCTGTTTAATATCTGGCAAGGCACGATCGCAGAGGCTAACTGGCTAGATCTGTGCACAGGGAGCGGATCGATGGGGGCAGAGGCGCTGTGTCGTGGCGCTGCGGTGGTCGTCGGTGTTGAACAATCGAATCGAGCTTGTGCCGTCATTCAGCAAAATTGGCAGCAAGTTGCCCAAGCAGAGCAGAGGTTTGAAATTTTGCGCGGCGATGTGGTGAAACAGTTGGCAAAGCTAGAAGGACGGAAGTTCGATCGCATCTATTTTGACCCACCCTATGCAAGTGGGCTATATCAACCTGTGATGACGGCGATCGTCCACCATCAACTTCTATCACCCACTGGAGAGTTGGCAGTTGAACATAATTCTGATGGTCTAAATTTTGAGATTTCCGGGTTAGAAATTTGTCGTCAAAAACGATATGGAAGTACCGCTTTGACCTTTTATTGCCCGCAACCCTATCTCTAAGGAGATTTCTAGCAAAGAACTAGACTCTAAAATTGCCCCTCTAAAGCCCAAAATGGCATCAGTCAAACCGCTTCACGCTTCACCTCCCAACCGTTGCTCTAGAAACTCCATGAGCGTCTGACGATCGGGCAACGAAGACTGCGCTCCTGATTTTGTGGCAGACAGCGCCCCCGCCGCTGCCCCCCAGGTGACGGCTTCTCGAATCGAATATCCTTCGGCAAGGGCAGCCGCGAGTCCACCATTGAAAGCATCTCCAGCCGCAACGGTATCGATCGCCTCCACTCGAAAGACCGGAAAGAAAAAGGCTTCTTCGGGCGTGGCGCAAAATCCACCATTCTCCCCCAATTTGATCAGCACAGTTTTCACCCCTCGCTGTTGTAATACACTGGCCGCTTCGGATGTGAGAGACGGACTTTCGACCGGAAACCCAACGAGTTGTTCGACTTCGACAATATTTGGGGTGATGATGTCAATCAGGGGATAAAGGTCGCTAGGAATGTCCGATCGAGCCGGGGCTGGGTCGAGAATCACCATTGCGCCTGCTGTTTTGGCAGCTTGAGCCGCCAACCGGATCACTGCCAGTGGAATCTCTAACTGTAATAACAAAAGACTGCCCGGCGTTAGATGGGGAATTAATCTTTCAATATCGTCGTCGTTGACGTTTCCATTCGCTCCAGCAATCACGATAATATGATTTTCGCTACGATCGTCTACTGCAATCATCGCCACGCCAGAACTCGCAGAATTGTCAATTAACACATCTTCTATATGAACTTTTTCTGCTTGTAGGCTGCTCAAAAGCTGCTGACCAAACTGATCGCCACCCACTCGACCCACCATGGTCGTTGATATTCCCAGGCGAGCGATCGCAACGGCCTGATTGGCTCCTTTTCCGCCCGGAATGGTTGAGAAACTGTGTCCTAAAAGTGTCTCCCCAGCCCTGGGTAGTCGAGGTGTTCTGGCAACCAAATCTAGATTGATGCTGCCAAAGACGATCGCAGAGTCAGCCATTTTCTATGCTTAATCACAACACAATTAGTATCTCATGTTGCTAAGATTCACCCGCTAGCTTTGATTTTTTGGGGCTGACTCTAGGAAAACGATCGTCCTGGCATTTACATAGAGACTTGATAGAGACTTGCAGACAAGTCATGTATCCACCCTAAGGATCGAGGATTCAATAAAACCTAGACTTGTCCACACCCTAGGGTGTGGTTAAAATCCTCTGGCTACAATTGATTGCGCCCCTTACCGACGAATCACCCCGTTGTAGAGCACTGTTGTTGCAAAATCCGCCTTACCTACCCGGATCTCACTCTCAATGTTCAATGTTTCAGACCCAGGCATACCGCCCTTGAAAGTAAAGACCCAGGCATCTCCTTGATCGCGGTAGGGCGATCTTGCTGCAAACCCGTGCATCGAATATTCCGCTCGGTAAATTTCTAGCCCACCATTAGCTGCCTCCGCCGCTTGCCGAGCCAGATTTTTGGCCCGACTCAGCCCCTCAATTTCCTTAAATTTTGCGTCTAAAGAAGGATTGTTGGTTTGAGCGATCGCAGACGCATTAATTGTGACAGGCAAACCGAGCAGCACTAAAAGCATTAAATATCTCATCGCAGAATAGGGTTGAATAGTTGAACTAAAACGTCATGCTCAATGGCACGATGATCCACAAGACGCATCCTCTGCAATCTTGTTGCCGCGCCCTGATGAATACACAATGTCTTCGCCCAATTCCCCACTCACATTAATGAGACAATGAGAACCAGATGGAACCTTTGAGCGTACTACTGGTCAGAACGGAGTAATTGAACGACTCCAAATAGAAATCGATCGCACTCTCAACACGATCCTTTGCCCATTCCGCTTTCCAGAAACTTCACAAGCTAGGATAATAGTATTAATCACGATCGTAGAATGAACGCCGAAGACCGTTGTTTTTGTGAACTGGCTCCCCTGTACGCCCTCGGACTGCTAGACGAATCGCAGCGCCGTTGGGTAGAAGAACAGGTTGCCGCATCTCCTGATTTGGCAGTCGAGCTTGCCGAACTAGAAGCTTCGGTTGCTGCCCTTTCCTATGGTGTAGACGAGATTTCGATCGCCCCAGATCTCAAGCATCGCCTCTTTGAGCAGCTAGAACAGGTTGACCCGCCACCCAGCAATGTGCTGCCCTTCGATCGTGCTCTGCGTGCAGACACACCCCGATCGGCTGATCATTCTCGTCGCAATTTGTGGCTACAGGTAGGAGGAACCCTTGCCGCCATGACCACGATCGCTCTCCTGGCTGACAATTTGCGCCTGAGGCGAGAAGTTCAAGATACGCAAGCACTGGTGACGGCCCTCGAAAACCCTAGCATTGTCGCCTATGCCCTCCAGGGGACTGAGAACGCAACCAGCGCGTCGGGTAGCTTGGTAGTCAATTCGAGTCAGGATGCGATCGTGGTGCTGGTGCAAAACCTACCAGAATTGCCTGTGGGGCAGGCTTATCGTCTCTGGGCTATGCCTGACGCAAACTCAAAGCCGCTCTATTGTGGTCAATTCACATCGCGATCGACGGGTTCAACGGTTCGCCTTTCTCCACCAGATGCAGGCTGTCGTGGGGCAGTTGCTCAGATGTTGATCACGACCGAGTCGAGCACTGCTCCCCCTGTCCCGGCAGGTCAATTGGTGATGCAGGGGGCAGTTGTCAATTAATTAAGGCGCGATCGTCCGAGGGAATCGGGAAAAGGTCTGGCTGACCTGCTCCCTCATCCTTCATCCCTGCTCTCTACCCCACACTCACCGCAACCCGTGGTTTTTCTGCCTTGACCTCAGTTTGACCTTCTGGATTGACATCAACGATCGCCGTATCACCCGCCTGAATTTGCCCCGCCAGGAAGGCCTCAGCAAGACTGTCTTCGAGCAGACGAGCGATCGCCCGCCGCAGAGGACGCGCCCCATAGCTGGGACTGTAACCTTCGTTGACCACTTGAGCCTTGAAGCGATCGCTGACTTGCAGGTGAATGCCTTGCTCGCTCAAGCGATGGGCTGCCTCTTGGAGCAGCAGATCGGCAATTTGCGTGACTTCCTCGCGAGACAACTGCCGGAAGACGATGATCTCATCCAGCCGATTTAGAAATTCTGGACGGAAGTAATTTTTCAACTCATCATTAACCAGCGATCGTACCCGATTGTATTGCACCGCTTCAGACGAGCCGCCTGTCACTTCAAAGCCCAGCCCTGAGCCACCTTTCTCGATCACCTTAGAGCCGACATTAGAAGTCATGATCAGCAGTGTGTTCTTGAAACTAACCGTGCGACCTTTGGCATCGGTCAGCCGACCTTCATCCAGCAGTTGCAGCAGCATGTTGAAGACATCGGGGTGCGCCTTCTCGATTTCGTCAAACAGAATCACCGTGTAGGGTTTACGCCGAACTGCCTCGGTTAGTTGCCCGCCTTCGTCGTAGCCCACATAGCCAGGAGGCGAGCCAATCAGCTTAGAAACCGTGTGCGACTCCATAAACTCGGACATATCCAGACGGATCATCGCTGCTTCGGAGCCGAAAACCGTGGCAGCGAGAGCTTTTGCAAGTTCTGTTTTGCCTACGCCCGTGGGCCCAGAAAAGATGAAACTGGCGATCGGACGATCGGGACTTTGCAGCCCAACTCGCGCCCGTTTGATCGATCGTGCGACGGCTGTCACGGCTTCATTTTGTCCCACGATGCGTTCGTGCAGGGTGTCTTCGAGGTGCAACAACAGCACCGACTCTGATTCGGTGAGGCGATTTACCGGAATGCTCGTCCAGGCTGAGACCACCTGAGCAATGTCTTCTTCTGTCACCACTGGAGACACAGAGGGGGTGCGCTTTGCAGAACTGTCTATTTGGCCGCTCTCCCCAGTTACCAGCATGGTTTCTAGTTCAATTTCTCGATCGCGCAGGCTGCCTGCTTTTTCAAAATCTTGGGCTGTGACGGCAGCTTGCTTGGCTTTGGTGATGTCGCGCAACTCTTTTTTGAGGTCTCTAGTCGCCGATCGCTGCGTCGATCTCAAGCGCACCAGAGAACCAGCTTCATCAATCAGATCGATTGCCTTGTCGGGTAAGAAGCGATCGCTAATGTAGCGATCTGAAAGCTTGGCCGCCGCTTCGATCGCAGCATTGCTGATAGTGAGTTGATGGTGTTGCTCGTAGCGATCGCGCAAGCCGTAGAGAATGTCAATCGTTTCTTCGACACTAGGCGCGCCAACGGTGACGGGTTGAAATCGTCTTTCTAGAGCCGCATCTCGCTCAATATATTGACGATATTCATCTAAGGTGGTGGCTCCGATGCATTGCAGTGCGCCTCTAGCCAGGGCTGGCTTGAGAATATTAGCTGCATCCATGCCGCCCCCCACACCGCCCGCCCCTACGAGGGTGTGAATTTCATCAATCACCAAAATAACGTTGCCCGCCTGCTGAATCTCTTCCATGATCTGCTTCAGGCGCTCTTCAAATTCGCCGCGAAACTTGGTTCCTGCGAGCAAACTGCCCATGTCGAGGCTGACCACCTGCTTACCTTGCAGCAGTTCAGGGACATCCTGATTGCAAATTCGTAAGGCCAAACCTTCAGCGATCGCCGTCTTGCCTACGCCAGGCTCGCCTAGCAAAACGGGGTTGTGTTTGGTGCGGCGACCGAGAATTTGAATCACACGATCGATTTCTTTCTGCCGACCCACCACCGGATCGAGTCTGCCCTCGGCTGCTTTCTGGGTCAGATTTGTGCCAAATTCATCTAAGCCGGGTGTCCGTTGAGGACGGCTCTGGGCGCTGCTTTGGGGGAGGCGACCCGCCGGAACGGCCGCCACTTCTCCAAGAGTGCGGATAATCATTAGGCGAATCTGAGCGAGATTGACTCCTAGATTGGTCAATACTCTGGCTCCTACGCCCTGGTTGTCTTGAACAAGACTCAACAGCAAATGTTCGGGATGAACGTAGCGATGGTCAAGCTGGCGGGCTTCGTCTAAGGCGTGATCGAAGAGCACTCGCGTTTTGGGCGTGAAGGGAAGGTCTGCCAGGGATGAGCCAGCCCCACGGCCCACAATTTTTTCAACTTCTTGACGAGCAAATGGCAGAGTCACGCCTGCTTCTGTTAAAACCGATCGAGCGATCGTATCTTGCTGTCTGAGCAAGCCCAACAAAATCGCCTCAGTGCCAACAGAATTTTGTCTCAGGCGACGGGCTTCTTCTTGCGCGTAAATGATGGCAGCGATCGCCTGTTCTGTGAAATATTCAAACATTGAGACTTTCTCCTAAGCTGTGTCAGCCTCCACTCGATTAACCGACGAGTAGAACGGGTGCTTGAACACGTAAACTTTTTTGTATTTTGTTTCCCTAATCTAACGATGCCCAAACCCAGTCAACTAGGGAGGAAAACCGTATAAGACGTGGGGGTAATGTTAGCTTCAAGCAAGGTTGAATCGAATCCGGTCGGTCGTCAAATTGTCAAGTAAATCCTCAACTTTTCAGCAATTGCCATTTTGAAGCGTTTGTACTATTATCAGCAGTCTGAACGTGTGTTTCGACCCAATTCTTGAGCGGTAGAATCATTATTTCAGCGAGGCAGCCTGAGCAAAATAGGACATTTGTATTATACAAGTTTCCATTATGAGAATTTCTGTCAACTTTTATTTCAGCGATTAACCTGCCAAGGTTTGTTCTTACAAGCTGAGGGGCTTGCAGACAAATAATTTACTCTCGCTAAGAGCACGGCAGGGCATGCTGTGCTCCTGACTAGCTGACAAAACTTCTGAAACTTTTGAAAACCCTAGATTGGAGATTTTCTTTGAATAACAAAATAAAGCGATTCTATCTTTGAGATATGTGTTTTATATGACTACTAATTGTGTGAATCTAGTAGAAAGAAACCCCTTTTAACTCTATTATTCACAAGTTTTATCTGGACAAACTTGCAAAGTTGAGTTCGATCGTAGAGGCACAAAATTTACCACATTCACCACAGCCCTGCCGTAAATCACAATGAGTACTTTTGGTAACTTCGGCTAGGTTGCTGAGCATTTCTACTAGAAAATTAGTGATAATAATTAACATTTCTATTTGTTGAGAGATTGCAATTCGAGGGATATACTACGACCTAAAGATATAGTTTTGCTGGTTAGTTTAGTAGGTGGTGATTGGTTTAACCATTTTGCTATCAAACCTTAAGCAAGCTAGTGGCAAAATCTCTGTTGGAGAAACCTGATGAACATTATCGCTTGGGCAATTTTAGGAATTATTGCAGGTGCGATCGCGAAGGCGATCTATCCGGGTTCCCAAGGTGGGGGCATTCTCAGCACTATGGTTCTCGGCATCATTGGTGCATTCATTGGTGGCAGTGTTGTCACCTTGCTCACGACGGGTCAAATAGGGTTAACGGCAACGAGCTTTAGTATTCCAGGGGTAATTGTGGCAATTGTTGGAGCGATGATCGCGATTTTCCTGTGGGGTTTAATCACGCGCAGCGCTTAGGCCAGACCTGTTCAAAGATTGCGTCACAATTTGACGAACTGAGTCGCTCTACCTGATTCTTTTAGCGATAGGTTAGCTATTAGCAATGTGGGGGCGGCTCAGTTTTATTTAGAATTGAATTTAGCAGAATAGCAGATCGAACACTGGAGATTGATCGATCGATTCTGTTTTTGCTCTATCAGGCTAAAAATTTAAAACTCCAGTAGATTTTTTGAGCCGTTTTATAACGTTAGGCTAGGGGGCGATCGATTGCCTCAGCTTAGCCTCGATCGCGGGAGGAACCGCCGTGAAGTAAAGCTGGTAGGTATGGGGATCGGTGCTCGATCTCGCTGTCACCTTCACGTAAATATCTCCTGTCTCATCGGGGAGTGGGTTGTCCGCTAGGTTCATTTTGAGATTGCTTAATAAAGAGATGGGCTGATCGGTCTGAAGTTCGGCTTGCTTGGTCGAGAGCTTGGTCAGCCGCCCTGATCTTTGCCCTCCAGCTACGTGCTTGCCCTCTAGGATAGAGAACTGTACCAAAATCGGCTGCTTCAAGATCTGAAGAGAATCGCCCGGTTTTGGCAAAAACAGATTGTATTGCCCCCCAATGCCGCCCACATCGTAGATTGTGATTGGTTCTTGAAACCCCTTGGGTTGAATGGGCACTTGTCCATCAATGCGAACGATCGCGCCTACGTCTTGCAAAGTGGCCTCAGAAATGAGAATCTGACCGCCGATCGTATAAGACTCAATTCTGCCTGTGAGGTTGACGTTGCTGCCAACGACCCCATATTTGGCGCGTTTGATGGAGCCAATGTTGCCCACAATCACCTCTCCTGTATTAATGCCAATGCCTGTTTCTAATTTTGGAACATCCAAATGTTGAATCTGTTGATTGATTTTGACCATGGCCAGTTGCATGGCAATCGCACAAGCCACAGCGCGCTGGGCATCATCTGCATACTGATTGGGCGCACCAAAGATCACCAAAATGCCATCGCCGATAAACTCATCGATCGTACCGCCATATTCTGTAATGACATCTGCCATGATTTCTAGATAAATGTTCAAAAAATGCACGACTTTTTCGGGCGGGCAGCGCTCAGAAATTGCCGAAAAACCGCGAATATCAGACATCAAAATTGTGGCTTTGCGTCGCTCGCCGCCAAACTTTAACCCGTCCGGTGTTTCTAACAAATTGGTGACAACTTGATCGGTGAGATAGCGCCCAAAGGTACTGCGAATTCTGGCAGAAAGCTGCGCTAAATAAGCAGTGACGGCGATCGTCGAACTGCCCAACGCCAGCAAAGCCGGAACCACTGGAACCCACCAGCCCAGCACCAAAAAAGCCCCATAGGAACCCGCTACCAAACCCACGGCAATCACAGGAACCAGCGATCGCTGCAACAAAAGCCAGCGCCGCTTAGTCAACTGATGGGGATGCCCGCTAGGACGCAGCAGCCAACTGCCCAGGGTTCCCACGGTTGCCCAGGCAACAATCCAGAGTAGCTCAAGGGGTTTTGCCCAGGGGGTAATCAAGGGGCGATCGTCGAGAGTGGTGCTCAGAAGTTGGCTGGTCAGGTTGGCATGATAATATACACCGGGCATTTGGGAGGGCGTTTTGGCGAGGTTACGAAGGTCATTACTATAGGGCGTGTAAAACATGTCGCGCAGACTTTCGGCAACGGGGCCGATTAAAACAATGCGATCGCGCATGAGATCGGAGGGAACACGATCGCTGAGAATATCTGTGATGGAAACGTTGCGAAAACGAGTCTGCAACCCTCGGTAGTTGAGCAAAATTTGGTAGCCTCCTGCATCCGTTCTCACATAGCCGCCGTCGTTTTCCTCAAAGGGTGGCAGCGTTTTCTGTCCAAATTTTAAGTGTTGCTGTTCCGATACACTTTGGGTGATATTTTTTTGCTCTAGATAGATGGACGTGAGCATGAACGGCAGTGAGATCACGTTGTTATCGTTTTGATCGGTGAGATAGAGCAATCCGCGTCTAATCTTGCCATCTGAATCTACTACAACATCGTTCGCGGCAACTTGGTTAAGGGTTTGCAGGGCTGGTGGAGGATCTACGGCTGCTCCTTTTCCGTCGCTGATCGCTTTTGTGATGCCGATTAGATTCGGTGTAGTTTGCAAGATCTGTGTTAATTTTTGATGTCCTGGTTCTACAGGCAAGTCTCGGTAAAGGTCAAGCCCGATCGCCGTGGGCTGTTGTTGTCTGATTTTGTCGAGCAAATTCGCCAACATTGAGTCTGGTATGGGCCATTTTTTGACCTTCCTGAGATCAGATTCTCGGATTTCGACCACGACGATGCGATCGTCGATCGCCTCAGCGGGGCGAAAGCAGAGCAATTGGTCAAATGCCCACCATTCGAGCGGTTGCAGCCAGCCCGTAAACCGCAGCAACATGACCAACCCGGCTACGCTGGGAGCGATCGCCATCACGATACGCCATTGCCAAATTTTGTGTCTGAACGAGTTCAACATGGCTGAATTGCTTTTGAAAGGTTTCACGCTGGAAAAGATCTCTACTCTTTGCACTTAGGATGCCCAGGGGTGGGGTGAGGGATGTGGAACAGGGGATGTGGGTCTTTAGGGGGCGATCTGAGCGTTGGAGATCTAGCTTACGAATATTTACGTAGTCACTCTCCGGATCTGTTGAGCGAAGTTCTGATAAATGTAAGCATTCTCAACTATATAGTTTCCTAAAGGAGAAGTTTTCTAAGCTATAACCCTGAAATATCAGTGAAAATGACCGTAAGCTGTCGTACAAAGCTTGTATCCAAAAACAGTGGCAAAGAAATTACTTTTCCGTAAAAATATTGAGAATTTCGTGCAGACCATGACTCCCTTCAAATTATCAACTTTGGTTTTGGCCGTCGCTTCGATGCTCCTCCTACAGGAGTCAGGTTTGCTCAGGTTCGCGGCAAATTTTGGAATGGGCGATCGCTCCCCTACTTCTCTAGGAGAGCCTGTTTTGGCGGCTTCTGTGCGTTCTAGTTTGCGCTATCAACTGCCCAAAACTCGCAAATTAGCCAGCACTCAGGGGGCAGGGTCGCGAACTGGGGGTGAAACTGCTCAGGCAAAAGTTGAATTGCTGGTTCCCAAGGATCATGTGGCCTTTACGACGAAGGCGCGTCCCACTTTTTTCTGGTACGTTTCTAAGGTTCCGAGTGCCCCCGTGGAATTTGCCCTTCATCAACAGGGTGTTGCTGCTCCAATTCTGGTGAAGCGGGTTGACATTACACAAGCGGGTCTTGTCAAACTAGAAATGCCGCTAGATGCCCCAGAATTGACGCTAGATACTACGAAAAAATACCGTTGGTCTGTTTCAATTGTCACCCATGAAAACCAGCGATCGGCGAACCCAACCTACCAAGCTTGGATTCAACGGGTGCAACTGGCTCCAGAAGAGATGATGCAAATTCAGGCGGCTACGTCTGATCGAGCGCGTGCCAGCATTTACGCGCAGTCGGGGCTTTGGTATGACGCACTTGCAGCGATCGCAACTCCTTACACCGATCGCCCTACTGACCCAATTTTGCAGGCAGATCTAACTCTGCTATTAGATCAAGTGGGTTTGGCAAAACTGATTTCAGGTCGATCCTGAGCAGACTTCTCCAATTTAAATCCAATTAGATCCTCGATCGCGCCATTACCAAATGTAGAGATACGATGTATCACGGGTTTGCATCTATACTCGCTCTATTTAGGAAGGCTGCCATGATCCCACCGATTTCTATTGTGATCGTCAACTACAACCGAGAACGGTATTTGGGCGACGCGATCGCAAGCGTTTTGCAACAAACCCATGCAAACTTTGAATTGTTGATTTGGGATGATGGCTCGACGGATCAATCCCTGACGATCGCTCAGACGTATGCTCAACGCGATCGCCGAATTCGTCTGGTGGCCGCGGCCCATCAGGGGGTGACAAAGGCAGCCTATGAAGCGATCGCTCAAACTCGCGGACTGTATATTGGCTGTGTAGATAGTGATGATGTGCTTGCGCCCACAGCCTTGGCAGAAACGGCCGCAGTTTTAGATAGCAACTCGCAGATCGGGTGGGTTTACACCGATTATGTAGAGATCGATGCCATCGATCGGATCACAAGCTATGGTCGTCGCTGTCGCATTCCCTATTCTCAGGAGCGGCTGCTGGTTGACTTTATGACCTTTCATTTTCGGCTGATGCGGCGATCGTCCTATGAGCGATCGGGTGGCATTGATCCCAAGTTTTCTGGCACTGCCTATGATTATGATCTCTGCCTGAAGTTATCAGAAGTTGCTGAAGTTCGGCATATAAACAAACCGCTCTACTGCTATCGCCGTCACGATCAAAGCCTTTCGACCACTCGCACGATCGAGCAGATTCTCTGGTCGCAACGCGCGATCGATCGAGCCTTGAAGCGCCGAGGGTTGTCCGATCGATGTGCGATCGAAGTGCAATGGACAAAGGGCACGTTTCATCTGCGGCAAAAGCGGCATTTTGTTGCCCAAAATTCCTCAATCGATGCAACGACACCCCAGAAAAATTCATACAAGAGTTCACGATCGTCCGTGCGAATGGGTTCTCTGTTGGCTATTCCTTTGATGACGCTGGCGGGGGCGACCCTTGCTCAGGCACAGCAAATTGTTCCGGCAATTGATGGGACGGGCACGATCGCCACGCCTCAGGGCAATCAGATCGACATCACTGGGGGAACTCGCTCTGGCGCAAATTTGTTCCATAGCTTCAGTCAGTTTGGTGTGCGTCCCGAACAAATTGTTAACTTTGAATCGAGTCCGGCGCTACAAAATATTCTGGGTCGCGTATCGGGAGGAGAGGCTTCGATCGTCAATGGTTTGGTGCGAGTGAGCGGCAGCAATGCCAATTTGTTTTTGATGAATCCGGCTGGCATTGTTTTCGGCACAAATGCTCGATTAGATATCACAGGTTCATTCACTGCTACAACCGCCACTGGTATTGGCATCAATAATCAATGGTTTAGCGCCATCGGAGCCAACGACTATACAAATCTGATTGGCACTCCTAATTCTTTTGCATTAACAACCACACCCGGTGCAATTGTCAATGCTGGCAATCTCAGCGTGGGCAATAGTTTGATGCTGTTGGGTAGCACAGTTGTCAACACAGGGCAACTCGCTGCACCCAACGGACAAGTTACTATTACTTCTATGCCAGGGCAAAGTGTCATTCGCCTCGGTGAGGTGGGCAGTCCGCTTAGTTTGGAAGTGCAACCCGTGGAGCGAACTGCACCCAACGACTGGAAATTTGCGATCGTACCCTGCCGCAGTTGTTGACGGGGGGCAACCTCAGCAATGCAACGGGCATCACGGTCAATGCAAATGGCACAATTCAACTCACGGGTTCTAATGTGCCGCTCTCGGCAAATCCTGGAACCACATTGATCACCGGACAGGTGACTTCGCCCTCTATTAATATTTTGGGCAGTCAGGTTGGGCTGTTGAGTGCAAAACTTGATGCTTCAACCCCTGGGCAGGGAGGAACAATTTTGATTGGGGGCGACTATCAGGGCAAGGGGACGGTTCCCTCAGCGTCCCAAACGTTTGTGAGTGGCGATACGCAAATTTTAGCGAATAGTTTGCTGAAGGGCGACGGCGGGCGCGTGATTGTTTGGTCAAATGACAATACACAGTTTTTGGGCACGATCTCCGCACGGGGTAGCACTGGCAAAGGCGGATTTGTAGAAGTGTCTGGCAAAAATGCCCTTACCTTCGGAGGGCAAGTAGATGTGTCAGCACCCAATGGTTTGTTAGGAACATTGTTGCTCGATCCGACGACGTTGACGATCGTCGATGCGCCCGCAGGTGGCACGTTTGATGCAACGGCAGGAAACATTCCGTTTGGTTTGCCCGACAATGGGGCGAATACGGTTTCGTGGGGGCGATCGCCGCCTTGGGCTTTGGGGCAAATGTTAGCTTGCAAGCGACGGGAGATTTGACTATCGATCCGATCGTGGGCAACACGCCCGGAGTGACAACGCCTGGCGTGGCTGCTCTCAATCTAGGTGGGTTTAGTTTAACGTCAACCACGGGGGCGGTCGTTTTTGCCAACCCAAAATGACACCATTCAAACGGGGGGGTGGCGCGATCGCCATCACAGGCAATCGGCTCGCCTTGGGTAACTTAAACACCTCAAGAGGATTTGCAGATGCGGGCAGCGTGACACTCACCGCGATCAACGATATCAGTGTTAATGATGTGATTGCTAGCGGCAATGGTTACTCTGGTGGAAATATTAACGTCACGAGTAACGCTGGAAATATTACTTTTAGAGATCTCAATTCCACGACAGTGAATAGCTTAAGATTTCAGCCTGTTGCTGGAAATATTCAACTCACGGCGCTGGCAGGAAGCATTACGGCAAACTCGATCAACGCATCGGCGATAAAAACCGACGGCAGTGGAGATTTTACCTCAACAGCAGGCGCAGTTAATTTGACGGCTAGAAATAACATCACCGTGATTGGTGAAATTAATACTACTGCGCTCGCGACCAATGTGGATGGAGATGCCGGAGCGATCGGAGGAAACGTCACCCTGACTTCAACAAATCCCACCCCTGGAAACAATATTCGGTTTGGCAGCATCAACACCCAGGCTACGATCGAGGTCGGCGCACCTCCGACGGGGGGAACTGTTCAAATCTTAACCAACGGTCGGGTTCAGGGCACGGGCACAACTGCGACGGGTGACACCATCAACACTCAAAGTGTGATCAGCGATCTCGGAGCCAGCCTCCCTGGAGGAGCCGTCACTATTCAACAAGACGGTGGAGCGGATAATACTCCGTTTACGATCGGCAACCCTGCCCTCAATGGTACAGCCAGTTCGATCAATGTGGGAGGCGGATCTATCCTGTCTGCCGGAAGTTTTGCCGTTCTTCCCAATGGTGGCACTGCCGCCGGAACGCCTCCCAATATTGCCATTATTTCTATCAACACCCCTCCCACGGTGACGACCAATCCGCTACTCTCAACCAACGCACTCCCCAATCAGGCACTTCCCTTTGTCTTCACCGCCAACACTGGAGATGCCAATTTAGATAACGCTACGGTGATTATTGATGCAGTTCTGGCAGGAACGCTACGTCGAGGCAACACGATTCTCAATCCGGGTGATTCGATCACGCCAGGTGAAACGCTAAACTACACGCCTCCCAACAATACGATCGGACTGGTGAACGCCCTACGAATTCGTGCCAGCGATCGCGTGTCTACCTCGGCTCCCCAGCGATCGCCCTCAATATTCCGGCTCCCACTGTAGACAACTGCACCGTCAACTGCGAAGAAAACCCCCCTGGCGGCAAGCTCCCTGTTCCTGACCAGACCTCGATCGCTAACCAGCCGTTACTCAACCCCAACCTCACCCCCGAAGACCGATTTACCTCTTCTTTTTCTGACCACTTAGGCATCTTCAGCCCTGCCCGCAAGAATGAGGACGATGCCCAAACCCTGGCGGGAAAAGTCGAGAAAGCCACTGGTGCTAAACCCGCTTTTATCTACGCCAGCTTTGTACCTGCGGATCTGACGACCGACAAACCTGGCACGATCGCCCCCCAAGATAGCGACCAACTCGAACTTTTGATCGTCACTGCCAAAGGAGAACCCCTACGGAGACGAATTTCAACTGCCACCAGGGCCAAAGTGCTGCAAGTTGCCGACGAGTTTCGCAACGAATTGATCAATCAGAGAAACCTGGGAACCGATACCTATCTGCAATTAGCGCAACAACTCTATGGCTGGCTGATTGCTCCCGTAGATGCCGAACTGCAAGCGCGAGGCATCAACAATCTCGTCTTCTTGCCCGATGCGGGATTGCGCTCTACGCCGATCGCTGCCCTCCATGATGGTCGCGGCTACCTGGTCGAGCGATATAGCGTCGGACTGATGCCCAGCCTCAGCCTCACCAACACGCTGATCACTGATATCAAAGATTCTCAACTGTTGGCGATGGGAGTGTCTCAGAGTACCCAGGGGCAAACCCCTCTGCCTGCCGTCCCGGTGGAGCTTTCTACCCTGGTGGCCAAGCTTTGGCGGGGTCAACTGGTACTCGATAACCAAAGCACCCTAGAGACCCTGAAAACCCTGCGCGGTCAACAGCGCTATGGCATCATTCATATGGCTACCCATGCTTCATTTAATGCCGGCCCGATCGGTGAATCTTATATTCAACTTTGGGAAGACAAGCTACGACTTGATCAAATTCGTCAATTGGGACTCAATGATCCCCAGGTTGAAATGTTGGTTTTAAGTGCTTGCAAAACAGCTCTAGGAGACGAAGAGGCAGAGTTAGGGTTTGCGGGGTTAGCAGTGTTGTCGGGCGTGAAAACTACTGTAGCTAGCCTGTGGTCGGTCAACGATGCTGGAACTGCCGCTTTGATTATTAAGTTCTACGAAAACCTGAAGACTTCTCCCATTAAGTCAGAAGCGCTGCGACGGGCGCAATTAGCCATGATCAAGGGCGAGGTTTTTCTCAAGGATGGTCGAATTCAAGGATTGGGGACGATCGAAGGTGTGCCTTTGCCCGATGCCAGCATTGCCGAAGTGGATGAGGCGCTCTCCCATCCCTACTATTGGGCAGGTTTTACAATGGTTGGCAACCCCTGGTAAGTGGATTGGGTTAACGTCACAGGGAGTGTAAATTGATCAAGTTTTACAGGATGTCATTTGACATTCATAATAGGCTGTGGGAGTAGTGTTTTAGACAGTGCCCCAAGTGCTGCCAAAGCACTTGGGGCACTGTTCAGGTGTGAGTTGTTTGAGACAAAGCAATGAGAGTACGGTTTTTGTTATTGAGTGCACTTCTTCTGAAGGCTCAATTTGCGTCTGCTGCTAGTGCAAGTTCGATCGAGATCAAGTCTTCCAAATCAGAAACACCAGCGGTCAATATTCCTCGACTGCATGAATTTGCCCACCCTGAGACTAGGGCAAGCTTGTTGTTAGAAGTGCCAGAATTGCAATTCACTCAGCTTCCCCTGGTTGCTACTTCTGTTCAGATCAGTCAGGCAGATGCGGATGTGGTAGAAGAACCCGCAGAAGAAATCATCGGCGAAGAAAAGCGTAGCCCCGATCGATCGACTCCTGTTTATGTGATCCCATCCTCAGAGATTGAAAAGCAAGGCTCAGATAGTGTGGCTGAAGTGCTGCGGGGCTTGCCTGGATTTGCAATTAATGATGCCGGATTTGGTGCAGATATTCATACCGGAACTTATTATCGTGGCGCTTCGATCAATCAGTCGGTGTTTATGATCAATGGCAGACCGTTTGGCAGCAATATCAGCACGTATCATGGTGGGACGGATTTAAATTCGATCCCGACGGGTGCGATCGATCGCATTGAGCTTTCTAGCGGAACCAGTGCAACGTTGTATGGCTCAGAGGCGATCGGGGGCGTGGTGAATATCATCACCAAAGAAAGCTCAGGGCTTCCCAAACTTAATGGATTGGCGCAGTTTGGCTCCTTTAGCGAATCGATTTATAGGGGGCAATTTGGCGGCTCTGTGGGCGATCTGAGATATAGCTTGAGCTACGATCGTGCCAAAGCTGAAAACGACTATCGCCTACCCAGAGGAGCGGCCAATCGAGGATTAGATGGTCGATTGTTTAATGGAGACACCACAAAAGATAATTATTTTGGCAGCTTTAGTCTTGATCTAAATGCCCGCAATACTCTAAGTTTAGATGCTTCTAAAATTACCAGTCGGCGCGGATTGTTATATTTTGGCTTTCCTTTGCAGCGCGATCGGTTAGATCATGATGCCGTCAATGCGGGCCTGACGTTGAGATCAAAACTGGGATCTGGTGAAGACTCGACTCTCACGAGCACCTTGGCGTTTAATCAAGACTACTTCAGCACTTATGGCCCAACACAGGTCAGATTTTTTAGAACCGGGAAGCTCGATTCGCAAGCGCTTAGCGCCAGAGTTGAACACGATTGGAAAACATCTTCAACTCACACATTGCGGTGGGGGGTTGACCTCAAAAATTCTTCTCTGGATGGGCAAGCGATCAGTACGCTACCACAGTTAGCTCGGTTTAATGAAGCTGAAAGTCGAGATCAGTTTCATGGCGCACTCTTTGCGCTCAACACTTGGCAAGTCACTAGAGGATTGCAGATCGAAGCGGGCTTGCGACAAAACTTTAATAGTCAGTTTGGCAGCTATCTTAATCCGAGTGTGGGCGCACGGTGGGCAGCATCGCCTGCGATCGCCTTTCGGGGGAGTTGGGTATCAGTCCATCGGAATCCCGGTTTAGATCAACTTTATGTGTTTGATACGGTGCACAACTGGCAGCCAAACCCTGACCTCGATCCTGAAACAGGTTCCTCCTGGACGGCAGGCATGGATGTTCAATTTGCTCGCAACTTCACCGGGCAGTTTACTTATTTTGGCAGTCGCCTAAACGATCGCTTGGGCGTTCAGGCGGGTCGCTGGACGAATATTGGGTTGGTCAATACTAATGGCTTGGAGGCGGCGTTGCGGTGGCAAGTTTCTCGCCAATGGTCAACATTTGTCAATTACACTTATACCGATGCCAAAATCGAAACAGGAGCCGAAAGAGGCTTGCAGCTTGGCTTGATTCCCTTTTCGGTGGGGCGCATGGGCATCGGCTACGACTCGAACGGATGGCAGTTTAATTTATATGCCAGCTACTATAGCGGCTCTCGTCGTGCGTTTTTTAATCTTCCGGGGGAGACGAGTACCGATTTCTCACCTTCGTGGCTAAATCTAGACTTGAGTGCGCGAATTCCGATCACATCGGGGTTGGGGTTGACGATTTTCATTGAGAACTTAGTCGATCGTAGCTATGAAAAAGTCAATCGAATTTATCAACCAGGATTAACATACCGCATTGGACTACAATCCAATTTCTAGGACTACAATCCAATTTCTAGCGTAGATTCTGCATAAAATGATCCCTTGCAACGTGAAACCGACTAGTGAATGACCCCATGGCTATCCACGAGCCGGTGTTATCCACGAATTGGTGTTATCCACGAGTCGGTTTTATGTGTAATCGCGAACTTGCTCGGTGCGAGTTCTAATAAGTGGTTGCTTACAGAAGTTTCCCATAGCTTCTGGTTCTCGAAGCAGTCAAAAACAGGTGAGTTACATCAATCAACCCGTACACGATCGAGGTTTTAATTTATGAAAGCCAGAATGCGCCCTGGGATCGTTGGTCTCTCGTTGGCAACTGGAATTGCTCTGAGTGGTATATCACCACTAGAAGTTTTTGCTCAACAGCCAAATGCTGAATCTTATGGCCAGTCTAATAGTCAGTCTAAATTCTGTCGTCAGGTGAAGGGTGAAAATTTTGCTAGAACAGAATTATTTTTTGGACTATCAAAACCAAACAATGGCCAAGTCACCAATGAAGAATTTCAGAAGTTTGTCGATCGTGTAGTCACGCCTTTGTTTCCTGATGGTTTGACGCTGATCACTGCGAGGGGGCAATTTAGGAACTCAAGTGGTGAAGTAATTGTAGAGCGATCGCGGCTTTTGATTTTGCTTTATCCCTTCAGTGCTGATAGTAGCGATCGAGTTGAACAAGTTCGACAAGCTTACAAAACTGCCTTTCAGCAAGAGTCGGTGCTGCGAGTAGATGAGCAATCGTGTGTCTCTTTTTAGCGGTCTGTCAGCCTTAAATTTGTGTGCTCAGGGGGCATGAAAATTGCCCCGTGCCTACCCTTGTCTTTCGGGTAAGATCGTAACGAACTTGAGCTATTAGCCGAAAATTAATTTCTGGATGGGATGGCAGCCGAGACCAAGAGCTTTAAAACGCTCTCTAGTATTAGGACTAAAATTGGCATCAGATCAATATTAGCATCAAGTCAATTTCTGAAACAGACAAGTGCTCTGTATGTAGAGAACAACTAATATATCTAAACTTTTGTGACAGTTATATACAGTTATTTTGATAACCGTCTAGATTGGACTTGAAACGCTTCAAACATCGCAAGTCAAGCTAGTTCAGGGCAATAGTCAATATCACGATCGTGACGATCGCGACAATTGTAAATTCAGGTCACTGACTTTTTTCAAACAACTGCTTACGGCATCGGGTCTGTTGTTGAAGGCTAAAACAATCATAATTTTTACACCGTGACCTGTGGGTTAGAAAGCTAGTCGAACCCGACTAAGCGCTTTAGCATCACGTTAATATCATTCACTGTAGGTTAAGTTCAGTTTGTCTGCTGCAAATCAGCAATTCTGCTGACTTGTGCTCGATCGGCCCATTAATCAATCAATAAATTGATCAATCAATAGATTCTCCTTATTAACTATCAGGAGAATCACTTCTCAATGCCGGAGATTTCAATATGTTAGACAGTTTATTAAACGCGCTCAGAAGCTATCTTCCACCTCCGATCGCGGGGCTACCGTTGCCCAATCTTTCTGCGGTGAGTGTGGTAGATCGCACCGTCGGGTTGGGCAATCGGCGAGGTAACGAAACTCGCGGCGGCTTTACAGTGGTGGCGCTGAAGGGGGGACGGCTTGATGCAGTAGTGCGGTTTCAGGTGTGGGGAAATCAGCCCTCTGAAGTAGAGGGAGCGATCGCTCTCCTACGAAATAATTTAGATGCAGACAAGACGACTTTGCGATCGCAGGGGTTTCTCCGCTTTGGGGTGCAATCGACTTCCCCAGTTGAGTTTAACCCAGCCTTAAATGCATGGAGTGGCGTAACTGATTACCAGGTTTTGTATGAGTTTTATTCAGACGATAGCGAGGGGGCAGAAAGTTTAATTGCTCGCATTGCGATCGATGTGAACAGTGCATTTGGAGAATCGACAGCCGTTACGGATCACCTTGTGCGATGGGACGATCAAGCTGCGCCGTTGTTAGAGATTCGGAGGCGCAGGTTTGCCGGCTTATTGGTGTCTGGGTTGTCAATTCTCGCGTTTCTGCCTCCTAGTTGGGATGGTAACTCAGTAACGGTTTCTAGCATCGTTCAAAATGTTGAGCAAAGTCAAACTTTTAGCAGTGTGAGAGCATTTTTAAATGCATTCACCCTAGAGAGCCAAACTGTGATCTTAGGAGGAAATTCTTATCACTCAGGTCGTTGGGCTTTACCTAACGCAAATTTTCCTGATTTAATCACCTTAATGGGTAGTGACGATATTTTTCGAGTTAGCTATAGTGATGTCAAGTTTGATAATAATGCCGTTCTCTATCTAAGGCTGATCAGCTAGCTACAGTATTGTCTTTGTTGTTGTCTTTTGTTGTTGTCTTTTGTTATTTATAGTGAACACCGATCGTATTCGGAGTTCTGTTTTAACCTGTTCAAAATTCAGGAGAAATTCTCATGCCAGAACTGATTCTGCCAGGTGTTTTTATTGAAGTGCGAGCCGAAGCACTGATCGTTTCAGGGGCAATTACGGTTGGCAATATTGGAATCGTCGGGACAGCCAAGCGTGGGCCGGTGGGCGAGGTTACGGTTTTGGGCAGCTACGCAGAGGCGAGAGAAATGTTTGGCTCCTACGATGCCTTTGGCAGCCCGGAGACTGCCAATCACCCTCTTACCCTGGTACGGGCGCTGGAATTAGCCTATGCCAATGGGGCAACAACGGTGTTTGCGGTGCGGGTGACGGGCACAGAAGATACAGGTGATGTAGAAAATTTTGTTGCCGCCTGGGGCAAGTTTAGCAAGGCCAAAAAAGCGTTTCATAATGTTGCAAGTGCAGGTGGAATTGCGGCCATTTTGAGGGCCAAAAGTCCGGGTGTGTGGGCTAATGATCTGACGATTAGTGTTGCAGATGCGGCTCCAAATGTGACAGTAACGCTGAAATATAGCGCGATCGAAGAAACCTACGTCGTCAAAGACGGCAACGAACTGTTGGCAAAGGTCAATGACTTGGTGACTGGCTCGGTATTAGTTACGGCTACGGTTGGCAATCAACCGACGCAAAAACCAGGGGTGATCAATGAAACAAAATTTACAGGCGGTGTGAATAGCAACGATGCCAATGACACCGATTATGGATTAGGACTTGATCAGTTGCAGAATGAAAATGCCCAAATTATTCTGGCAGCCGGACGTGATGGAGCCACGATCAATAGCAAATTGCAATCCCATGTAGAAACCGCCTCAACGGATAAAATCAAGCGCGATCGCATTGCGGTGACTGGTAGTGCTTTAGGTGCAAAACTTCCCCAAATCTTGGCAAGCGGCCTCAACAATGGTCGGATGATCTTTGTTACACCAGGGATTAAAACCAGTGATGCTGCCGACAAAGGCAAAGAAGTTATACTGTCGGGCGCTTATGCGGCGGCAGCAGTGGCTGGGGCTATTAGTGCCCGCGATGCTCATATTAGTTTGACCAACAAAACCATCGCCGTGAGTGGGTTAGAAACTAAATTTACCCCTGCACAGTTAGAACAATTGGTAACAGGTCGATTTCTGGCACTAGAACAACGGCAAGGTTTTCGGGTGGTTAAAGGCATCACCACAGAAGACGGAGCATTTCGGCAGATTACCACTCGCCGCATTGTAGATTATGCAAAATTTGGAGTGCGATCGGCATCAGAACCTTATATCGGCTTGCTGAATAACGATCGAGTACGAAAAGCATTGAAAGGTTCGATTAATGGCTTTTTGGCGGGTATGGTCGATGATGAAATGCTAATTAGCTACGAATTAGATGTGACGGCAACACGAGAAGAAGAAATTCGCGGGATTGCCAAAGTGATTCTCACCCTGCGACCGACCTTTAGCATCGACTTCATCAAGGTCACAATGTTCTTAGGATAAGGAGCGTTATCAATGGCAAATACTAATGTGTTTCGTGGCTCAGATGCAACCTTGACGCTGGCGATCGACGATCAACCAGAAGGACAAGCAGCTCAAGAAATCATTGACTTCTATCAGCTAAGCCCGGTGGGTCGGGCGACTAGTGTTGAAGTTTATGTGCAAACAGAATTAGAACTGTTTCATGAAATTGGCAAACGCCATCCTGCTGCCCTCCGACCCGGTAATATTCATATTTCTGGCAAAATAGGGCGAGCTTATATTAACGGCGCACTGCTACGGCTACTACTAGGCAAAGGGGCATTAGTAGCCCGCGAAGCAGAACCCTACCCGCAACCCTCGTTTAATTTATTGCTGGACTTAAAAGATCCTGCACTACCCGCCACCAGTAGCACATTGACGATTCACGGAGTCAAATTTGAAAATTGGTCTTATAGTCTGCCCGAAGATGACTTTGTGATGGAATCGGTTATGTTTAAGGGCTTGTTCATCACGGTTGAAGACAAAGAAGCTGCGTGAGGATAAATCAATGATGACAATGACCGCAGAGGAACTTTTGGCGGGCAGTTCATTAACCCATGAGGTTGATATTCCGGCTGAGTTAATTCGCTCCAATGGTGCTGATTCTACTCACTCACGGGTCATGTTGCGTCCGCTGACAGTGCGAGATTTGCAGCGCATTGCAAAAGCCGCCCATGATGATGAAAAACTTTCAGCATCGTTGATTATTCAACAAGGTTTAGTTGAACCGGCTCTCAAAATTGATCAAGTGTCTCAACTGTCTGCTGGATTGGCACGATTTTTAGTCGATCGCATCAATTCAATCAGTGGGATCAGCACTCCCCAAGACGAATTGACAGAACTTGTGCAAGCGCCTTTAGCTCGTGCTTGTTTTGTATTAGCAAAAGAGTTTGGCTGGACACCGGAAGAGATTAGTGGCATGACGATCGGGCAAATTTTGCTCTATCTAGAAATGACAAGAGGGGGAGAGGAGCTTCCATGACAAGGTTAGATCTGCATCAGTCATTTTATCGGTTGTCGATCGTGTTGGCGAGTGGCAACGCTCCTCAATATTGGCAACGAAACTTGACAGGTGCGATCGCCCGCTGGCATCGTTTCTGGTACGCTGGTAATTGGGTTAGTGGGGTTACATCAATAGACTTACGACTCACCTCACAGTCTTTGTTTGGCGACTGTTTCAATGCAATTAGCAATTCTGAAGCACATTCTTTTGAATCAGATTTAACAACAGCTACGAGACTGAACCGAACTGTAGAGTCGCAATCGATAAAATCTCATGTAGAAACCAGTCGCGCCCAGGCTCAAACGCCAAAAAAACGCACGTCTCGCTTACCGTTCACACCCAGATTAAAGGCTGCTGCTGATCAAAATCAACTGAACTTTCAATCAGATCAAGTTCAACAATTAGATCAAGTTCAACAATCAGATCAAATCCAGCGATCGCGTCAAACCTGGCAACATGCTTCACATTTGCAGCGTCAAGTCAATGCCGAAGTTCTATCACGCCTGACCAGACAAACTGTCAATGTTCAATTCAATTCCGTTCGTCGTCATCCTATCGCTGCTCTATTGCGATCGAGTCGGCCAGATCGTGAAAAACATCCCTTTTCTACTCATCAAATTCCCGATAAACCTAATTCTTTAGTGCAACAACAATGGTTGCATCGCTTAAGTCAACGAATTCAGCACTCTATTGAATTTCCATTGCTGCATCGCGTGAACTGGCAACCATCAGAGCCATTTCAACTGGTTGAAAAAGATCAAATTCAGCCTTGGGCAACGCCTCTTAATGGAAAAACAGTTTCTACTGAACTTCTGTTGCAACTCGTGAATGGAAAAACTTCTCAGCCCTCTTCGTCTGCTCAACCGACCAAGCGCGATCGTCCAGGGGTGACTTCTCCAACCTCGGTATTGAGAAGCTTAAACATTCCACAAATTCAGGCAAGCCAGCCTCGACAGATCCTCGCACCTAATGCCCCCACCACCAGCCGCACCCAGCCCTCTATGTCTTCTCCAGTTGCCATTGAGCCGGGTGAAGCTATAGAAGCGATCGTCCCTGAATTTCGCTCTCACTCCTATAAACTATTGCAGTCAGAAAGTATCAACACAACTGCAACCAGACCAGAAGAAGCACAACCTAATTCCATCCAAACTATGGAGAGCGATTTAAACATTCTGGCCACAAACATCAAACGAATTCTAGACGAAGAAGCCCGACGCTACGGAATCGATGTATAAACCTCAACTCACAAAATCTACTTAAACCCATTACACTTTTATAGCTTTTGCGAAGCCTGCCACAGTCAATCCCTTTTCCCTGATGCTGATATGCAACCCATCTTAGACGATATTGAATTGCCCCAGGTGCAAACGATCGACACCTACGAAAAACGAGTTCTCGCAGAACACAAGCCTCCCGGCATGGCGGGTAGCCTACTGCAAAACCTGGGACGGCAACCCACTTGCCTTGTGCTTTCTGGAGTTGCTACAGGTGCAGATGCCGCAGGCTTGATCGAAAAACTTAATAACAAATTTCAGACTGGGCAACCCCTGCCATTTGTTGCCGATATCATTGCTGATGCCGAAATTGAACAAATGGTAATTGATGACTTACAAGTGCAAGATCTTGCGGGCAAGCCACAGCGCTATGCATACCTGTTGACCTTGCGGGAATATATTGAACCTGTCGAGCCTGAAGATGCTTCCTTACTCGACACTGATATTCTGGGCGATGCCCAAAACCTTGTCGGCGATCTAGTTGATGGATTAGATATTGGGCTGGACTTCGCAACCGGACTAGAACGGTTTATCGACCCGTTGAGTGGTTTATTAGAACGACTCCAAAAGTTTCGCGAAGATGTCGATCGAACTCGCTAAAACAACTCACTTAAGCCCCAAAAGGAGAACCCTATGGCAACCAATCTCTACGAAGAACTTAAAGATGTTCTGCAAGACTTCAAAACCTTCCTAGACAGCAATGTAGGCACGATTAAACCCGCAGTTCAGGCATTGGGATCAATTGTGCCTCAGATCAACGAACTGATTAATAAACTTGTAGACTTGATGAGTAAGCTCAAAACTGAAATCAACAACCTGAATGTGGGGTCAATCCCTGGGCTAGGCGAGGTTTCGACCTTTACAGACAAAATCAAAACCTTTCTCAACACTGCCAAAAATCTATTACCCTCTGAAGCAGACACGATCGATGATGTCTTGGGTGTTGCTGATGTAATTGGAGGATTGCCCTCGGTTGATCAAGTCAAAGGTGAAGTGCTTGCTTTGATTGACGCAATTATTTTGCATTTAAATTCCCTCAAAGCAGCTTAATTTAGAACCAATATCCCAGGAGGCTATCAACATGCTTAGTAAAAGCCAGATATTTTTTCCAATCCCTTGATCCCTGTAGGCTAATTCGTTGGATTTGGTCAATCTATAGTAGAAGTGGCTGCAATCCTGCGCCCACACCAACGCCAACACTGGAAAATTCACTAAGAGAATTGCTGCTACAACTCAACGATCCTGCGATCGCAAACCTGATTGTCAGCATTCCAAAGCCGATCTCACAACGTCTAATTGAAGGGCTGAAAAAAGTTCTGAAAGCAGTCAAAAAAACGCTATTGGAAACAGAGGAACACTCAGAAATTCGCTCACTGGTTGATCAAATTTCTACAAAGCTGGAGACACTATAGGCGATGGCACAACCAATGCTAGGTGAGGTCGAACTACAGCTTGTTCAGAACATTCTTGTAGATGAAAATCAAATTCTAAATCTGCACAGCATTCCTGCCCTCGAAGGAGATTTCTTTCAGAAATTGGGGCGGCGTATCTCACGCATCACCCTTACCGGAGTGATCACTGGAACCGAATCTGGGGAAGGACTGAGAACCCTGCGCGAAAAATTTCGAGCGGCTGAACTTGTCTCATTTGTTGCTGACATTGCAACGGCTACGAAGCTCGATCGAGTCGTCATCGAAGCGATGGATGTGCGCGAATTAGCAGGGAAACCAGAGCGATTTGAGTACGCTCTAACGCTTCGAGAATTTATTGCTCCACCACGATCGCAGTCTGTTATCGAAACCCAGCCAACAGGCACTCAAACCTCTGATCAAACTGTTAATGAAGCGATCGACGAAGATGCAGATCAAGCCAATGCTGACCAGGTAAACAATATTGTTAATGCACTAGGCACGTTAGAAGTGCAAGTCGAGCTAGAAGACGGGGGAGACTTTAGTAGCCTGCGAGTGGTAGTTGAAGGAGAAACAACGAGCGGTGAGTCGATATCAACCTGGAGCCAGGATCAAGAAAACGGGCTTTATCGCTTTGAGGGAATTCAGGAAGGAACTTACACAGTGCAAGTTGAACTACAGTGAGGGTTGAAGTGTTATGAGTGGCATCCAAACTATTCTAGCGCTACCTGCGGGAGCAACCGTTCGCGGCTCTTTGGTTGTGCCGTCAACCCATGTTTGCCAACTTCAGCAGACCATCTTGTTTGCTAATGCTCGATCGTTTGTCCGTCCTACACCCAGCAATAAAGCCGCGTTTCGAGATCTTCTGACTCGGTTGGGTATTCCGAGTACGCAGCCGAACCTTATGCTAGTGGGACATACAGACTCACCAGGTACTCAAGCATCCAACACACTTCTATCTGAACGACGCACACAAAGTGTATTAGCAGTATTGAAATCAGATGCTGCCCGATGGGAAGTGCTTTACACCCTAGAAGGGTGGAACACTCCTGAGTTAACTGCCATGGTGATTGAAGTGGGCGATGCAGCCGCAGGAGATACCCCCGCTATTAATCTAGCTGTGACTCGAAATCGCACTGATCCTACTGCTCGACAAGATTTATTTCGACGCTATTTTATCCGGTTGTTAAACAGTACTCCGGTTCCGCCGATTCAGCCCAATCCCCCTGTTTTACTCAATTGTGGCGAAGGGCAATTGTTGCGGGGCAGGCGTGCTAGTCCTTCTCGCGATCCTAGCCAGCCTCCAATCGAAGGCGACTTTGAGCCAAATCGACGGGTTGAGTTTTTCTTTTTTGACAATGCCTCTCCCACGTTAACTTGTGCCGAGTATCCAAAATGGACGATCGCTTGTTCGCTAGTCCCCCCTCCTGCTCCTGTCATTACAGTCACGATCGCACCTATTGATATTATTAGAGTCGGAACGAATGCCGATATACAGGTTACAGTCAATCCTTCTCCATTACCTTTCGGCACAAGCATCACACTTACGCTAAGTACAACGAGCGGAACAGGGAATGCACAATTTACGGCAACCAGTACCGCAACAACCACGATTACCACCAGCGGAATCGTTACGATCAGAGGCAGTGCACCAAGTGGCACGATCGACAATATTCGACTAACGGCAACTCTCACTGGCACTACAGGAGTTCTGGCGCAGGAAGACTTCACTGTAACGGCAACCGTGGCTCTTTTCTTGAAGTTTGAAGTCTGGAATTTGACCAGCCATGTTTTTGAACCGTTACCCGCAGGGATTGATGTTGATATTACTGATTCTGATCCAATTTCTAATGACACCCTTACCACGCAATCAACAGATGCGAATGGTCGTGTTTTCTTCAATCTCCCTAGTTTGAATGATCCCGATGAGGATCAGCCAGATATTTTCTTCCTAGTTCATACCAATGGGCGCAGCCATGCCGGCCATACCCTACCAAGTGAATGGTCAACAGAAGGATGGAAAGCCACCGATGGAACAGTGGGCTATTTCCCAGACTATGACAATCGAACCTTAGGAACTCCAACGGCTCCACTTGTCTATCGCATCGGACTCGATTTTCATGCTCGATTTGTATTTCTCGATCGCAGTAAGTCGCCGGCCGCAGATTCTGCCGCACCCAAGCAAATTCCCGTTAAAGTTCACTCAGCAGGCACGCCCGGTGGAGATGTTCCCAAGCGATCGATGTTTACAGATGACAATGGAGAAGTTCATGGTGTAATTTTTGATCTCGATCCAGATGATGACTTTTATTTTCATATTGACTTTGAAATGACGGATTCGAGTTTTAACTTGCCGAGAGCGCGAGTTGAAATGTCTCAGTTTGGTTGGAGCACATTCTGGGATGATGCCGATCGTAAGTACTTTCCTGATTATGATCTAACTTCTATTGGCACTCAGAGTAGTCCTGAGGTTTTTCGTTGTACGGTCAACGATCGTAATGTTGCCCTGTACTTTCTGAAGATTCTCAGAGAATGGTCGATCTTTCTGTTTCAGACTACGGGCGGCGCTTGGACTGGCGTTGAAAGTTTATCATTTTCCCGATCTTCTCTATCAGGTGTGGCATACTCCTGGCCAGTTGGCAGCGTCAATCTTCCACCCAGCGACCATTGGGATCGCAGCACTATTGTGCATGAAATGAGCCATCAAATTATGTGGAAGGAAGTAGACTTTTCTAGTTTGGGAGTTGCTTATGAATTTATTTTTGGTGATTTGGCAGGCTACCATGTGATCAACTTGCTCAACAACAATCAACATGCCCTGATTGAAGGATGGGCAGAGTTTATGGAAGCTGTTTTTGCAGGAACTTCAACCCCTCCTTACAGCGTGGGAACGGTCAGAGATGGAGATAATAACTCTTTCCCGCTCGGCCCCCCGCCAAACAATCGGGGTGAGAGGGGTAGAAGGAGCCTTTGCAAATGGACTGTGGGGAATTTTTGAACACCAAGTGGTTGCAGGGGGCAATGCCCATGTTCCAGAAAGTGCAAATGGCAATATTCTATTAACTACTGCGAGAAGTTGGTTAGTCAATACAGCCGTGCGCGATCGCTTCTTGTCGATGATTTGGAATCCATTAAAAGATCTGCGATCGCTCTCGAATCCGACTACAACTGCTATGTTGAACAATATCCGATCGCGCAATGGATCTGAATGGCATAAGCTGCAAGCCGAGTTACAGGCATTCAATATGGCAATGACTGTTTCTACTATTACTGCGATTGCCCCTCTAGGCGGCCCACCTGCTGGTGGAACCACAATCACCCTCACCGGAATAGAATTTACCTTTAATACAACCGAAGTACGCATCGGCGGTATATTAGCCACAAATGTAACTGTTTCTAGTAGTACTTCTCTCACTGCAACGACTCCACCCGGCGCATTAGGTTCGGTAGATGTGATCGTCCATACACCTGCGGGAAACTCTTCTCCTTTCAATAGCTTTACCTATGCCCCAACACCCGTTATTTCTACAGTGACCGTTGTTGGCGATCCTCCCGGAACTCCAGCGAGAGGAGCCTCATTAGGAGGAACCCCGATCGAAATCATCGGTACTGATTTTCAAGCTACCGCAACTGTGTCAATTGGAGGAATTCCCGCTGAGAATGTGGTTCCCATTTCGCCAACCCAAATCACTGCAACGACCCCTCGCCTGCTTCCTCCCTCTGCGGGCGGAGTTGAGGTCAAAGTCACCAATCCTGATGGGCAAAGTGGCAGCCTGAATCCGGGCTTTGAGTACTTCTTGTTGCCTGCTCCGACCATTATCAGTGTGTTTCCTCCAGGAGGACCGAGTAGTGGCGGATTTGTCATCGCCATTACTGGCGCAAACTATCTTCCTGGGGTAGCAGTTTCAATTGGGATTCGTACCGCAACCATTATCAGTGTAAGTTCCACCACGATCGAGGCTTTAGCGCCTGGATTGACGATTATCGAGATTCCAGGGGCTAGAGATTTACAAGTCTTGAACCCAGACGGTCAGAATGTAATGATTCCAGGCGGTTTTGTCTATACACCTTAGTGAGGTTGAGTCATGTTTACACCTGCATATAAATTAACGATTGGGCGCAAGGTCATTGATACAACTAGTGAACCTCAAGCCAGTACGATCGTCGATTTGCTGGTGAACTTAGACTTGAATATGCCCAGCGATCGCTTTGTTTTGGTGCTGGGGCAAGTGGGAAGTTTTAGACCTCAACAAGAGGATGAGGTTACGCTGGAATTGGGCTATGCCGATGGGGATTTGACACAGGTGATCGAGGGCACGATCTCATCGGTTGAGCCAGGGTTGATCACAAATCGAATCACTGGATACAGTGCCGCTTCAGCCCTGCTGCGAGCCTACGTTAATCAGACCTTCGAGGGCAGAACAGCAGGTGCGATCGTTCGAGATTTAGCCAGTCGTGCTTCTGTTGACATTTCTGTGGCTGAAGACGGTATTTTGTTTCCAGGATATGTCATTGATGGGCAACGTAGTCTCTATCATCATTTCTATGATCTGGCTGGCCTTTGCGGGTTTGATCTCTATATCAATTCTGAGAATCAACTCGTGTTTAAGAAGTTTCTCAACGGCAATGTGGTTCATATCTTTGAATATGGTAAGCAAGTTTTATCTTTAGACGTGTTGAAAACGCCACCGCGAGCGAGTTCAGTCGAAGTGTGGGGAGAAAGTCCGGGGGGCAGCCGCGATCAGCAGGCTTGGGTTTGGCTGACGCGAGACTTTAGCAGTTCTAAAACCATTGTGGGATCAGGTGCTCCGAAACTGCTGTTAGAGCGATCGACCCTGCGAACTAGAGATGCGACTCGCATAGCTGCTAATGCTGCTCTGACTGCGATTCAACGGCGCACCTTACGCGGAAGACTATTGGCGATCGGGCGAGCAACTGTAAAGCTGGGGGATGCGATTCGTTTGCAAGATGTACCCGATGAAGCCTTAAACGATACCTTTCAAGTTCGGAGTGTAACGCATCACATCACCAAGCAAAACGGTTTCACAACTGCGATCGAATTTCAAAGTCTCGTCTAATGGGAGTGAATGTATGTCATCCATTGTCAGCACTATTCAGAAAATTGTTCAACAAGAACTTGAGTCGGTTCGCATTGCCGAATTGGGTTTAGTTGAGGCTGTTTATCCCCACAAGGCGGCGGATGATATTGATAACTATGGCTGTGATGTGCGCCTGAAAAATAGCGGCTTACTGCTGCGAAGTGTGGCGATCGCGACCTCTCATATTGGCAGTGCAGCGATTCCCAATATCGGAGATCTCGTGTTGTTGACATTTTCTAAAGGAGATATAAACCAGCCAATTCTAATTGGGCGATTGTATAACGAACGCGATCGTGCGCCTCTCAACAATCCTGATGAGTTGATCTTTCGCCTACCTCTAGCCCAAGAGGACAATAAAACCCTCAAAACAGCAATTCGTAATATTCAAACGAATGCTCTGCCTCGTGAGATTTTAATGGAAATGCCACCCAAAATAACCGTCAAAATAACCGATGGCACGGTAATTGCAACGGCTGGCAAAACCGAGATGAAGTTAGATCAGCCCGATGGAAGTGGTGGCAAAGTAACGGTGGTTGCAGGTCGCACCAAAATTGTAATGAATCAAGATGGAGATGTGACGATCGAGGCGATCGGAGCTATGACCTTGAAGGCCAATCGTGATTTAACCCTGCAAGGCCAAAATGTTCTGATCAAAAGTCAAATGAAAACAGAAATAGAAGCAGGAACGCAGGCAACGCTCAAGGCAAACCTGGGGGCAACCATTAATGGCGGGCTGTCTGCAACTGTTCAAGGGGTGAACACTTCCATTAAAGGACTGACTTCATTCTCACCTTAAAGGAGGCACAATGCCCGGATCTCCCGTTACGATCGGTGCTGCTGTCATTATTACCCCAGGGGCAACTGGAGTTCCCGATTCTGGTGTCATTCTTGCAGTGCTGCCGCCCTTTATTACCGCAAATGGTTTACCACTTGCTACATCGGGTTCAATTTGTCAGATGATCAATTCTCTAACGGGTGTTCCTTATCCTTTGGTAATTGGCACTCCGGCTAGTCTTGGCGTGACTGTAGGCGGACGATCGCTAGTGCGAGTGGGCGATCGCATCCCAACTCCACCGGGCATTCTGACGATTTTGGGCCCACCTGCTGCTCCCTTCATAGTCGATCAATGGCCGCCTTAACTAGCTTTCTCGATAGTAATTTGTCAATCTTTAAGTGACAAATTAAAATGGGTGAATAGAACAATCGTGTGAAGGTGATAATGTCAATTCCAATCTCAATTGTAATCACAACCTATAACCGTCAGCGTTTTTTAGCGGCTGCGATCGAGAGTGTTTTAGCCCAAACCCGTCAAGATTTTGAGTTATTGATCTGGGATGATGGTTCCACAGATGAGTCGGTTTCTTTAATACAAACCTATGCTCTAAACCATCAGATACGAGTTGTGGCAGCCCCTCATCAAGGTAGAGTTCCAGCCTGAAGGCAGCGATCGCACAGACTAGCGGCACGTATCTTGGGTGGCTCGATAGTGACGACTGGCTAGCACCCACAGCCTTAGAAGCAACGGCGGCAATCTTAGATCAATATTCTGCGATCGGGCTGGTTTATACCGATCATTGGGTTGTTGATGAAAAGAGTAGCAAAATGGGTAATGGACAGTGGCATCAAATCCCTTATTCTCGAAATAGATTGCTATTTGATTTTATGACGTTCCATTTTCGGTTAATTCGTCGCACAACCTTTGAACAAGCAGGGGGTATTGATGAATTTTTGAACTATGCCGAAGATTATGACCTGTGTTTACGGCTTTCTGAGGTGACGGAGGTTTGGCATATTCCTCAACCCCTTTACTACTACCGTCGCCACACCGACAATATGACACTGCAACAATCAGAAGAATTAAGCCTAGCCTCTCAGATTGCGATCGCACGGGCAGTTAAACGGCGAGGGTTGACGAACTGGTTTAGAGGGGAGGGGCAAGCCTTGGGGAGTGAAGCGCAACGGCGTAAGGGTGAAGCGCGATCGGCAGCAAATCGCATCAGTTGGCTGTTGGGAATAGGGTAATTTTTGTGAAACACAAGGTAATAACTTTTTTGAAAATCCTCGACATTCTTTGTTTACTTTAGTTATAAAAAATGTATTACTGCTGATAATCTCGACGTTATTTTCAACTGTGGTGAATGGTCGATCAACACCGCATCTGTTGGAGTATACCAAAACCGTTTGTGCAGTTTTCTATCAGGTAGTCATGGCAAAGAACGAAGACCGTTGGGGAAGTGATTTACAACTACTGCGTAATCTAGAACGCCAGAATAGCCGCGATCGTGACAATGACTTGCTCACTCAGGTGCGAACTCAAACTCAACAAGCCGATCTGGCCCTGCTTCACGGTGCTGACAATCTTCGTCAAGCTCTATTGTTGCGCTTTCTCACACCCGTTGGAGAACTCGCTCCTTTAGGGCATCCCAGCTACGGCTCTCGCTTATTTGAACTGATTGGCGAACTCAATAGCGATACCAATCGCAACCGTGCCAAGCTGTTTGTGCTGCAAGCATTAGCAGCAGAACCACGAGTTAAAACAGTACGATCGGTTCTGGTGAGCCAAGACCTCCGCGATCGCACTTGCATGAATATCCACATTTCTCTAACACCTGTTGATAGTGACACCCTATTAAATCTTGTTTTTCCGTTCTTTCTTGAGCGAGGCATCACCCCGTGAACGCTGACACTGTTAATTTAATCGATCGCCTATATGCAGAAGTTGTTGATGATATTCTCACGGCAATGGTGGGCGGGGTTGTCAATGAACCTATTCGCTTTGATATCAAGGTCGATCTCTATCGCCTGGCCAAGCCTGCCCAAGATATTCGCAGCATTACCAGCACGATCACCCATTCGGATGGGAAGACGCAGCGATATACCTTTCAGAAGGCGATCGACTATATCTTTAGTGCACGAGATAATGCCATCATCTGGCAGCAAGAAGGCACATTACCTGATGATGAAAGTGTTTTTTATGTAGATTATTTTTAATTGATAGCACGTCACCGATCACGGATATTAATGTCGGGAGTGTGACTCGCACGATTGGAGAAGCGATCGGGCGAGAGATTGCTACGGTTTATCAACAGATTAATCAGGCATATCTAGCGGGGTTTATTGATACTGCAACAGGCAAATCGCTAGATCTTGTGGTCGCTATTTTAGGGGTTACACGCAAAACAAAGGACTTTGCTCAAGGGTTGGTGAGTTTTCTCCGTGCTCCGGCGGTAGAAGAAGGGAATATCACGATTCCAGAAGGTACATTGCTTCGCACTGCTCAGGGTATTACTTTCGTCACTATTCAAGCTGGGACTTTACAACGGGGGCAAACGCGCATTGATATTCCAGTGTTGGCGGGGGAAAGCTCAAAGGGAAATATTGGATTGGTAAAAGCGGGCGAGATTAATACGATTGCCCAGCCGATCGCAGGTATTGCTAGTATTACGAACTTTGAGCCGACCATTCTAGGCGGAGAAGACGAGACAGATATTGCCCTCCGAGTCAGGGCAAAAGCCGCCCTACGTGGATTGGCCAAAGGTACATTAGCCGCGATCGCCAGGGTGATTTTTGAACAACGCGGAACATTAGCAGAAGTCTTCGATCCAAATAGTGCATTAGATAAGCGCTCCGATCCGGGCAAGGTGGTGCTATTAGTCGAAAGTGAACCAGAGCGATTTGCAGGACTGAGAACCGCGATCGAAGAAACTCGTGCCGCAGGTGTGCAAACTGTGGTGATTGCAAGATATATATTTTTTAAGCCGCGCATTGTAGCTCAGCTAAAGTCAAACTTGACTGCAATGGTGCTCTAAAAGTGGTCGATGAAATGATTGCGGCGCTGCAAAGTTATATAGATAGTTTGAGTAGCGGTCAGCCTGCGGTAGGCAAAGAATTGCTGAACGCATTAAAACAAGTTAAAGATCTTGCTTCTTACAAAATTGTAGATGCGATCGCATGGCAGACCGAAACGGGAGGCGATCGTACCGAAATATTGGTCAATGCCATTCTGGATTCAATTCAAAATACAACGACTGATTTGCAAGCAACGAAGAATGCGATCGCTCAAGTGGTGCAATCGGCTCCTTCATCGGTCGTCCCGTCTGGGAAGCGCAACCCCAATCGCAACCTAGTGGTGGGGGCAAGTGGCAAACGCGCCACCGATAGCGAAATTGAAGCAGGTGAGTTTAGCGTTGTACCTCCCACAACGGACAATCAGAAATGGTGGGTGGTATTAGACATTGAGCGGGCGGATATCGCCTTACAGGAGGGCTAATATGCCAAAAACCGAACGCATTTTGAGCTACCTCCCCGGAACGTTTCGCCTCTTTCCCCAAGCGCCCGTTTTATATGCGGTTGTAGATGCGTTTGGTCAAGAATTACAGTCGGCTGAAAATACATTGGCGGAGGTGATGAGTGCCCACTGGGTTGATCATGCCGATCGCACTGCTGAAGAAGTGCATGATTTAGAACGGCTGGCGGCTCTGTATGGGTTAGCGCCGCGTCGGAATGAGGAGGGTGAAATTCTTGAAGGTGTTGAAGAATTTCGTGAACACCTCAAGCGATATATACGAACTTTCTTGGAGGGTACTGTCACTGTTCAGGGTATTTTGCGAGTCACAGCCGAAGCATTGGGATTGCGAATTGCGGATGATTATCGTGATCTCGATAGCTGGTGGAACCAGTCTACATCATTAAATCCTGGCTCAAAGCCACCTTTTGTGACACGAGCAATGGTCATTGATGAGGCGGCTCAAGGGGTGTTTGGCTTTACCGCTAAGCGGGCGATCGGCACGTCTGCAACCCATGCTGAAGTGATGGGTGAAATCGATCTAAGTCGAGGAATTGATCTACGACAGCAGAATTTATTACGCATAAAAGTTGACCAGCAAGCGGCGGTAGAAATCGATTTTGCCAACCATCCGCATATCCCTCGCCCTCGTGCTGCGGTGCTGCCAGATATTGTCGCTGCCCTGCGCGATCGACTGGCTCCCAATGTTGCAGATCAGGTTGCAGATCAGGTTGTAGATCAAGATGGCAAACATTTGATTCTACGATCGCCCACCACTGGAACCAATAGTAAAATTACCTTCGAGTTACCCCGATCGACAGATGCGCTAGAAACACTTTTGGGAATCGCTCCAGGCATCTATCGCGGCGGAGAAGCACCAGCAACACCTGCGCGATTAGTTGGCATCAAAAATTTGCAAAACGGGGCTGATTTACGCCTTGCACGATTCTTGCGTTTGGCAATAGAAAGGCAACCCGCGATCGTCGTCGATTGTACGGCAGGGGCAACTGATTTAGAGCGAGTCTCATTAGATCAGATCGTATCAGTGTTGAATTCTAATATTTCCCCTGCGATCGCCACCCATGACGGTAGCTTTTTAACCATTACCTCGGCTGTGGCTGGAAGCACTTCTCAGCTTGAAGTACAAAACTTTGAGGATATAGAAAGAGATGCTCGAAAGATACTATTTGGAAATGTTCCAGCTAGCACCATTGGCAACAGCGCACAGCCTGCAAAAATTGTCAGTAATATAGACTTGGTTTCGCCCGTAAATCTCTCAAGGCGGCAGTTTTTACGACTAAAAATTAACAACTCTGAACTAGAAATAAATATAGCGGGCAACATACCAGAAAAAACTTCTCTCGGTGAGATGATTACTAAAATTAATGCAGTTGTTCCTAATCTTGCCAGCACCTCAGAGAATGGTCGCCTCCAACTGACTGCACCTGTTAGTGAGACTAGTCAGCTAGCAGTTTTGCCATTGCGTTATCTAGAACTGATTGAATATCCGCCCGTCAAGGTTTCTCAATCAATTTCTACACAGCACGGCAATAGCTGGACGATTACTAACGATGGTGTAGCAGATACGATCGCTAAAATTAAAATAACATCGCCTCAGGGATCGGTAGGAATCACCCTGGTGAACGAAGCGATCGACTGGCAAGTTCGTCTCTTAACTGTGGTTGCGATCGCTGAAACGGTTAAACTCTTTCAACACCCTGACTTGGGCTTGCAAGCCATCCTGACTTCAATTACTGGAGAAACCCGTACCCTACCCAGTTCTCAGATTCTAGTAGGATTGGTGCAAGGCATTCAGACCCAGGTTCCATTTGCAGGTGAAAAACTTCTATCTGACGGACTCTTACAGCTAAACTCAACTACTCCCAATCTCGTTATTCTTCGAGCTATCTCGACTCAGGGGACGATCGCCGTCACGATTATAGAACAAGCTACGCCGGAAACCTCTGAGACCCGCGATCGCTTATTTGATGTAACATTTCGTCAGGCGTTGGGTAATAGTGATCCAGTTATTGAATTCTATACAGGTGTTACGATTGGAACGGGTAGCACTCAGAGTAATTCATTAGCCCAACAGATTAATTCTGGATCAACTCGATCCAAATTAGTGAAAGCCGAAGAACTCCCCAAACATACTGTACTCAGCCTACCCTGTGGTAAATCTCGCTGGCGTTATCTAGATTGTTACGACAGTCGATTTAACCAGTCAAACTTCAATCAACATCGCTTTGCGGGTGGGCTGTGTGCAGAACGGGGTGTATTCAATGTCAGCCACTTTAGCACTTCGTCTGATACGATCGCGGCGGTATTTACTTCTATCCATGCATTACCCGATCCACTGGTTAATATTACCTTTGATTGGGTCAGTCATCGGGCTGGAGCCTTTGCTGTTAACTTGCCAAGCGATCTGCCTCCACAGTTTGGCGGCAAGTTCAATGAAGCACGGTTTAGTCAAGTGAAAGATCAACCAGAAGTCTTTGCACAAGCGGTGACAGAACCCGCCACCGATCCCCATGCATTGGTCAAATTGATCAACCAGGGAATTCCCGATGTAACCCCGGCGATCGCTCCTTCCCATCTCATACAGGCGCAACAAGTCACCCAACTTCCCCCCGGCTGGCAACCTATTAAACTTCCCTTTCGTAAGCCGCAATTTCTTAAGTCTGGCACTCCAGAGACTCCCGCCAAACTCTATCTTGCCGAAGAAGGGTTTGAAGGGTTTATTGAATTGCAAGCGAAACAAGTGGGCAGTTGGGGTAACGAGATTGCGGTTTCGGCTCGACCCGCAGGAGCAGCCCGCTACGACCTATCAATTCTCTATCACAGAAGTCGATTTGAGAATGCTAGAGCCATTGTTCGCGGGGGTGAAACTTTGCCCGCATTGGCTGAAGATCTTCTCAAACCAGGAGCGATCGGAGTCTTGCAGGCAAAAGCAGCGGGAATTCAAGCGACTGTTACCCGTGATGGTTGTGGGGATGGAGTGTTTAGAGGAATGGGGGATGAGGACAATTCATCCTTTCATTCAGCAATGTTGAAGTGAGATCGCGAGAAGTGAGATCAGGATAAGTTAAATCATTAGGAGCCACACAAATGCCAACCAACGTAACCCCTTATATCGATCGCAAACCTGGCGATTTGATCACGGCCGAAGATTGGAATGAGCTACAGCGAAAAGTCAAGACGGATATATCTGAGCAAACACAAAAGGCAATTGAACAAATCAAGAGTGTAAAAATGGCAGAAGAAGCTTTAACCTTAGCAGGGAAAACGTTTGAAGATATTCTCAATAGCATTCTCGATTCAGTGTTTAAGGCGCTTCCTAGCCGAACGGGATATCTTCAACTCTTCAAGCAACTCAGTGTGGGTAAAGAAGAAGAAATTCATCACAAACTTAAAGCGTTTCCTTTGGTAGATGTCTATCAACTAGACTATTTCAAAGTGGTCTGTTCTGAAGATGGTAATAAGCCTTATACCGAGTGGGTGACGTTCTATCTCTATCACTCCAGCGAAAAACGCATCCGATTGGAAGACGGTACGAGCATTCAGATCGAATCGACGGAGAGCGCTCGACCCTATAAAGTGCCTTTCAAGGATTTACTAGAGCAATATCACATTCCATATGACGATGATTCTAGTTTGGGCGATCTAGAAACCGAGTTTTGGAAGGCATTCTTTACACCACCGAATGACAATTTTGATGATGATCAATATTGTCATTCGCCCTGGTTCGATCGCTGTTGTCGAGAATCTAAGACTGTTGGAGAACTCAAGAGTCGGGGTGATTGGGATGATCTGTGGCTGCAAATGCGTCCGCGCAAAACGATCAACTACCCACAGGCTGTGATTGTTCCCCCCCAACCCAATCCTAATAATGCACCCTTGCCAACTGCTGCGCCCACTCAGCTTCAGGTTGTCCACTTTGACTATGAAACATTGGGCATTAAAGTTCTCAGTGAGCCAGTTTATCCGCGTGAATTGATCGAGGAATTATCTAAACGCCGCAACATTCAGCAAGAACTAAAAGTCATGCTGCTGTTAAAGGTTTAGCAACGGAAACGTCAACGCAAATCGGGAGTCAGCAGCCATGAAACTATACACAGAATATGTAGGCGATCGTGAACGCTTTGAAGGCGATCGTACTCTATGGCTCAGGAGTTTACCTGTGGGCGCAATCGTCACGCAGGCAACCATTACTCTGACTCCCGCCTCTAACGAGACGCTCTTTGAAGAAGTATTGGACTTCACCCAAACCGATCGTCCCTTGGGCGCTACTAAAACCGAACAAGCGGGATCGGTAGAAGTAGACTTTCATGCCCGTCGCACCCTGGGCCGAATCGCAGGCAGCGAACTGACCACAGCCGGATTGCAGATTGACTTGGGCGGTGCTTATGTAGATATCAGCGATCGGGGCACAATTAAATCCGCCAACGATCAACCGTTTTCTTTGCCGAGTAGTAATTTACTTCCAGCCCTGACACTCAACCGCTTCAAGCTGACACGCTCTACTTCCGCGACTTTGACCATTCAACAACTCACCCTGCGATCGGTTCCTACCAATCTAAGTGTGAAATTGGGTCAGCTACCCCCGTTTTGGACTCAATTAGGAGAATCGACGATCGCCCAGACCTCTCCAGATTTTGCCACGCTTCTGAATGTGTTTATAGTCGATGCCGCAATTGAAAATGGATATTATATTGTTCCATTCATAGTTCATTCTGATACGATCGCACGGCTAAATATCAAACTGCAAATCGACTATATTCTAGAGCAACGAATTCTTCCTGAATATCTACCAGAAATTACTATACCCTATGATTTCAGCACCCTTCCAGGAATTGACAGAACATTGACCACTGTGAAACTTCCTCGCAATGCGGTTCCTATTTCTGGAAAAACTCAGGGACAAATTCGTGGAGAATTTCAGTCTACTCGCATTGCGTTTGGCGAAATTGGAGACGATCCGGTTGCCACCCCCAGCCAGGAACCGATTAGTAGTATTGCAGTTTCTCCGGAGTTAACTCTGGCAAACCCGTTTCAGACAGAGCAAGAAATTGAAGTAACAGCGATCGATTTAGCTCTGGCAACCACTCAACCAGGCTTAGCCGGATTGCATGTTGCAATTCAATCAGATGCCGATGGTAAACCCTCTGGTCAAATCTTAACCAGTGCTGATGTCAAAGTTGGCAAACCATTGCCCGATCAAACCCATTGGGGCAGTGCAACTTTACCAAACTCATTGCGAGTGTTGCCCAATGTTCGCTATTGGTTGGTGCTACAAAGTCAAGTTGGGCAAGCGTCTTGGAGCATCACACGCGGAACCGCTCCCGGATTGCAATCTACTACTGACGGCGGTTTCTCCTGGCGCATGGCTACCATCTCAGGGCAACCCGCTCCCTTTGCAGCACTGTTTCGATTGCGAAACTTACCCGATCGTTTTACCGTTCCCGTGCAAGTTCAAATTGGTGTGGGTAGTGATGCTATTCGGCGGCGACTGGATGAATTTGCTCCTTTGGGACGGATTGAATTTCAATTCGATTTTGCAGATAAGTTAGGCGAATATCTTGCCAGCGCGGCGGTTGTTTCTCCCTGTGGCTCCAGCGATTTGTTAGCCAACGGTCAATTTTCCGATCCCCCCGTAGATGATGCGACTCGCAGACTCTTTGGTGTAGATGCTGCTAGGGCTGAAGGAGGCGGGAGCTATTCTGGCTATTACAATACACCTGCGACGATCGACGGCACGATCGATTTAAGCCGAGGTGCTAACCTGAGCGTTGAGCGATTTATTGTTCTAGCATTAGATAATGGCAAGCCAATCCGCATTGATTGTGCCGGAAAAAATCCCCAGCGCACCCAGCTATCAGAAATCACGCAAGCTATCAACACAGCAATGCGCCGACGAGATCTGGCAACCATTGTAGAACTGAGTGAACCCCCCAGAAAGGTGTTGAGGGTGCGATCGCTTCCTTCTAACAATCAACCCACTAGCATAGAACTTTTACCCTGGTGTAGTACCAAGCTTCCGATAGGCTGGCAGGGTACAGCAGGACAAGTCCACCGTATGAAGTTAATGGATGGAACGGGCCGCGCTATTGTCGTGTTAGCGTCTCCTACCTTGCTGAACACATCTAAAGCTCCAAATCAATCCACGCAGCTATTTTGTTTCCCGACTCAGGCTGGAATGATAGTTCAAATCAAACGGCAACACTTTCACAACGCTTTAATTGCAAAGATGGATGCACTTATTTACTGCAATTTTATTATGGTGTGATTGCTGCTTCTAATGCTGCCCTACCTCGGTGGGAGATTGCCTGGTTGAACGCGAGCGGAGATGAACTGCAAACCGATGGTGATGAGATTGCGATCGCGACTAGACTAGAGCGAGAAGAAAGCCCTCCCTGGTTGGAGGCTTCTAGGGTCACGGCTCCAGCCAATGCAACGCAAGCCGACCTTCGCTTTAGTCGATCGGCTCCGGGTGGGCTATGGCTCAGTGCGGTTTCATTCACACCCACGGTGGAATCGGTGAATAATGGGACATTTATTGTTTTCGATCAAGATGATGTGCCATCTGATTGGCAGCTTTTGAGTGGAGAAATTGACGCGATCGATCGAGGGGTTATTCTCACCAATAATGGTGCTGAAGATGCTATTTTAGTTCAAACTGTTCCTGTCATTGCCCAGGCGAATTATGAACTACAAATTATCGCCAATGTGCAACAGAATCTTCAATTGTCAAATCTATCCCATTCCCGCTTAGAATTGCATTGGATCGGGAACTCAACACCGCCGATCGTCCTGATTTTAGACCCCTTAGACTTTCCGCTACGATCGTGGACAGGGCAAGTCCCCAATGGTGTAACAATGGCTGAGATTCGTCTCATTCAACCTCCCAATCAAGGAGAATTATTGGTTGAATCGGTTTCTTTATCTCGGCTCGATCAAGTGTCTGTACCTCTGATCTTTTTGGCAGAAACACCCGGACAACTGACCGTTTCAGATTTGCGAGTTGCCTACGATCGTAGCAATCCATCTACATTATCTTCGCCTGCTCCTCGATCGCTACCTCCTCGCCAATCGGATCAAATTCAGCCCCGCTCTCAGCCTTCGAGGACGATCGTGCAGCCATCTGTGCAGCCATCTGTGCAGCCATCTGTGCAGCCATTTGTGCAGCCATCTGTGCAACCTACCCCGCGCTCAATGGTGCGTCCGCTTGTCGAACCGATCTCGCAGCCAGCTATGCAGTCAGCTATGCAGCCAACTGCACAAGCAATTGCCCGATCAGTTATGCAACCGTTTGTTATACAACCAATTGCACAAGCATTTACACAACCAACTGCACAAGCATTTACACAACCAATTGCACAAGCATCTACACAATCAATTGTAATAAAATATTCTTCAGAAGCATCCCATCCGCTCACCCTGATCGAAGACGCTACAGAGCCACCTCTTGCAGCAGACCTCCCAGAACATATCTCAGCCACCCCTGAGCCATCGTTGGTAGAAGATCTACCCAAATCGCCTGATTCTGCCCTTTTGGGCGATCGCCCCACCTTTACCCGCCGTCGTGCCAGGGCAACTTCAAATCGGCTCAATCTGATTGCTATCTCTCGACGATCGTCAACCCGTCCCAGGGTGATTGCTGCCCACCCTAACGTGATCAAGCCCGTGCGATCGTCCGGTTCTGTTCGACACTTTCAATCTAGAAAAATAAATTACAAAATATTTGTACGAGCATTTAGAAAAATCAAACGCTGGCTATTGTCACGGGTGCAAAAATAGTACAAAAGATTTATGTCATCTTTCCGTTGATTCAGCCGCATCGGCACGGAAGTCGCGTGACCAAATAAAACGATTGGTCGCTAACCCAAAAACTGCAATTAAGAGCAAGTGCGAAAATAGAACTCCTGCACAAATACTTTACTCTCACCCTAGATCTCTCCTGGGGGAGAGGTCTAATAAAATACTCAGCAAAAATGCTTTCTTGTAAGTAGACAGACTTAATTAAATGTCAGATGCCTGCCATTAGCCCTCACCCCCGACCCCTCTCCCAGAGCGGGCGAGGGGAGAAAAATGGGTTCCT